>JBDTRO010000228.1:0-8938 GCA_039931635.1 Betaproteobacteria bacterium | reverse complement strand
CGTCGATCGCCGCCTCGATCGTCCAGCGGCCTTCGCCGGAATCCGAGACGCGGCCCGCGAAATCCTTCAGGCCGGGACTCTGAAGCAGCGATGCGGCCGTCAGGTCGAGCAGCCAGGAGCCGATCACGCTGCCGCGGCGCCACAGTTCCGTGATCGCCGGCAGGTCCAGGTCGTACCGGTAATGCTCGGGATTGCGCAGCGGCGCGGTTTCCGCGTCCGCGGCACGCGCGCGTCGACCGTCGTTGGCGTGGCGCAGAATGTTCAGTCCTTCGGCATAGGCGGCCATGAGTCCGTACTCAATGCCGTTGTGGACCATCTTGACGAAATGGCCCGCGCCGGCCGGCCCGCAATGCAGGTAGCCGCGCTCGCCCGGCGTTATCGCGCCTTTCCTGCCCGGGGTGCGCGGCGCCGCCTTGATGCCCGGCGCGATGCTTTCGAAAATCGGCTCCAGTTGCTTAACGACCTCGTCCTCGCCGCCGATCATCAGGCAGTAGCCGCGCTCCAGCCCGAACACGCCGCCACTGGTGCCGCAATCGACGTAGTGTATGCCGCTGCGTTCTAGCGCCTTCGCGCGCAGCACGTCGTCGCGGTAGTAGCTATTGCCGCCGTCGATGATAGTGTCGCCGGCATCCATGTGCGCGGCCAGTGCGTCGACGGTCTTGCCCGTCACGCCGGCGGGAACCATCACCCACACCGCGCACGGTTTGGCCAGTTTCGCGATGAGTTCCTCGATCGAGACCGCGCCCCGCACGCCGCGGCCCGCGATCTTCTTCACGGCGGCGGGTTTCACGTCGTAGACCACGCATTGGTGGTCCGCCCTGGTCAGGCGCCGCACCAGGTTCGCCCCCATGCGCCCCAATCCGATCATGCCGAGTTGCATCCTGGCTTTCCGTTGCATGCGTGGTGTAGAGAAAGCTGACTGATATCTTCGGTTTTCATGGATTCTCAAAATGGAGAACGCGGATGACGGACGCCGCGATCATGAGTTCCTCGTCGGTGCGGATGACGCGAACTCTGACGCGGGCATCATCGGTTGAAATAAGAGGCGCATGTTTCGCGTTCCGCGCGTGGTTCAATTCGATGCCGAGGAATCCGAGCCCTTCGCAGATCCGCTCCCGGATCAGCGGCGCGTTTTCGCCGATCCCGCCCGCGAAGACGAGCGTATCCAGTCCGCCCAGCGCAGCGGCGAACGAGCCGATCCACTTTTTCGCCTGGTAGCAGAAGAGCGCCACGGCTTCCGCCGCCCGCACGTCGTCGTTTTCCCGGGCGAGCAGGTCTCGCAGGTCGGAACTGGTCCCGGAGACGCCGAGCAATCCCGATTCCCGATTCACCATGTGATGAAACTGGTCCGCGGTCATTTTCTCGCTGCGCGCCAGGTAGCTGACCAGTCCCGGATCCAGGTCGCCCGTACGAGTTCCCATCACCAGTCCCGCCGTTGGCGTGAAACCCATGCTGGTGTCGATGCTCTTGCCGTCGCGCACGGCGCAAAGACTGGCGCCGTTGCCGAGATGCGCAAGAATCGCACGGCCGCTGGTGGCCGCCGGGTCGCCGATTCGGGCAAGTTCCCCCAGCAGAAACTCATACGACAATCCGTGGAACCCGTACCGCCGCACGCCCGCTGCCTCGTAGCGGCGGGGAATCGGCAGCAGGCTGGCGACACGCGGCATGCCGCGGTGAAACGCGGTGTCGAAGCACGCCACCTGGGGAAGCACCGGATAGCGTTGGCGAACTGCCTCCATCAATTCGATCTCCAGCGGCAAATGCTCGGAGGCGTACGGCTCGATACGGCGCAGTTCATCGAGCAATGCCGGAGTGACCGGTTCAGGTTCGCCACGCGTCATCCCATGCACCACCCGATGACCCACGGCCCTGGTTGACGCGAAGCCCCGCCGCGCGTCGAGCCAGTCCAGCAGGAACGCGACTGCCGATCGACGGTCGGCGGGTTCGATGGGCCGAGGCTCCTGTGGCCCCTCCGCAGAATCCTTGTAGGTCAGATTTGTGCCGGCCAGGCCGATGCGATCCACCTTGCCGTGCAGCCGCCGCCGCGGTGGTTCACTCGCGTCAAACAGCGCGAACCGGATGCTGGACGAGCCCCCATTGAGGGTCAGGATGGATTGCATCGCGCCGTCAGTTCAGGTTCGGCGCCGGCGACGAACCGGGCCCGGGTTCGGGCAGGAATGGCTGCAGCGCCTTGCGGGCGATGTCGACGACGCTGCCGCGCACCGACACGACAACGCCGGGATTCGGCGCGTCAGCTTCGAGCCTGGCATCACGCAGCTAGCGGGGGCGGCGTGGGGGCATTCGCCGCTTCGGCATCCCCCGGGCGGGCGGAATGTCAGGTGCGCGCTTGACAGGAGTCTTCTCGTTCCCCGGCGCGCGCTTGACGGGAGCCTTCTTTTTCCTTCTTGCCTGGGTCGACATCATGCTTTCTCCATGCAGTGAATTCTGCGTCGCGCGTGGAGTTCAAGACAGTCGTTCAATCCATGCCGCGGGGTCTGTACGCTGCCGAACACAGCGTGGTCCGCCTCAGGGCGAAGGACGGTCAACCGGGCTGTGCCGAATTTGTGCCGTAAACTAAGCTGAATGCAGTTTGCTGGTACTGAAATTCAAAAACTGGCAAGCGCTGCGAGCTTGATAACATTGCGTTTTAGAATTCGGAGAGATTGGGCCGGTGCCGCTTAGACCGACTCGAAATCTGTTGTGCCCGCAAGGGTACCGGGGGTTCGAATCCCTCCCTCTCCGCCATAGCGTTTTTGCGGCGGCTTCAGCTCGAAAGATAGATTGCGGCAAGAGGAATCAGGTTCAACAGGATGATTCCGATTTTGTAGATCGATAGGCCCGCATAGTGCACGGCATCGAAGGTTTCGACCCTGAGCTTGAACCAGCGCGAATGCAGCCGGTACAGCCAGTCGTGCGCCAGCGCAATGACCCCGAACCAGACGAGCAGCACCGCATAGTTCAGGCCGGTGCACCAGAGCAGAAATCCCTTGAACTCGTTCACGCCCACGCCAATCGCCTCACGCGCTCTTCAGCCAGGCGAGCGCCTTCGCATCGTCGGCAAACGGAAAGCTCTTCAATTCGGCCGAGGAAAAGTGCTTGGACAGCGATTCCGCGATGCCGGCGAATGAACTGTCGGTGGCGATCGCAACGCGCTTTACCTTCGTGTGATGCTCCCGCACGAAGTGCAAATGCGCGGTGAAGCCGCCGAAGTTTTCCCAGCCGGGGAATCCTTTCGTGTGGATCAGTACGCCATCCAGCTTTGGATGGTCTGACAGATAAGCGTCGACCGCCGCGCCCATGCGGCCAAAATCCTCCCTGCTCAGCGGCGCGTCTGGTTTGAGTACCAGTATGCCTTCGGGCTTCAGGATCGAGTAGTCGAACAAGTGATTCTCCAGACGTTGTGGATGTGAGATTCGGCGCTAGGCCGCGATGATGACTTTGAGGGCGTGCGTGCGGCGTTGCCGAAGGTCTCGTAAGCCTCGAGGATGCCGTCGAGCTTGAAGCGATGGGTAATCAGAAGCTTCGGATCGATCTTGTTGGCACGTACGACATTCAGCAGCATCGGCGTGGTGATCGCATCGACCAGGCGCGTGGTGATCGTGATGTTTCGGTCCCACAGCTTTTCAAGGTGCAGGGCCACCTTTGTCCCATGCACCCCGATGTTGGCGATGGTGCCGCCGGGCGCGACGATCTTTTCGCACAGCTCAAACGTGGCCGCGATGCCCACCGCTTCGATGGCGGTATCGACGCCGCCATCTCCAGCGATCTTCATGACCTTCTCCGCGGCCTTGCCGTCGGCGCTGTTGACAACCGCAGTGGCGCCAAAGCGTTTGGCCGCTTCAAGCCGGTTGTCGTCGAGGTCGATCATGATGATTTCCGCGGGCGAGTAGAGCTGCGCCGTGAGCAGTGCGGCGAGGCCGATCGGGCCCGCGCCGACGATCGCCACGGTCGAACCGGGTGCGATCTTGCCATTGAGCACGCCGCATTCGAAGCCGGTCGGCAGGATGTCGCTCAGCATGACCAGCGCTTCCTCGTCCGCGCCCGCCGGGATCGGATAAAGGCTGGTATCGGCGTGCGGGGTCCGGACATACTCCGCATGCGTGCCGTCGATGGTGTTGCCGAGGACCCAGCCGCCGGTGGTGCAATGCGAGGGCATGCCACGCCGGCAGTACCTGCACTTGCCGCAGGCCGAGATGCATGAGATGAGCACACGGTCGCCGGCATGGAAGGCGGTGACGCCCGCGCCGACCGAATCGACAATTCCAACGCCCTCGTGCCCGAGGATGCGTCCCGGCGCGCAGGTCGGTACATCGCCCTTGAGGATGTGCAGGTCGGTGCCGCAAATGGTGGTCTTCACGATTTTCACGATCGCGTCGCCGGGCGACTGGATGGCGGGCCGCGGACGTTCCTCGATGCCCTTGAGGCCCGGGCCGCGGTACACGAATGCCTTCATCGCATTCAACCGCGCGACAACCGGGATTTCATGCGGACCGGCGCGCGAGGGATGAATGCTGGAACATGGTCTTCTCCGGTCGTTGCATGGGGACGACGACATTGAACCGCCGGCCGGGCGGCGACGTCGGTACGGTGCCGCACACGGGCTTTGCCGCATGCGTGTGGCAGTGCGCGGGCTACGCTTCCAGTTTCCTGCGCAGGGCCTTGAGTTCGCGTCGGCGCTTCGGCGTGGTCTTTGGATAGGCGAGTCGGAGACCGTTGAATACGTCGAGGATGACCTGGGAAACGATCAGGCGCGCGTTTTCCTTGCCGTCGGCGGGCACCACATACCACGGCGCGATCCTGGTGCTGGTTGCCTGCAGGCAGGCCGCGTAGGCCTTCATGTACCGGTTCCAGTATTTGCGCTCCTGCAGGTCCGCGGCGCTGAATTTCCAGTTCTTGTCAGGATCGTCGATGCGATCCAGGAACCGCTTGCGCTGCTCTTCCTTCGACAGGTGGAGGAAAAATTTGATGACCCTTGTGCCATTGCGAAACAGGTGGTTCTCCAGCGTCACGATCGAGGAGTAGCGCCCCGCCCAAACCGTCTTTTCGTCCTGTAGTTCAACCGGCAGGCCCTGGCTGCGCAGGATCTCCGGATGCACGCGGGCGATCAGCACTTCCTCGTAGTAGGACCGGTTGAATATGCCGATGCGGCCGCGCTCGGGCAGGACGCGCGTGGTGCGCCACAGGAAATCGTGGTCCAGCTCGGTGGCGCTCGGATGCTTGAAGCTGAACACCTGGCAGCCCTGCGGGTTGACCCCGGACATGACGTGGCGGATTGCGCCGTCCTTGCCGGCGGCGTCCATCGCCTGGAAGATCAGCAGTACCGCGTAACGGTCCGAGGCGTAGTGCATGCGCTGCAGATCGATGAGTTCGTCCACCTGCTCCCGGAGGCGCTTCTTGTACGTCTTCTTCGACTTGGTGAGCGGCTTGACGCGGGTCGGCCATTTGCCGAGGTCGACCTTCTTCCCCGCGAGCACGCGAAACTTCCCGGTGTGGATTTTCATGTCTCTCCCGCGGACAGTGCCTGATAGCCGGAAAGGACGTCGAACAACTCCTCGTCGATGCCGGTTTGCCGCAGCCGATGGAAGCTGCCGTTGAGGTTATCCAGCAGTTCGTCGATGTTCCGGTCGGCGCGCTGCATCGCCGCCAGCCGGCTCGCGTTCTCGCTTGCCAGCGATTCGGCGCAGGCGCGGAAAATCGAGACGAAGAGGAATTCCCGGATCAGGGCGCGCAGCGCCGTTGTGCCGCTGCCCAGGATTTCGGGCAGGTTTGCGCTAGGCCACTTCCGTCCGGACAGTTCGCGCCGCCAGCGGTCGTCGAGTGGCAGCAGCCGCTTGCCGACCGGCGCATAGACCGCGCCGCTGCCCGGGCTGTTGTAGTACAGATAGAGTTCCGTTTCCGGGTCCATGTCCTCACGCGATTCGCTCGCCACGAGCAGTTTGCCGACCAGCGGCGCGATCGCCTTGACCGATGTCGGTACCGGAAACTGCCCCGCCGGGGCGAGACCGGCGTCCGCGAGGCGGCCATGTACGCGCTCGCCGACCGCCCAGACGCGCGCCTGGCCGGAATGCCGGGCGAGCGCGCTCACCGCGAAATCCGCCACCACGTCGTTGAACTGGCCGACCAGGCCCTGGTCGGATCCGAAGACCACCGCGCAGACGGCCGGCGGTTCCGCGGTTCGCGCGCTATCCATCCCGGTCTCCGCGGTTACTGCGGGCGCCGCTGTCCGGAAGCACACACTCAGGCCCAGTTCCACCATCCGTGCATAGTCGGCCAGCGCGCGCACCGATTGCTCGTATTGGCCGATGCTCGACGCCGCGAGCGCCTTCATGGTGCGGACCACGGATTGGAGGTCGTCGGCACTGCCGATCTGCCGGCGCAGATTCGCGATGGTGTCGCTCATGTCTTGGCGCCGTCCTTCGGATCGTCCTCCGGTTGGTCCTTTGGATTGTCCTTCGGCTTGGGCAGGAAGCGCTTAAGCGCCTGGCGCGCGCTTTCGATGACCGCGTCGCGGTCCTCGTCGCTCAGCGTGGCGGCCGTTTCGAAACCGTCGCGTAGCGCAGCGGGCAGATCGGCCGCCGCCGCGCATACGGCCTGAATAGCCTCCGGCATCCGCTCCAGCGGCAGTGGGTCGAAAAGCTTCGCTCCCAGCGCGAGCAGCAACGCGATCTGCGCGGGGACCGCGAGCGGGGCGTTTTCCGGCTGCTTGAGGCAGGCGCGGATACGCCGTCCATGGTCGATGGTTTTGCGGGTGCTTTCGTCGAGCCGGGCGCCGAACCGGGCGAAGGTCTCCAGTTCTTCGAACTGCGCGTAAGCGAGCTTCAGGTCGCCTGCCACGGCGCGGTACGCGGCGCGCTGCGCCTTGCCGCCGACGCGCGAGACCGACTTGCCGATGTCGATGGCCGGCAGTACGCCCAGTTCGAACAGCGAGGGCGAAAGGTAGATCTGGCCGTCGGTGATCGAGATCAGGTTGGTCGGAATGTAGGCCGAGATGTCCTGCGCTTCGGTTTCGATGATCGGCAGGGCGGTGAGAGAGCCGTTGCCGCGCGCCTCGCCCAGGTGCGTGGCGCGCTCGAGCAGGCGCGAGTGAATGTAAAACACGTCGCCGGGAAAGGCTTCGCGGCCGGGCGGCCGGCGCAGCAGCAGCGAGAGCTCGCGGTAGGCGCGCGCGTGATGCGACAGGTCGTCGTACACGATCAGGACGTCGCGGCCGGCTTCCATGAAATGCTCGGCGATGCTGGTGGCCGCGTAAGGCGCGATGTAGGCGAGCCCCGGCGCTTCATTGCCCTCGGCCACGACCACCACGGTGTAGTCCATCGCGCCCTTTTCGCGCAGGCGGGAAACCACCTTGGCGACCGAAGAGGCCCGCTGGCCCATGGCGCAGTAAACGCACAGGACGCTGCGGCCGCGCTGGTTCAGGATTGTGTCGATGGCGATCGCGGTCTTGCCGGTCTGGCGGTCGCCCAGGATGAGTTCCCGCTGTCCGCGGCCCACGGGAATGAGCGCGTCGACGGCAAGCAGCCCGGTCTGGAGCGGGACGGTCACGGGCGCGCGGTCCATGATCGCGGGCGCCGGGCGTTCAATGGGCAGGCGCTGTTCGTCGGGCAGCGGACCGCCGCCGTCGAGCGGCCGGCCGAGCGGGTCGATCACTCGGCCGAGCAGCGCTTCGCCGACCGCGATATCAATGACGCGGCCGGTGCGCCGGACTTCGTCGCCGGCATTCAGGTGCCAGTAGTCGCCCAGCAGCACGACGCCGATTTCTTCCGCGTCCACATTGAAGGCGATGCCGGACACCCCGCAGGGGAATTCGAGCAATTCCTCGAAGCCTGCGCCGGGCAGGCCGGAGACGGATGCGATGCCGGCCGAGACTTTCATGACCGCGCCCACCTCGCGCGCCGCGAGTCGCGGCACGAACGCGTCGCGGGCCTCGCGCATGCGAGCGAACGCGCCATCGAATGCGGCTTGCATGCTACCGGGCGCCGGGCTCATCGGATTGCTGGTCCGGGATCGGCGTTGGGCCGGGCCTTCGCGTCAGCTTTTTTCTGGCCTTGCAGCAGGTGGTCGACGCCCGCTTGCAGCGACACCAGATATTCCGAGATGTTCCAGCCCAGCTTTTGTCCATTCGCACCGAGCTCGATGCCGCCGACCAGGTCCGGCGCCGTCTCGAAGCGGATGCCGATCTCCGCGGAAAAGGCCTCGTTGAGCGACTTCTGGATCTCCGCGCGCTGCGCCGCCGGCAGGTCGAAAGCACTGCGCACCAGCGCCGGGCCGGCGGCATTTCCAAGGACCTTTCCAAAGGCGGCCTTCGATGCCGCGTCCATTGCCCGCAGCCGGCGCACGAAAATTTCCGCCAGGCGCTCTTCCAGGCTGGTCGAGGCGAGGTCCGAAAGTGCCTTGCGCGCGATGGCGAATACCTCGTCGCGTGCGTGCCGCGCAAGCACCTGGTTGAGCTGACCGGCTTCGCTGCGCAGGGCTTCCTGCCGCTTGGCGCTCAACGCATCGGCAGCCTTGCGCGCCTCCTGCAGGAGCCGGTCACGTTCGGAAGTCGCCTCTGTCGTGGCCTTGGCGAGCAGCGACGCGCGCTGCTGGTCGAATTCCGCGTTCTTTTTGCCGAAATCGTCGCGCTCCTTGAGTGCTTCGGCCTTCTTCGCGTCGGCGTCGGCAAGTTCCGTGGCGATGCGCTTCTCGCGCGCGTCGACGGCGTCGAGGATCGGCCGGTAGAGAAAGCGCTTGAGCAACCACGCGAGGACGAGGAAATTGACCGCCTGCGCGCCGACCGTGAACCAGTCGATGAGCATCGTCTACTTGCCCCCGGCCTGCGCGATGGCCTGGTTCCAGAACGGATTGGCGAAGATCAGGATCATCGAGACCACGAAGCAGTAGATCGCGGTGGATTCGATCATCGCGAGGCCGACAAACAGCGTCCGCGTGATCGTGGCCG
>JBDTRO010000227.1:0-15919 GCA_039931635.1 Betaproteobacteria bacterium | reverse complement strand
AAACGCGTCCTTCCCGTGGGAATCCGTGCCTGACGAAACCAGCGCGCCGTGCGGCTCTCTGGCCGGGCCGGCGGCGACGAGATAGGCGCATTCGTCGCAAGGATTGTCATCAGCCATGAAGCCACCATACCGCGTTGAGCCTTGCGGCGTATTGCATGTGCGCTGGCGTACATATGAGTTCGCCTGCTTGTTCTTTCTTTGCGCCAGTTTCAACGCGGCGGCGAGCGATCTATACGGCGCGATCAACCGCCTGCGCGGCGGGCGAAGGCAGTTGCAGCGCCGCATCCACGATGTCTCCCATGAAGCAGCAAGCCGCGCTGGCTACGTGTTGGAACGTACCGACGGCCAGCCGCGGCTGGAAAACAATGGCTGCGCAATCCCCCCACCCCACCACAATGGAAGGTCCCAATGAAAATCTCAACAATGGAAAAAAACCCAGGCAATTTCAGGATTGCGGTCGCGGTCGCGATACTTGCGGGCGCAGGCCTCTCGGGTTGTGCCAGCGATCGCTCCCATGAGGCCGCGCGCTACAGCAAGGCTGCCTACGTCGCGCCGGTCAACCAATCGGGCTACACGGACCCGCCGGCGAACCGAAACGTTGACCCACGCTCGAACGAGCCGTCGGGGCGAGGGAGTTGCTGCGCGCCGTCCCTCCAGTCGCAGGCATACACGGCCTCGCAACGGTAAGGGCACCAATCGCAAGCCTGCGCCTTCTCTTTGCTCTAGCGCTCGCCTTCGGCTGCGATGCGGAGGCGAGCGATCTGTACGGCGCGATCAACCGACTCCGCGCGGGCGAAGGCGGCTGCAGCATCGCCGCCCGGTTGCCGCCGTTGAAGCGGCAGGATGCGCTCGAGCGCGCCGCCCGGGACCTGGCGCAAGGCGACGATCTGAAGGCCAGCCTGAAGTCGTCGGGATACCGGGGATCCCGCGCCGTCACCTTCCGCTTCCGCGGCGAGGGTGTCGGCGACAGGGCGCCGGCGTTGCTGGCGAATGAAAGCAACTGTCCGAAGTTGCAGGACGCGGCGATGACGGACGTTGGCGTCTACCAGGACGCGGGCCAGGTCTGGATCGTGCTGGCGCAACCCTTTGCGCCGGCCGTGAGAATGTCCGCGCGGGCCGCATCGCAACGCGTGCTCGACCTCGTCAATCAGGCGCGGGCCAGGCCCCGCAACTGCGGCGACAAGGCGTTCGACGCGGCGGCGCCGCTGCGCTTGAACGATTTGCTTGCCGCGGCCTCGCGCGAGCATGCCGAGGACATGGCGCAAAACAATTATTTCAGCCACCGCGCCCGCGACGGATCCGGCCCGGCGCAAAGAGTCGAGCGGGCGGGCTACCAATGGCGCATCACGGCGGAAAACATCGCCGCCGGCCAGTCGCAGCCGGAGGAAGCGGTGGCGGGCTGGGTCAAGAGTCCCGCGCATTGCGCCGATCTCATGAACCCGGCGTTTACCGAGATGGGCGTCGCCTTCGCGGTCGAGCGCGGGAGCGAGTTGGGCGTGTACTGGTCGCAGACCTTCGGCGCGCCTCGATGATTCCGGCATTTGGCAAGCGTTGACACAACCTGACCGCTTGAATTAGCTTCCGGGCAATGGACATGTCAGCGGAAGAAATCAAGCAGTTCTGGCGCGGCTATTGCGAGCGCCGCAAGATCGGCACGGACGTGATCGCCAAGGGCGACGCGATCATCGACAAGGACCCGGACTACTGGGCCGACCAGACGATGGGCGACCTGCTCGACACGATCGCCGGCAAAAAACCGGGTTGAGCGTCCCGCAGCCGTCCCTTCACCCGGCGCCGGCCAGGCGGAAGCTGCGCCTGCCTCCGGTGACGATCGCGAGCTGAAGCGCTGGCCGGGCTCGGCTATTCGGCCTTGAAGCCGATCGCCTTGACGACCTTGCCCCACTTCGCCTGCTCGAAGGCGATGAACACGCCGTACTCCTCGGGCGACGAGGGCATCGGCACGCCGCTCACCCTGGAAAACTGCTCGATCAATTCCGGCGAATTGAGGGCGGCGATCGCGGCGGCGTGGAGCCGCTTGAGGACGCCTTGCGGTATTCCCGCGGGGCCGACGAGTCCGTACCAGTTATCGGAGATCACCTTCGGGTAGCCCGCGTCGGCCGTGGTCGGCACCTCCGGCAGGCTGGGCGCGCGTTTCGCGCTGGTGACCGCGAGCGCTTTCAGCTTGCCGGCCTTGATGTGGCCCAGCAGCACCGGCACGTCGAACACGCCCATCTGCACCTGGCCGCCGAGCAGGTCATTCACCGCCGGCGCCGCGCCCTTGTAAGGCACGTGGATCATGTCGATGTTCGCTTCGACCTTGAGCAGTTCGCCCGCGAGGTGCGTGATGGTGCCTGAGCCCGCCGAACCGAAATTGACCTTGCCCGGATTGGCCTTGGCATAGGCGACGAGCTCGGCGAGCGTGTTCACGGGCAGCGACGGGTTTACGGCGAGCACTTCCGGCACCCGCACCACGGCCGTGATCAGCGCCAGGTCCTTGAACGGGTCGTAGGGCATCTTCGCCATGGAGAAAGGCGCGATCGACAGTGCCGAGGAACTGTTGAGTACGAGCGTGTAGCCGTCGGGCGCCGCCTTGGCGGCCCGCTCGACGCCGAGCACGCCGCCAACGCCGCTGACGTTCTCGACCACGACCGGCTGCCCGAGCTGTGCGGTCATGCCCTGGGCGAGCACGCGCCCGAATATGTCCGCCGGGCCGCCAGCCGGAAACGGCACGATCAGGCGCACCGGTTTCGAAGGAAAGGCCTGCGCCAGGGCTACCGCCGGCGCAGCGGCAGCAAGAAGCAGCAACAGAATCCGTTTCAGAAAACGCATGGGTTTCCCTTCTTTTCGATAGAGGCCGATTCGCATTACTATCGTGCCTCCTATGGTGGAATCGCGCAATTGAAATTTGCCGCCGGCAGCGTCGCGGTCATGGCACTGGTACTGGTGCTGGCCGCGGTGCTTGGACTGGTGGAACCGGCCCTCGCCGTCAAGGGCTGCATCGCGCTCGCCGTGCTGACGGGGGCCTCCTACGGCATGACGCGATCCGGCGTCAGCGACCGTTTCGGCGCAGCGAACTTCATCGCAGCGCAAGTGGCGGCGGCATTTTTGCTGCTCGCCTGGCTGACCTACCGCGCCGGGGACAGCCCGGCGGTGGTCCCGGTGCTCTACCTCGTGGCAATGGTCTACGGCCTGCTGCAGCTCGATCGCACCCGGCTCGCGGTCCTGGCGGCCATCGCGGCGGTGACGCACGGCACGGCGTTGTTCATGCTGATCGACGACGGCCACCGACCGAATCTCGCGGCCGCATGGACGCAGTTCGGCGCGCTGGTACTTGCGCTCGCGTGGTTCACATACGCGGCCGGCATCGTCCTGCGCCTGCGCGCGCGCCTGTCGGAAGCGCAGCGCAAGCTCCACGACCTGGGGCTGGAAGCGGACCAGCGCGCCAGCCGCGACGCGCTTACCGGGGTCTATCACCACCGCCACCTCATGGAAGCACTCGAGCGCGAGATCGCGCGCGCCGACCGGATCGGCAAGCCGCTATCCATCGCGCGCGTGGATCTCGACTGGCTGAGCAGCGTCAACGAGGCGCACGGACCGGCGGCGGGCGACATCGCGCTCAGACGCTTCACCGAAGCGGCAGCCGGCGCCTTGCGCGACGTGGATGTCTTCGGGCGCTATGGCGGCAAGGAATTCCTCGCCCTGATGCCGGACACCGACCTGAAGGGCGCCATCATCGCGGCGGAGCGCATCCGCGCCGCGGTCGCCCGCGAGCCCCTGCCCGAAGTGCAAGGCCGGCGGCACCTGAGCTGCACGCTCGGCGTGGCGGAACATCGCAAGGGCGAAAATACGCGCCTGCTGATCGGGCGCGCCGAGACGGGCCTGAACTACGCCAAAGCCGCCGGCCGCGATCGCGTGGTAGCGCTGGGCCCGGACGGCATGCCGGCGATGACGGACGCGTCCTGATGGCCGCGCAGGGCGAAATCTTCATGCCGGACGAAGAAGTGGTGTTCCGCGGCCGGCCGACGCGCGTGACCGGACGGGTGCAGTTCGAAGGCTCGAGCGGGCAATTGACGTTTCGCTACCAGCTCACCGATCCCGAAGGCGCGCCTGTCGTCATTGAAGAAGGCGAAGGCCGGTTCGCGATGTTGCGCCCGTTTCCTCCTGCGGCGCGATTCAAGACCGCCGGCAACACGATCCTCGTCGGCACCGCAAAATACACGCTGGTCGGCGTTCGCAAGCTGAAAGTACTCGATGCCAGCGGCAACACCGGTGGCATCGCGGCCCAGGCGCCGCTGATCCTTTCCGGCATCTTCGAAGGCCTCATGGGCACCCTGGTGCGCGAAATGGTGCCGGGCACGGCCGCGCAGGCGTACTTTCTGCTGAAGCCGCTGAAAGCAGGTGAAGTGCTTTCGGCCGCGCAATATGCCGCGGAAAAAACCTCCGAAAGCGTCGCTGCCGGCAACCGCGCCCTGAATGAAGACTAGTCCGCCGGCCGGCGCGCGTCCTTCACCAGGGAGCGAAGGTAGATTTTGTCGATCGGCTGGTCCAGGTCGTGGCCGGCGCGCTCGAACCCCTTGCGCCAGTCGTTGATGTGGCGGCGCGCCCAAAGCCGCGCGGCTTCCCTGTCGCGGCGGCCGATCGCGTCCAGCATCATGCGGTGCGCTTCCAGCAGCCGCGCGGGACCTTCCTGCACCTGGCGCAGCACCATTTCGGTGGTGGGATAAATCAGCAGGTCGGACGGTTCGCGCGCCAGCTGCAATACGCGGTTGCCGGACGCCTTGCCGATCAGCGCGTGGAATTCGGTATCCAGTTGCGCCACCGCGGCCGTATCTTTCAGGGACAGCGCGGTGCGCGCGATGTTTTCTTCCATCGCGGCGATCATGGCCGGCGTGGCCCGTTCGGTGGCGCCTTCGATGGTCGCCATCTGCAGCGCCATCGCGGCCTCGTACAACTCGCGAAAAGTCACCTCGCCCAGGATCAGCGCGCGCGTGGAGCGCGTCGCCAGGCGTTCATAGTGCGGCAGGCCGACCGACAGCCGGCGGTTGGATTCGCGCCGGATCAGGCCATCGTGCTCGAGCACACGGATTCCCTCGCGCACGGTGGAGCGGTTGACGCCGAACTGCTTCACCAGCTCGGCTTCGGTGCCGATGGGCTCGCCAGGCCGCATGCTGCCCGAGAGGATCTGGCGCTCGATCGCTTCGGCGACCAGCCTGTAGGCCGGGGTCGAATTGATGCGGCCGAATTTTTCATGGATGCCGGACAAATTTCTGCTTTCTGCTTGACGGAAAAATCGTATGGTCCGACAATCCGACACGATAAGCAACAGTGCGCGCGTCGCGCGGACTGAATCGGCGTCTGATGGAGGAGGGTCTATCGGATCGAATGCTGCAGGGGCGTTGCTGCGCGTGCAGAACGTCGGCGTGCGTTTTGGCGGCATCGTCGCGCTCGACGATGTCTCCTTCGACGTGCCGGTGGGCCGCATCGTCGGCCTGATCGGGCCGAACGGTGCGGGCAAGACCACCCTGTTCAACTGCCTGTCGCGGCTTTATGAGTGCGGCAGCGGCGACATTCTTTTCGACGGCGAGTCGCTCCTCAAATTGCCGCGCCACCGCGTCGCGGCACTCGGCATCGGGCGCACGTTCCAGAACCTGGCGCTGTTCCGCACCATGACCGTGCTCGACAATGTGATGGTCGGACGCCATTGCCGCACCACCACCGGCTTCCTCTACAACGCGCTGCGCCTGCCCTCGGTCGCGCGCGAGGAAAATGCCACCCTCGAGAAAGCGCACGCGCTGCTCAAGCTGCTTGAACTCGAATCGGTGGCGCAGACGCGCGTCGCCGACCTGCCCTTCGGCACGCAGAAGCGCGTCGAACTGGCGCGCGCGCTAGCCAGCGAACCCAGGCTGCTGCTGCTGGACGAACCGGCAAGCGGCCTGAACCACGAGGAAGTCGGCGCCCTGGGCCAGCTGATCCGCGGTGTGCGCGACCGCCTCAAGTTGACGGTGCTGCTGGTCGAGCACCACATGAGCCTGGTGATGAGCATCTCGGACCACGTCGTGGCGCTGAATTTCGGCAAGAAGATCGCCGAAGGCAGCCCGGCCGAAGTACAGAAGCATCCCGAGCTGATCCAGGCCTATCTAGGGGGCGCGCAATGAATGCGCTCAGCGACGGAGCCGCCTGACATGGCGTTTCTCGAAGCCACGAATCTTCACGCCGCGTACGGGCAGACGCGCGTCCTGCACGGCATGAATTTCGCGATGGACGAAGGCACGATCACGACCTTGCTGGGCGCCAACGGCGCGGGCAAGACCACCACCTTGCGCGCGCTGTGCGGCATGGTGCGGACCGAGGGCCAGATCCAGTTCGCCGGCCAGCGCGTCGATGGCCGCGCCACCGAGGACATCGTGCGCCTGGGCATCGCGCATGTGCCCGACGGCCGCGGCACCTTCGTGAACCTCACGACCGAGGAAAACCTGCGGCTGGGCGCCTACACGCGCAAGGACCGCGACAACGTCGAGCCGGACCTGGAGCGCATCTACGGCTACTTTCCGCGCCTGAAGGAGCGCCGCGCACAGCAGGCCGGCACGCTCTCGGGCGGCGAGCAGCAGATGCTGGCGGTATCGCGCGCGCTGATGCTGCGGCCCAAGCTCATGCTGCTGGACGAGCCCTCCTTCGGCCTGGCGCCGCTGATCGTGAAGGAACTGTTCGGCATCCTGCGCGCGGTGAACGAAAAGGAGCGCGTGAGCATGCTGGTGGTCGAGCAGAACGCGGCGATGGCGCTCAATCTCGCCGACCGCGCCTACGTCATCGAAACCGGCCGCGTGGTGCTGTCCGGCCTCTCGGCCGACATCCGCAAGGACGACGCGGTGCGCCGCGCCTACCTCGGCTACTAGGAGAACGACTTGGACGCACTGCTGCACCAGGTACTCGCGGGACTTGCCACCGGCGGCATTTATGCCAGCATGGCCCTGGCGCTGGTGATGATCTACCAGGCGACGCACCTGGTGAATTTCGCGCAGGGCGAACTGGCGATGTTTTCCACCTACATCGCCTGGTCGCTGATCGAAGCCGGCATGCCCTACTGGGCCGCCTTCTTCCTGACGGTGGGATTTTCCTTCGTGCTGGGCGTGGTGATAGAAAGAGTGGTGATCCGCCCGGTGGAGCACGCGCCGGTGCTCGCGGTGGTGGTGGTGTTCATCGCGCTGCTGGTGATCCTGAACAGCGTCACCGGCTGGATCTACACGTTCACGATCAAGACCTTTCCCAGCCCGTTTCCCGAGCAGCCGCTGTTCGGCAACAAGTACATGTCTTCGCACGAAATCGGCGCCATCTGCGTCACGATGGTGGTGCTGGTGCTGCTCTATGCCTTCTTCCGGTACACGCCTCTGGGTCTCGCGATGCGCGCGGCGGCGCAGAATCCGGAATCGAGCCGCCTGGTCGGCATCCGCGTCGGCTGGATGCTGGCGCTGGGCTGGGGCCTGGCCGCCGCCATCGGATCGGTGGCGGGCATGATGGTGGCGCCCATCGTGTTCCTCGATCCCAACATGATGGGTGGCGTGCTGCTCTACGCTTTTGCGGCCGCGCTGATCGGCGGCATCGACAGCCCGGGCGGCGCGGTGTTCGGCGGATTCCTGGTCGGCGTGCTCGAAAACGTGCTCGGCGCCTTTGTCATCGGCAATGAGCTGAAACTCGCCGTGGCGCTGGTGCTGATCATCGGAGTGCTGACGGTACGGCCGTCAGGCTTCTTCGGCAAAGTCCACGTGACGCGGGTATGAAAAAGAGCGCCCTCATCGGATACGCCGTACTGCTGGCGATCGCCTGCGCGCTGCCGTTCCTGGTGAGCGAATACCGCACTTTCCAGTTCACGCTGGTGCTGGTCTATTCGATCGCGCTGCTCGGCTTGAATATCCTGACCGGCTACAACGGTCAGATATCGCTGGGACATGGTGCGTTCTACGCGATCGGCGCCTACGTTGCCGCGATCCTCATGGACAAGGCGGGCTTCCCCTATTGGGCCACGATTCCGCTGGCCGGCGCGGTGTGCCTGGTGGCCGGGTTCCTGTTCGGCCTGCCCGCGCTGCGGCTGGAGGGGCTGTACCTCGCGCTCGCGACGTTCGCGCTCGGCGTATCGCTGCCGCAACTCCTCAAATACCATCACCTCGAAGGCTGGACGGGCGGCGTGCAGGGCATCGTGATCACGAAACCCGATGCACCCGAATTTCTCGCCAGCCTGGGCCTGACTCTGAACCAGGATCAGTGGCTGTATTTCTTCACGCTGGCGGTCACGCTCGTGATGTTCCTGCTCGCCTGGAACCTGCTGCGCGGCCGCATCGGCCGCGCGATGATGGCGATCCGCGACAACCACGTCGCCGCCGAAGCGATGGGCGTCAACAACGCGATGGTCAAGTCGCTCACCTTCGGCGTCTCGGCGATGTTCACGGGAGTCGCCGGCGCGCTCGGCGCGATCGCGATCCAGTTCGTTGCACCCGACAGTTTCAATATCTTCCTGTCGCTCACGTTCCTGATCGGCATGGTCATCGGCGGGGTGGCATCCATCTCGGGCGCCCTCTACGGCGCGCTGTTCATCCAGTTCGTGCCGAACGTCGCAGACGAAATATCGAAAGCCGCCCCCTGGGCGATTTTCGGCCTGTTTCTCCTCGGTTTCACGTACTTGATGCCGTTGGGAATTGCAGGGGCCATCCGCATGGGCTTGGCGCGGTTGACCCGGAAGGCGCACAATAGCCAGCCTGTCGAAAACATGATCCGGCCCCATTCACCGAAGGAGGAGAATCCATGAAACGCACGCTCTTACCCATTGCCGCCCTGTTGGCCGCGGCGCTCGCCAGCCCGGCGGCGCTGGCGCAGAAAAAATACGACCAGGGCGCCAGCGACAAGGAAATCCTGATCGGCCACATCAATCCCTACAGCGGTCCGGCGTCCGCCTACGGCACCATCGGGCGCTCCATCGCCGCGTATTTCAAGAAGGTGAACGAGGAAGGCGGCGTCAATGGCCGCCAGATCAACATGATTTCCTACGACGACGGCTACAGCCCGCCGAAGACGGTCGAGATGGCGCGCAAGCTGGTCGAGCAGGACAAGGTACTGCTGATATTCCAGCCGCTCGGCACGCCGCCGAACTCCGCGATCCACAAGTACATGAACGCGAAGAAAGTACCGCAGCTGTTCGTCGCCACCGGCGCCACCAAGTGGAACGATCCGAAGAAATTCCCGTGGACCATGGGCTGGCAGCCAAACTACCAGACCGAGGCCAAGATCTACGCCGCCCACATCCTGAAGGAAAAGCCCAACGCCAAGATCGCCGTGTTGTATCAGAACGACGACTATGGCAAGGACTATCTCGAGGGATTCAAGGCGGGTCTGGGCGCCAAGGCGAAGACGATGATCGTCAAGGAAGCCTCCTACGAAGTCACCGATCCAACGGTGGACTCGCAGATGGCGCAGCTGCAGACCTCGGGCGCGGATACGTTCTTCAACATCACGACACCGAAATTCGCGGCGCAGGCGATCCGCAAGGCCTGGGACAGCGGCTGGAAGCCGGCGCACTACCTGAACAACGTCTCCGGCTCCATCGGCTCCGTGCTCAGACCCGCGGGCCTCGACAAGTCGGTCGGCCTGATCAGCACCCAGTACCTCAAGGACCAGAATGACAAGGCCTGGGCGAATGATCCGGCGGTCGTGGAATGGACTGCGTTCATGAAGAAGTATTATCCCGACGGCAATCTGGTCGCCACCGAAAACTTCTACGGCTGGTGCGTGGCGCAGACGCTGGTCCAGGTGCTCAAGCAGGCCGGCAACGACCTGACGCGCGCGAACGTGATGAAGCAGGCGGCGAGCCTCAAGAATTTCGCTCCCTCCTGCATGTTGCCTGGCATCAAGCTGAACACCAGCGCGACCGACTTCGCGCCGATCGAGTCGGTGCAGCTCGCGCGTTTCAACGGCACGGAGTGGGTCCGCTTCGGCGAAATCATGGGCAAGTAAGCCCGCAGGCGTGCTAAGTTGAAAAGCGCGGACCTTCGGGTTCGCGCTTTTTTTTCAGGAGATCAACCATGGATCTGAGTGAAAAAGTACTGCGTCTCAAGCCCGCCGGCGTCACGGCGGAGGAATGGTCGCTGCGGCTGGAACTGGCGGCGCTCTACCGCGCCTTCGACTGGCTGGGCTGGACCGAGCTCATCTACAACCACATCACCGCGAAGGTACCGGGCCCGGAGCAGCACTACCTCATCAATCCGTACGGGCTCTGGTACAACGAAGTGACCGCCTCCAACCTGGTCAAGGTGAACCTGGCCGGCAAGGCGGTGGACGGGTCGGCGTATCCGGTCAACGTCGCCGGCTTCGTGATCCACAGCGCGATCCACGAGGCGCGCGGCGATGCGCATTGCATCATCCACACGCATTCGACGGCGGGCAGCGCGGTTTCCTGCAAGAAGGACGGGCTGCGCTACGACAATTTCTACAGTTCCATACTGCACGGCGAGGTCGCGTATCACGATTTCGAAGGCGTCACGACGGATACCACCGAGCAGTCGCGCCTGGTGGCGAGCCTCGGCCGCAAGTCCGCGCTGATCCTGCGCAACCACGGCCTGCTGGTCGCCTGCGCCGGCATTCCGGAAGCATTCACGACCTACTGGACGCTGCAGCGCGCCTGCGAAATCCAGGCCGCCACCGACGCCATGGCGGGCGAGAACCTGCCGATCACGCAGAAAGTGCTCGACGAAACACCCGCACGCACACTGCCGTTCCGCTCCGGCCCGAGGCCGGGCGGCATGGCCTTCGACGGCCTGCTGCGGCGGGCCGGCATCCGTTACGAAGATCTGGTTTGATTTTTTTCTTGTTCGATTTTTCCGGGAGAAATTTCTTTGGACAAAAGATCACATAAAGAGCGTCATGAGTCCGGCCTGAAGACGCGCCGCGAAGTGCTCGGTGCAGAGTACGTCGACAAGGCGCAGGCCGCGGCGGACGACTTCAACCGCCCGTTCACCGAAATGCTGAACACCTATTGCTGGAACGACGTCTGGAACAGGCCGGGCCTGTCGCGCAAATCCCGCTCGATGCTGAACCTGGCGATGCTCTCCGCCCTCGGCCGCACGCATGAGTTGAAGCTGCACATCAACGGCGCGCTGAACAACGGCCTGACCAGGGAAGAGATCCGCGAAGTGTTCCTGCAGGTCGCGATCTACTGCGGCGTGCCCGCCGCCGTGGAGAGCTTTCGCTCCGCGAAGGAGGTTTTCAAGGAACGCGACGCATGAAGATCGGTTTCATCGGCCTCGGGATGATGGGGAGCCTGATGTCGGCCAATCTCGCGCGGGCCGGGTTTGATGTGAAAAGCTTTGATGTAAATGGAAAAGGGAACTGCAAATCCGCAAAGGAAGCGGCGATGCATTCCCAGGTCCTCATCACCATGGTTCCGGACGGAAAAGCGGTGCGCAAGGCGATCTTCGCCGCCCTTCCGGGCCTCGTGCCGGGTTCACTCGTCATCGACATGAGTTCCTCGGATCCGGGCACGACGCGCGAACTGGGCGCCTTGCTGAAGAAAAAAGGCGTCCACATGCTGGATAGCCCCGTGTCCGGCGCGAAAGCGAAGGCGGCCGACGGCACGCTCGCCCTGATGGTGGGCGGCGATGCGGTGCTGCTCGAGCGCGCCAGGCCGGTACTCTCGGCGATGGGCACCGAAATCTTCCACACCGGGGGACTTGGCTCCGGCCACGCCACCAAGGCGCTGAACAACTACCTGGGCGCGGCCGGCACGGCTGCCGGCATGGAAGCCCTCCTGATCGGCAAGAAGTTCGGCCTCGATCCGAAAACGCTGATCGCCGTGATCAATGCTTCGACAGGCAAGAACAGCACCACCGAGCGCAAGATCCCGCAGCAGGTATTCACGAAGGCCTTTGCATCCGGCTTCTCGCATGCCCTCATGACCAAGGACGTCGGCATCGCGAAGGACATCGCACGCGGCGTGGGAGTGAAAGCGCCCTACCTGGAAATCACCGCGAAGCTCTGGAAGACCTCGCTCAGCCGGCTACCCGTAGGGGCAGACCATACCGAGATTTATCACTACCTGAAGAAGCTGACGCTTCCATCTCGCGCCGCAGCTTCACCGCGGGCACGTTCGCGTCGAAAGCCACGTCGCTCCACTTGAGCGCCTGACCGGCGGCCACGGGACGCAGCATTTTCCAGCCGTGGGCGAGGCCCAGCGGCAGGCAACCCTGTGCGAGCGACGCGTCCGCCGGCATCAAGCGCCCCACCACCGTGTAGCCGCCCTCGCCGTCCAGGATCTCGCCCGGCTTGAGGTCTTTTTTCGCCGTCGCCACCGCATCGGCGCGCCAACCGGTCGCGCATCCGGTCGATTCGCCGCGCAGTCCGACCGAAGCCACCGAAATGCCGACCTCCAGACCGATCAGGTGCCAGCGCTTGTACATGCAGGCATAGCGCCCCGATGGATCCGTCTTCACGCCGTATTCGGAGAAGCAGCGGCGGATGTATTCGCTCTCGCCCTCGAACACCACCCAGACTCCGAAACGGATGTCGTAGGGAATTACCGTGCCGTCCCGCTCCAGCGAGGAGACGACTTCAACCTGTCCCTTGTGGTGCAGCGTTCCGCCCTCGCTTTTGGGTTTCATCAGGCTGGGAAGATCTTCTATGGAGCACGAGGGAAATTCCAGACCATCCGGTGCCGGCGTCAGCCCGGTGGCGTTGCAAACTGCGCTCGACTCGATCGCCGGCTTGGAGCCGTCGAGGAAGGAGTTGAACATCTTGGGATTCAGGCCGCCCAGCGTCGCCTGCTCGGGCGTAAGGCCGTAGTAGCCCCAGACCGTCTCAGGCGTCGACTGCGCAAAATGCGGCAGCCACTTGTGCCCGCGGCCGGCAGCGACGACGGGAAAACCCGCGGCACGCGCCCAATCAACCAGGTCGCAGATGATCGCCGGCTGGTCGCCGTAGGCGAGGCTATAGATGACGCCCGCTTCCTTTGCTTTCTGCGCCAGCACCGGCCCGCAGAACGCATCTGCTTCGACCGTGACGTTGACGACGTGCTTGCCGTGGCGGAATGCCGCCAGGATGTGCTCGACGGCGGCCACCGGATTGCCGGTCGCCTCGATCACGATGTCGATTTCGGGATTCGAAACCAGTTTCTGCCAGTCTTCGAAGATCGATGTCGCGCCAATGGCCGCGGCGCTCCAGCCCACCCGCGCCAGGTTCGTCTTCGCGTTCGCCGGCGCCAGGTCCGCGATCGCAACCAGCCGGATACCCGGCGTGCGCGGCACCTGCGCCAGGTACATGGCGGCGAATTTGCCGGCCCCGATCAGGCCAACGCGCAGCGGCCGCGCCTGCTGCTCCCGTTCAACCAGTTTCGCGTAGAGATTCAAAAAACCTGTCCTTCCATGGCAGTGGCACGTCGTAATTCTTCAGCAGGCAATCATCGGGCAGGCAGCGGATCGGCGTGAAGTCGCGGTGCGCGATGTAATCCGGGCGCTTGAAGCGCCGGATGTGGTTCGACACCGCGCACAGCGACAGGTACACGCTGACGCGGTTCCAGGGCGACAGGTTCGAAGTCGAGGCATGCACCAGGCAGCCATGGAACAGGATCATCGACCCTGGCGGGCCCTTGGGGGCGACGATGCCGCCGCGATCGACTAATTTCTTTATCGTTTCCCCTGAAATAACCCAGAGAGGATAACTCGTTGTACTCGTGTCGTGCGCCGCGTCGAGCACGCCCAGCTTGTGGCTGCCGGGGATGAACATGAGCGGCCCGTTGAATTCGTTCACCTCATCCAGGAAGATCGCGACGTTCATGGCCCGCGCCTCGGGCATCTGGTCGTCGTTGCGCCAGGTGCCGTAGTCCTGGTGCCACTGCCAGACGTCGCCGTCGAAGGCCTGCTTGCCGTTGATCTTGAACTGGTGCATGTACAGCTCTTCGCCGAACACCTGCTGCACCGGCTCGACCATGCGCGGGTGCCGGGCCAGGCGGGCGAACGGGGCGCTGTAGAGGTGGGCCGCGAAATTGGTCCGCACCACGTCGCCGCTCTTCTCCCGCACGTTCTCCGGCCGGCGTTGGGCGTACAGGGCGGGAACCTCGTCCGACAGGACCTTGATCTCCTCGGGCCGGAAAAGGCCGGGGAAAAACAGGTAACCGTCGCGGTCGAAAGCGTCGAGCTGGACTTGCGTCAGTTTCATGGGCAACCCCCCGGAGCTTGTGTATCATAGTTTCTCCAAAGGAGAGAAGACCCCATGCGATTCAACCGATTCCTGGCCGCGGCTGCCGCGTCCATCATGCTGGCCGCCGTCCCCGCGTATGCAGTCACGCTCAAATGGGCGGCCCAGAACGACGTCATTTCACTCGACCCGCATTCGCAGAACCATGCCACCACCAACGGCATCATGCAGCACGTCTACGAAGGCCTGGTGCGCTACGACAGGAAATTCGCCGTCGAGCCTGCGCTCGCGACGAGCTGGAAGGAAATCGCGCCGAACACCTGGCGCTTCAACCTGCGCAAGGGCGTCAAGTTCCAGGACGGCACGCCGTTCACCGCGGACGACGTGGTGTTCTCCTTCACCCGCATCCTGCAGCCGCAGGGGACGATGCAGATTTACGTCGCCGGCATCAAGGAAGTGAAGAAAGTGGATGACCTGACGGTGGATTTCATCCTCGCCGGGCCGAATCCGATCATGCATCGCCTGATCGTGGACTTCCGCATCATGAGCAAGAGCTGGTCGGTCAAGAACAAGTCCGAGAACGTGCAGGACTACAAGGCGAAGGAAGACACGTTCGCCTCGCGCAATACCAACGGTACCGGCCCGTACATCCTCAAGAGCTGGGAACCGGACAAGCAGATCGTGATGACGGCGAACAAGAACTGGTGGGGGAAGCTGGACGGCAACGTCACTGACGTGATCTACACGCCGATCCGTTCCAATTCGACCCGCGTTGCAGCGCTCCTGTCGGGCGACGTCGACCTGGTGACCGACCTCCCGGTGCAGGACGTCGACGTGCTGCGCAAGGACGCGAAGCTGAAGGTCCTCGATGGACACGAAGTGCGCACGATCTTCATCGGCATGGACCAGTTCAACGACGAGCTGAAGTATTCGAACATCAAGGGCAAGAACCCGTTCAAGGACATCCGGGTGCGCAAGGCGTTGAACCTGGCCGTCGACCGCGACGCCATCAAGCGCGTCACGATGCGCGGCCTTTCGATCCCGGCCGCGATCATGGTCGCCCCGGGCGTGCATGGCCATACCGCCGAGCTGGACAAGGTTGGCAAGGTGGATGTCGACGGCGCCAAGAAGCTGCTGGCGGATGCCGGTTATCCGAACGGGTTCGAGTTCGGGCTGGATTGCCCGAACGACCGCTACGTCAACGACGAGAAAATCTGTCAGGCACTGGTCGGCATGTGGGCCAGGATCGGCCTGAAGGTCACGCTCAACGCGCAGCCGATGGCGACCTTCATCGCCAAGATCCAGAACTTCGACACCAGCGCCTATATGCTTGGCTGGGGGGTAGCGACGTTCGACGGCCTGTATACGCTGCAGTCGCTGATGCGCACCAAGACCACCGGCGCCGACGGCAGCTTCAACCTCGGCCGGATCAGCGACGCGAAGCTCGACGCGCTCATTGACGCAGCCAAGACCGAGACCGACGTCAAGAAACGCGACGCAATGCTGCGCGACGGGCTGGTGATCACGCGCGACAACTACTACTACATCCCCTTGCACCACCAGCTGCGCCCCTGGGCGATGAAGAAGGGCGTGACCACCGTCCACAAGGCGGACGACCGGCCAGAGTCGCGCTTCGCGCGCATCGAGTGAGAGGGCGGTCGCGCGCTGACGCGACGCACTGGCGGGATCGCGCTTGAGCTCCGGGGGCCGGCTGCAAGCGGCATGGGATCACGACCTGGCCTGGAGCTTT
>JBDTRO010000226.1:0-2498 GCA_039931635.1 Betaproteobacteria bacterium | reverse complement strand
TCGCGCAGCGCTTCATCTACACGGGCAAGTGGCCTTCGAACTTTCGCGTGGTGACAATCTTCGGCCGGGCGCTGATGAGCTGGCGGTGCGAAGCGTCGCACCGCTACGTGCCGCTGCATTCCCGCTGGGATTTCAAGGCGAAAGGCGGCATTACGGTGGTGTCCAACAAGCAGGATTCAAGCTATGCGCTTGCGCGCGACGCGGCGGTAATTGCGCTGGCCGAAAAAGCACATGCCGCCTTTCCCGACCAGCCGCTGCTGGGGACCGACATCGTGCGCGACGCGGACACCGGCGAACTCCACGTGATCGAATGCAATCCGCGCGGCGACGCCTGGCTGATTTCTTCCGACATGGGGCGCATGATCGAACAGGCGAACGGCCTGGATTTCGCCGGCCAGTTTGGCGCCCTCGAAATCGCCGCGCGGGCGCTGATCGAGGCAGCGCGTGCTCGAGCGCGCTAAGCGCGCACATCAGGTGCGCGGCAAGCTCGGCGGCGTAGCCGTATCCCGGGCGGACCGAGCGCAGTTCGTCGACGTACACCGAAATTCGATGTCGCTATTCGGTTGCGCTCCCCCGGTCGCTTGCGATCCGAACAGACCCGCTTCAGCGGGTGCGCCGCCGTGCCGGCGGATTCAGGAGGCTCAGCCCGCTTTGCGCGCCGCTTCGATGCCCGCGCGGGCGATGTAGCCGGATCGCGACTCACCGGAACGCTTCGCCGCCTCGTCAATCGCGCGCAGCACACGCCGCGGGAGTGTGATGTTGACGCGCTCGGTCTTGTCGTCGAGTTCGCGCAATTCCACCTCCACGACCGCCCAGGTCCAGCCCTTCCACCTGCGGCTCTTCGCGTGTTCCTCGATCGGACGCGACGCGGGCACGCCTTTGCCTTCTTCCATCAAGCCTTCGAGATGGGTCAGGACCGCCTCCTTGGCGTTAGTCAGCGCCTCATCCAGTGTGCCCCCGGCCGAGAAACACCCGGGCAAGTCCGGCACGGCCACGCCATAGGCATGCTTCTTGTCGCCTTTCTCGATCGCCACCGCGTAACGCATATCACTTTCCTCCTTGCCGGATTCCCGCCTGCTTGAGGATCGCCTTTACCAGCCCGACGCCCAAATCCTTCTTCGGGTGCGGCACGGTCACAAGACCGGGTCTCGCCGGATGCTTGAACTGGTGATGACTGCCGCGCACCCTCACGAGCTGCCAGCCGGCAGCCTCGAGCAGACGGATAAGTTCCCGGCTGTTCATTGGTGTGTATTATACACACCAGGATAACAGGATGCGAAGTGAGTGTGCCCTACCGGCTCAGCCAAAAAAAACGGGCGCCCGAAGGCGCCCGTATTAACAACTGTAGAGCAGTTTCTTAGAACGAGTGGCCCATGCCGATTTGGAAGCCGCGCGGGTCGAAGCTCGCCGTTTGCGGAGCCCACTGGCCGTTCAGGCCCAGCGCGCCACCAGTTTGGTTCTTGATGCGAGCGTACGTCGCGTACATCTGCGTACGCGTGGTCAGCTGGTAGTAGTAGCCAACGCCAAAGAAGCTCGAGTCCGAATCCGCGACCAGCTTGTTCTTGCGCTTGGCCACCGACAAGGCAACGATGCCCTTGCCAATGTCGAATTCAACCCGGCCGCCGTTGAGGCGGAAGTTCTCAGCCGCGCCCGTGCCGCTCTGCCTGCTCCTCGAGTGGACCAGGTAGATTCGAGCCACCGAGAACTTGTAGTAGCCGGCAAGGCTGGTGTCTTTTTCCGTCAGGTTCAGGCCAGCCGGTTGCGCGCCAACCGGGAACGCGCCCGGAGCAGCGATCACTGCCGCCACCGCCGCGCCCGTCGTGTTGGCCTTGAAGCGGGCTTGCGAGAAGCCGATGCCCAGAGGACCTTGTTCCCAACGCGCATGGTAGTCGAAGTAGTTACGGTTGCCCTTGTTGCCCGCCGTCGGATCTTCGCCCGGCGCTATACCGACGCCGAACGTGAAGCCGCCACCGATTCGCGGGCTCGAGTACTTCAGGTAGTTGCTCGCGCGCGTGACCTGGTCTTCCATCGTGTAGAACGACTGGAAGGAGTTCGCGCCGGCAATACCTTCCGCCATCGCCACGTTACCGAACGAGTGGGTCAGCTGACGGCCGAGGGACAGTTCGCCCCAGCTCTTGCTGTCCAGGCTGACGAAGGTCTGGCGACCGGTCATGCCGTTCGCGCCTTCCTGGCCCGTGTCACCCGCGACATCGAATTCGATGACCGCACGCGCCGACAACCCGCCGCCGAGATCCTCGGTAGCACGCGCGCCAAGACGCGAGCTTCTCGCGCCGCTGTTACCGAAGCCCGACTTGTTGGTCGCCGTCGCCTGGTACTTGCTGACGTTCTGGTAGCCGACGTCAACGAGGCCGTACAGCACGACCGTCGACTGGGCCCAGACTGCAGCCGGGGCAACCAGCGCCGCCGCTACTGCTGCTCCAAGAATTTTCTTTTGCATCCTGATTCTCCGTTTAGTTAGTCAATGCGCTAGGTGGTGC
>JBDTRO010000225.1:0-7300 GCA_039931635.1 Betaproteobacteria bacterium | reverse complement strand
GTCCTGCATGGTGCTATCGTATAAGAACTTCACCCATGAAGACCAAGGTTTCCAACCTGCGCAAGGCCTATCCGGAGCTGACGCCGGACAAGGACTATCCGCCGCTGCGCTTCAAGTCGCTCAAAGGCAGGGTGAGCGCCGCCGAATGGGAGTCGCGCGTCGATTGCGCCTGCGCCTACCGCCTGGTGCGCCATTTCGGCATGGACGACCTGATCTACAACCACATATCGGCCCGCATTCCCGGCACCGAGGAGTTCCTGCTCAATCCGTTCGGGCTGATGTACGACGAAATGTGCGCCTCGTCGCTGATCAAAGTGGACCTCGCGGGCAAGGTGCTCTGGGAGCCCGAATTTCCAAAGGGCCTGGGCTACAAGTTCAACCCGGCCGGCTTCGTGATCCATGGCGCGATCCACGAAGCGAAGCCCGAGCTTCACTGCGTGATCCACACGCACTCGCTTGCCGGCATGGCCGTCGCGTCGCTGAAGCGGGGCCTGATGCCCATGACCCAGACCGCGATGCGCTTTGAGAAAATCGGCTATCACGACTACGAGGGGGTCGTGCTCGACAACGAGGAGCGGGGCCGCCTGCTCGCCAACCTGGGCGATTGCGAGGTCATGCTGCTGCGCAATCATGGCGTGCTCGCCGTCGGCAAGACGGTGGCCGAGGGCTTCAACAACACCTACCGCATCGAGCGCGCCTGCCGCACGCAGCTGATGGCGCAAAACGGCGCCGACGAGATCGTGCTGCCCGGGCGCGCGGTGATCGAGAAGACCAACCACATGTACCGGCCGGGAACGCGCCGCACCTACGGCCTTTTGGAATGGCCCGCGATGCGGCGCCTCGCCGACCGCATCGATTCGTCCTACCGGAACTGATCATGTCCCGGGCGCTGGCATTCCTCCTCTGCGTTTTCGCTGTTTCCGTTAGCTGATTCATGCATGTCGTAGAGCGGTATGCCGCCTGGGCCGAGGACTACCGGAAAATTCCGCTCCAGCCCGAGGTGCTGCATCACGCCAAGCGCGCGGTGATCGACTGGTACGCGGCGTTGCTGCCGGGCGCCGTGGTGCCACCGGCAACCATGCTTGAAGCAGCCTTCAGGGAGGAGCTTGGCCACGGGCCCAGTTCTCTTGCTTCGGGAGAAAAAGCCCATCCTCGCCTGGCAGCGCTCATAAACGGCAGCGCCGCGCATACCGTCGAAGTGGACGACATCTTCCGCGACGGCATCTACCACCCCGGCGCGCCGACCATCGCCGCGGCGCTCGCGCTCGCGCAGTCCGCCGGCGCGACCGGCGCGCAGTTCCTGCGCGCGGTGATCGTCGGCTACGAGATCTCGACCCGCATCGGCGCGGCGATGGGACGCGCGCATTACAAGTACTGGCACAACACCGGCACCATCGGCGTGTTCGGCGCCTGCGCCGCGGCGGCGGAACTGCTCGGCCTGGACCGTGGCCGCTTCGCCTACGCGCTCGCCACGGTGACGACGTTTTCCGCCGGCCTGCAGCAGGCATTCCGCATGGACTCGATGTCCAAGCCGCTGCACGCCGGGCGTGCAGCAGAAGCCGGAATTACCGCGGCGCTCGCGGCGCGCGAGGGCGTCACGGGGTCGCTGGATGTGATCGAGGGCGACGCGGGCTATGGCATCGCAATGTCGAACAACCCGGACTGGGACAAAGCCGTCGCCACGCTGGGGAAGGATTTCCACATCACGCGCATGACGTTCAAGAACCACAGCTGCTGCGGGCACACCTTTGCCGCGATCGACGGCGCGCTGGCGCTGCAGCAGCGCATGAAGATCGCGGCGCGCGAGATCGAGCGCATCCGCGTCGGCAGCTACCGCGCGGCGAAGGAGGTTTCCGGCTACGAATCGCCGCAAACGCCGGCGGAAGCGCGTTTCTCGCTCAAGTACGTGGTCGCGACCGCGCTCACGCACGGCAGCGTGCGCCTGGCGGCATTCGAGCCGGCGCGCATCAACGACCCGACGACGCGCGAGCTCATGGCGCGCATCGAGGTTGCCATCGACCCGGAACTGGACGCCGCGTTCCCGCAGCAGCGCGCCGCCCGCGTGGCGTTCGACGCGCGCGACGGCCGGCAGGAGGAAATCCTGCAGCCGACGCGCATTGGCGATCCGGATGCGCCATTGTCGGACGCGCAACTGGATGCGAAGTATCTCGAGCTCGCGGCGCCCGTGATCGGGGAAGGCAAGGCAAAAGCGCTGTTGCAGAAGCTCTGGAGTCTCGAGTCGGCGAAATCCCTGGCACCATGACGCTCGCGCAGGCTTTGTTCGCGCCGCGCTCGGTCGCCCTGGTCGGCGCATCCGGCGACGACGCCAAGAACACCGCCCGCCCGCAGCGCTTTCTCGCCAGGCATGGATACGGCGGGAAAATCGCGCCCATTAACGCGTCGCGCGCTGAAGTCCTGGGCCTGAAAAGCTACCGGAGCGTGAAGGAAACTCCCTTCGACATCGATCACGCGTTCATCATGGTGGCGGACGTCGAGGGCGCGCTGGAGGACTGCGGCGCGAAGCGAGTGCCGGTCGCGAGCGTGTTCACCGACGGTTTCGCCGACGCAGGCGCCGAGGGCATGGCGCGGCAGGCGCGGCTCGTGGCGAGGGCGCGCGAACTCGGTGTGCGCCTGCTCGGGCCGAACAGCATGGGCATGATCAACCTCACCGGGCGCGTCGCGCTCACGGTGAACGCGGTGCTGGAGATGGATGCGCCGCCTGTGGGCGGCACCAGCATGGTTTCGCAAAGCGGCACCATGCTGGGCACCGTGCTCTCGCGCGGCGCAGCGCGCGGGCTCGGGTTCTCCAAGCTGGTATCGGTCGGCAATGAGTCCGACCTGGGGGTCGGAGAATTGGTCGAGATGCTTGCCGCCGATCCGGAGACCAGGCTGATTCTGCTGTTCCTGGAAACGGTGCGCGACGCGGCGCGCCTGGCCGCCGGCGCGCGCGCTGCGCACGCCGCCGGCAAGCCCGTGGTCGCCTACAAGCTCGGCCGCTCTTCGCTGGGCGCGCGCCTGGCGCGCTCCCACACCGGCGCGCTGGCGGGCGAGGACGCGGCGCTGGACGCCTATTTCCGCGACTGCGGCATCGTGCGCGTCGACATGCTCGAGACCTTGATCGAGATCGGGCCGATGCTGGCGGGGCACCGCCCGCCGGATCTCGCGCGCAAGCCGCGCGTTTCCGTGGTGACGACCACCGGAGGCGGCGCGGCCAGCGTGGTGGACCGGCTGGGCGTGGCGGGAATCGAGACCGTTGCGCCAGGTTCCGACGCTCCGATCGTGGATCTGACGATGGGCAGGAAGAGTGCGACCTACGGCGCAGTGCTCGAGGAGCTGCTCGCGTACCCCGGCTGCGACGCGGTGCTGGCGGTGGTGGGTTCCTCCGCCCAGTTTCATCCGCAGCTCGCGGTCGATCCGCTCCTGGCCGCGAAGCGCGGCAGCAAGCCGCTCGCCGCTTTTCTCACGCCGCACGCCGAAAAGTCGCTTGCGCTGCTGGCGCAGGCGGGCATCGCCGCCTTCCGCACCCCGGAAGCCTGCGCCGATGCCTTCCGCGCTTTTTTTTCCTGGAAAACGCCCAGGGAAAACGGGAATGAAAATCCGCTGCAACTTTCAGCCGGGGGAAAACTAGATGAATTCCAGGCGATGAGCCTGTTCGCGTCGCTTGGTGTCCCGGTGGTGAAGTCGGAAGTCGTCCATGCGCCGGCCTACGCGCACGCATTGCAGTATCCGGTTGCACTGAAAATCCTTTCGGCCGAAGTGGCGCACAAGTCCGAGGTCGGCGGCGTGATGCTGGGCATCTCTTCGCGCCGGGAATTCGAAAGAAAGGCAAAAGCACTGGCGCCGAAAGGCGAGCCGCTGCTGGTCCAGCGCATGGAATCCGGCCTGGCGGAAGCCATCATCGGCTACCGCGACGATCCGGTGGTCGGGCCGCTGGTGATGGTGGGCGCGGGCGGAATCCTCGCGGAACTCTACAATGATGTGGTGCTGCGGATGGCGCCGGTGGAAGAAGCGGAAGCGCGCGAGATGATCGCCGCGGTGAAGGGTTTCGCAATGTTGCGAGGCTACCGCGGCCTGCCGAAAGGCGATCTGGATGCACTGGCACGCGCCGTGGCGGCGTTTTCCCGCCTGGCGCTCGTCGCCGGGCGGCCGTTTCGCGAAGCGGAAGCGAATCCGGTGCTGGTACGCGACAATGGCGTCGTGGCGGTGGATGCGCTCGCGGTAACGAAGGAGGCGTGATGCTGGGATTTATCGGCCTGGGGGTCATGGGCGCACCGATGTGCCGCAACCTCGCGGCCAAGTCGGGACAGGACGTGCGCGCCTTCGACAGCGACCTCGAGGCGCTGGCGAACATGGACGAGTCCGGCGTCTCGCCGGCCGAGTCGATCCGCGATGTCGCCGAGCATGCCGACATCGTGTTCCTGTCGCTGCCGGGCGGGCCGCAGGTAAACGCGGTGTGCCTGGGCGCCGGCAGCCTGCTGACGCACCTCAAGCCCGGTGGCCTGGTGGTGGATTTCAGCACCACGCCGGTGAACCTGGCGCGCGACCTGAGCGCGCGCTTTCTGGCGCGCGGCATCCAGTTCGCCGACGCGCCGGTGGCGCGCACGCGCGAAGCGGCGAAGGACGGCACCCTGTCGGTGATGGTAGGCGCGCCGCAGGAAGTTTTTACAAGGTTGAAAAAATACCTTGAATGCGTCGCAACCGACATTACCCACTGCGGGCCCGCAGGCGCCGGCCAGGCGATGAAGGTCATCAACAACATGGTGCTGTTCCAGAACGTGGTGGCGCTGGCCGAGGCGCTCGCGCTCATCCGCCAGGTGGGCGTTGACCCGCAGCTCGCCTTCGAAGTGCTCTCCAAGGGATCGGCCGACAGCTTCGCGCTGCGCAACCACGGCATGAAGGCGATGCTGAAGGATGCCTATCCGGAGAAAGCCTTCTCCTCCGAGTACGCCTTGAAGGACATCCGCTACGCGCTGCGCCTGGGCGAGGAGGCGGGGCTCTTCCTGCACGGCGCCGACAACGCCAAGGAAATCATAAAGAAGGCGATCCGCGCCGGCTACGGCAGGGAGTACTTCCCGGCGCTGGCAAAAGTCGTGGCCGCCACGGGAACGGGGAAGAAAAGGGGCGGCTGAGCAGCGTGTGAAAAAGATCCTGTTCGCCTTTGCCGCGGCCTCCGTGCTCGCCGGCTGTGGCGGCGAGGACGTGGCGAATTGCGCGGCCTTGCGCCGCAGCGCGCCCGACAAGGCGCTCGAGCATTGCAACCGCGCGGTCGAATCCCGGCTCGTCTGGAGCAGGGAAAAAGCGCGCGCGCGGCTCGACCGTGGCGCAATCCATTCCGACCGCGGCGAGTGGGATGCCTCCATTGTGGACATCACGCGCGCGATCGAATCGGGCCGGCTTGCGCCGCAGCACCTGGTGTTCGGCTACTTCGACCGCGGCACGGCGCGGCTGCACAAGGGCGATCTGGACGCCGCCATCGAAGACCTGGACGAGGCGATCCGGCTCGATCCCCTGTATGCCGATGCCTTCAGCAACCGCGCGCTGGCCCGGCGCATGAAAGGGCAGCCCGAGCAGGCGCTCGCCGACGCCAATGCGGCGCTGAAAATCACGCCGCGCCACGCGAGGGCGCACCTGCAGCGCGGCGCCACCTACCTGGTACAGGGCGACGGCAACAAGGCGCTCGCGGACCTGGATGCGGCGATCCGCCTCGATCCCGCGCTGCAGGCCGCGTGGAACATCCGCGGCCTGCTGATGCGGGAGGCGCGCGACTGGGACCGGGCGCTCGCCGATTTCGACCAGGCGGTGAAACTCGCGCCGCGCGACGCGAGCGCCCTGCGCAACCGCGCTTCCGTGCTCGCACTGAAGCGCGATTTCGACCGCGCGCTGGCCGACCTGGATGCCTCGCTGAAGCTCGAGCCGCGCAGCGCCGAAGCGTTGCTGCGGCGCGCGGCGATCTACGGCGAGCGGGGCGACGCGGCCCGGATGCGCGCCGACCAGAACGCGGCGGCCGCGCTGGCGACCGCGGCGAAGTAAAATGTGGTTTTACCGACGGAGAGAATCATGTCCATACGCATAGGCGACGACGCACCGGACTTCACGGCCGAAACGACCGAAGGCAAGATCAAGTTCCACGATTGGATCGGCGACAAGTGGGCGATCCTGTTTTCGCACCCCAAGGATTTCACCCCGGTTTGCACCACCGAGCTCGGCTACATGGCCGGCCTCAAGCCGGAATTCGACAAGCGCAACACGAAGATCATCGGCCTGTCGAACGACCCGGTGAGCGACCACAGCAAATGGGCGGGCGACATCAAGGAAACCCAGGGCCACGCGGTCAACTACCCGGTCATCGGCGGCGAAGACCTGGCGGTGGCCAAGCTCTACGACATGATCCATCCGAACGCGGCTGCAGGAAAGCGTACCGCGGCCGACAACGCCACCATTCGTTCGGTGTTCATCATCGGTCCCGACAAGAAGGTCAAGGCGATGCTGATCTACCCGATGAGCGCCGGCCGCAATTTCGACGAGGTGCTGCGCCTTCTCGACGCCCTGCAGATGAATGCCAAGCATGGCGTGGCGACGCCGGTGAACTGGAAGCCGGGCCAGGACGTCATCATCCCGACCTCGGTGTCGGATGAAGACGCGAAGAAAAAATACCCGGGCGGCTTCAAGACGCTGAAGCCCTACCTGCGGACGGTGAAGCAGCCGACGTAAGCAAGAGCCGGGGGATCAGGCCGTCTCGCCTAGAAGCTGAGTTGAAGATTAACGCCGTCCGCGAGCACGACGGGCTTGAGCGGCGGCCTGCCGCCTTTGCCTTCGGCCTGCGCCGCCGCCTGCAGCTCGACGAGGCCGTAGCGCTCGAGCGTGTGCAGCGTGCGCGTCAAGTTGGGCTTCCCCCGAATTCCCGGACACTACCCTAAGCATTCTTTAGCTTTTTCGAACTGATCCGGACTGACCTGTCCGAGCGTCGAATGCCGACGCCGTGGATTGTAGAACCGCTCGATGTAGTCGAACACATCGGCTCGGACTTCGTCTCGCGTCACGTAGGTCCTGCGGGCGGTTCTCTCGGTCTTCATCGTCGAGAAGAAGCTCTCCATGGCGGCGTTGTCCCAGAGGCGCTTCTCCAGCAGGTGATTGGCGTCGTCTTTTTCAGTTGGTACGACCCAGCGCATGAACTCCCCCGCAGTGCCTGTTTATCCTGCCGTCCTGTGCCTCGGCAGCCCCCGTAGTGCGCCGCTATCGTAGACGAGGTCGCGTGCTCGGCGGAACGTTTATTGCGTCAACGCGAAGCGAAGGCGCGGCG
>JBDTRO010000224.1:0-5108 GCA_039931635.1 Betaproteobacteria bacterium | reverse complement strand
GACACCGCCGAGTTGCCGATGTTGGCGTTGATCTTCACCAGGAAATTGCGGCCGATGATCATCGGCTCGCTCTCCGGATGGTTGATGTTGGCCGGGATGATGGCGCGGCCGCGCGCGACTTCCGAGCGCACGAACTCCGGCGTGATGATGTCGGGAATCGCCGCGCCGAAGCTCTCGCCGCGGTGCTGCTTCATCATCATTTCCAGCATCTTCGCGCCGGTCTTGCCGCCCGCCTTCAGGCTTTCGATGTACTGCTCGCGCTGCAGGTTCTCGCGGATGGCGATGAACTCCATTTCGGGCGTGATGATGCCCTTGCGGGCGTAATGCATTTGTGAAACGTTGCCCGTGCCTTTTCGTGGATTTCTTTTCAGGTTGAAGCGCAGCTCGGCCAGCTTGGGATCGGCCAGTCTTTCCTTGCCGAACCTGGACGAAGGTTCTTTGAGCAATTCGGTATCGTTTCGCCCCAGGATCCAAGGCTCGCGCAAGGCCGGCAGGCCCGAGCGGATGTCGATCTTCGCCGCCGGGTCGGAATAGGGGCCCGAGCAGTCGTAAACGAAGACCGGGGGATTCTTCTCGCCGCCGAACATGGTGGGCGTATCCGATTGGCTGACTTCGCGCATCGGAACCTTCAGCTTTCCTACATAGACTTTGCGCGAATTCGGCAACGGCTTGATGGCCGCCTCATCGACGTGCGCCGTGGAGGCAAGAAACTTGGGATTGGCGTTCATGAGCGCTCCCTTCGGCGGCATTACCCGCATCAGGTTATGAGGGACTCTCTCACCCGTTCTCCGACCCTCGGAGACAGGACCCCTGCGAAGGCAAGAGTTTGCCCCACTTGACCTTTTGGGACCCTTTGATTATATTACTAACCGGTCAGTTATTACCATTTCGATGTCTACTCCAGCCAAATCCGAACCGCGCTGGGCGCGGCGCAAGCACGCCCGTCCCGAGGAAATCACCGCCGCCGCGCTCGAGTTGTTTGTCGAACGCGGCTATGCCGGCACGCGCCTGGACGATGTCGCCGCACTTGCCGGCATCTCCAAAGGAACGCTCTATCTTTACTTCGCGAACAAGGAAGAGTTGTTCAAGGCCGTGGTGCGCGAGGGGCTGGTGTCGCCGATCGCCGAAATCCGCGGCGTGATCGACCAGTTCGACGGCAGCAGCTTCGAGCTGCTGCGCAAGATGCTGTTCGGCTGGTGGGAACGGGTCGGCGCTACCCGCGTCTCGGGAATCTCGAAGCTGATTTTCGCGGAGGCCGGCAATTTTCCGGAACTCGCACGCTTCTACGCCGAGGAGGTTGTCGAGCCCGGCCACCGCGCCATCGCGGCGATCGTCCAGCGCGGCATCGACCGCGGCGAATTCCGTAAGGTCGATCCTGACGACGTCGCACATATGATCGCGGCGCCGATGGTCTTCATCACCATGTGGCGCCGCTCGCTCGCGCAGCACGCGACCCGCAAAATCGAGCCGCTGCGCTACCTCGAGACGCATTTCGACATGCTGCGCCACAGCCTTGCCAAGGATTGAAGCGATGAAACCTTTCCAGCGCATCACCCGCCGTTCGATGCTCATGGTCGCCGTGGTCGCCGCGATCGCGCTCGCCGTATCCGCGCTCGCCTTGCGCGGCCGCCAGAACGCCGCCGAAGCCGCGGCGAGCGCCAGGTCCGCCGATCCGGTGGCCGAGTTCCTGCAGGCCGATCTCTACATCGTCGAACCCCGCAATCTGGACCGCGTGCTGCCCCTTACCGGCTCGCTGATGCCGCTGACCGAAGCGACCGTCAAAGCAAAGGTCGCGGGCGAACTGGTCGCGGTCTCGGCACGCGAGGGCGAAAGCGTCAAGCAGGGGCAGATCCTCGCCAGGATCGACCCCACCGAGGTGCGGGCGAAGGTGGCCGCGCGCGAAGCCGACGTCGCCGCCACGAAGGCGCAGTTGGTCTGGGCCGAGAAAAACCGCAGCCAGCAGAAAGCACTGCTCGACAAATCGTTCATCTCGCAGAGCGCCTTCGACAACATCCAGAGCAACTACGACGTCGCGATCGCGAAGCAGCATGCGGCCGAAGCCGAGCTCGTGGTGGCGCGCAAATCCATGGGCGACGCGGTTCTGGTGGCGCCCTTTTCCGGCATCGTGTCTTTGCGCCACGCCCAGCCGGGCGAGCGCGTCGCGCTGGACGCAAAGGTGGTGAGCCTGGTGGACCTGTCGCGCCTGCAGCTGGAAGCCTCGGTGCCGCCGGCGGCGATCGGCCAGGTGAAGATCGGGCAGGCGTTGAATTTCCGCGTCGAAGGCTTCGGCGACCGGGAATTCGCCGGCCGCATCGAGCGCATCAACCCGGCGGCCACTGTCGGTTCGCGCTCGATCAGCGTTTATGCGGCGATCGACAACCGCGAAGGCCTGCTGCGCGGCGGCATGTTCGCGCAGGGCGCTCTGACCCTGTCGCAGATCGACGGCGCCCTGGCGGTGCCCGGCTCGGCGGTGCGCGAGGAAATCGGCCAGACCTTCGTCTACGCGATCGAGGGCGGCCTGGTGAAGAAGAAGAACGTCAAAGTCGGCACGCCCGATGCCGCTGGGCACGTTCAGGTCCTAGAAGGCCTGGTCGCAGGAGACCGGATCGTGCGCGTCAATCTCGGATCGCTGCGCGAAGGCGTAACCGCCAGGCTGTCCGGACCGTCGCCGTCGCCGCAACCCGGCGCTGACGCCGTCAGGGCAAAGTGATCGAAAGGCGCTGAAGCAAATGTGGTTCACGCGCGTCAGCATTTCCAATCCGGTCTTCGCGACCATGATGATGGCCGCGCTGCTGGTGCTGGGCGCGTTCTCGTACTCGCGCCTGCCGGTGGAACAATTCCCGGACGTGAGTTTTCCGGTGGTGGTGGTGCAGACGGCGTACCCCGGCGCCTCGCCCGAGAACGTCGAGGAGGAAGTGACGCGGCGCGTGGAAGAGTCGGTCAACACCATCAGCGGCATCAAGACGCTGTCGTCGCGTTCCTACGAAAGCCTGTCGGTGGTGATCATCGAGTTCGACCTGTCGATCGATCCCAAGCTCGCGGCGCAGGACGTACGCGAGAAAATCGCCCTGATCCGCTCTTCGTTCCGCGACGAAATCAAGGAGCCGAGGGTCAGCCGGTTCAATCCGGACGACTACCCGATCGTATCGGTGGCGGTGCAGTCGACCGGCCGCAGCCTGCGCGAACTCACCACGCTTGCCGACCAGGTGATCAAGAAACGACTGGAGAACGTCGGCGGCGTCGGCCAGGCCACGCTGGTGGGCGGCGTGAAGCGCGAAATCAAGGTTTACCTGAACCTTGAGTCGATGGAAGCGCAGAAGGTCGGCGCCGACCAGGTGATCAAAGCCCTGCAGAGCGAGAACCAGGAGGTCCCGGCCGGCTCGATCCTCACGCCCAGCCAGGAAAAAATTGTCCAGCTGCGCGCGCGGCTTACCGGGCCGCAGGACTTCCGCAACCTGATCGTCGCGCGCCGCGGTGGAAAAGCAGTCACGCTGGGGTCGATCGCGGAGATCGAAGACGGTCAGCAGGAGGAGGAGAATGCCGCGCTGGTGAACGGCCAGCGCGCGCTCTCGATCGACATCATCAAGGCGCAGGGCGAGAACACCATCCAGGTGGTGGACGGCGTGCGCCGGGTGGCGAAGGAACTGCAGGCATTCCTGCCCCCGGACGTGAAAGTGGACATCGTGCGCGACGCCTCCACCGGCATCCGCAACTCCGTGGCGGACGTGAAAAAGACGCTCATCGAAGGCGGGCTGCTGACGATCGCGATCGTGTTCCTGTTTCTTGCTTCCTGGCGCAGCACCGTGATCACCGGCCTCACCCTGCCGATCGCGCTCATCGGCACCTTCCTTTTCATCTACGCGTTCGGCTTCTCGCTCAACGTGCTCACGCTGATGGCGCTGTCGCTGTCGGTCGGCCTGCTGATCGACGACGCGATCGTGGTACGCGAGAACATCGTGCGGCACGTGGCGCTGGGCGCCGACCACCGCACGGCGGCGCTCGAAGGCACGCGCGAGATCGGCCTCGCGGTGCTGGCAACGACGCTCTCGATCGTGGCCGTGTTCCTGCCGGTCGGATTCATGGGTGGCATCATCGGACGCTTTTTCCACCAGTTCGGCCTGACCGTGGTATCGGCGGTGCTGATTTCGATGTTCGTGTCGTTCACGCTCGACCCGATGCTCTCGTCCATCTGGCACGATCCGCAGGCCGAGGGCAAGTTCAGTTCCGGGCCCCTGGGACGGCTGCTGGCCTGGTTCCACGCGCTGATGGAAAGAATCTCGCTGGCCTACGAAAAGCTGCTCGCCTGGAGCCTCGCGCGCCGCAAGACGGTGATCGCGCTTGCGGTGGCGAGTTTTTTAGTCAGCTTTCCGCTCATGAAATTCGTCGGTTCGGAATTCGTGCCCGAACCCGACCTGTCCGAACTGCAGGTGCAGTTCAAGACGCCGGTGGGTGCCTCGCTGGAACTCACTTCCCAGAAGGCGAAGCAGGCGGAAGCGGCGCTGCGCGAATTCCCTGAGGTGAAGTACACCTACGCGACGGTCAACACCGGCTTCGCGCAGGGAAAAAACCGGGTCAATATTTTCGTGCAACTGGTGCCGCGCAAAGAACGTACGCGCTCGCAGAACGCGCTTACCCGGCCGATGCGCGAGCGTCTGGCGCGCATTGCGGGTATCGACCTGCAACAGATCGGCGCCTATAAATCCGTTTCCAGCGGCAAGCCGCTTCAGGTCTCGCTGCTTGGCCAGGACCGCAGGGTACTCGCCGAACTTGCCGCGCAGGCCATCGCGGCGACGCGCGAAGTGCCGGGCGCGGTGGATGTCGAATCGAGCGACGAAGCGGTGAAGCCGCAGGTCTCCGTGGAGTTGAAGCGCGAACTGGCGAGCGACCTGGGCATCGGCGTCGCCCAGGTGGCGGGCGCGCTGCGCCCGCTGCTTGCCGGCCAGGCGGTCGGCAACTGGCGCGGTCCGGATGACCAGTACTACGACGTGCAGGTCCGGCTGTCGCGCGCCGACCGCGCGCGCGCCGAGGACCTGCAGCGCGTGCCGCTCGCCTCCAGCGTGCTGGACGCCAACGGCGCTCCAAGGATGGTGAACCTGCGCGAAATCGCC
>JBDTRO010000223.1:0-6481 GCA_039931635.1 Betaproteobacteria bacterium | reverse complement strand
GATCTCTATCGTCGCGCCCGGTTCCACGATCGCGAAGCAGTTGGCGTGCGCTGCGCCGCCGCCGATGCGCAGGTCGCCCGCCCGCACCCAGATTTCCACCGGCGCGCGGGTGGTGAAGGCGGGCGTCGCCGAGCCGGGCAGCATGCTTATCTGCACGTAGCGGTGCTCGTTTCGGGAAAGCGAGTAGTCGAAAATCATCCGGCGCGTGACGCCGCCGATGCTCGTCGGCAGGACCGGCAGGCGGTCCACCGCGACGATGATATCGGGCGGAGCTTCCGGATCGGGATTGCGGATCTCGTCGAAGCGCGGACCGGAATGCAAGGCATAGTCGCGGCCCGTCTCGGGCGGGTAGATGACGGGCGCCTCGAGGCGGGACACCATGAGGGAGCGCCGGTAAGCGACCGCGTCGTGCGTCGCACCCTTGAGGTTGATGCCGGCTTCATGCAGCGTGATCGCGCCCTGGTAATCGCTCAGCCCGCCATCGAGGATGAAGCTGGTGGCGACGCCCGTATGCTGGTGCAATCCACTGCGCGTCACCGGCTCGAATGCGACGAGGCCGAGAAAGCGGCCCAGTACACGGTCCTCGCGCACCGGCTTGAGGGCGAGGCCGGTCTTGCCCGCGGTCTGCCACTGCAGTGTTTCGGCATCGTAGACGTGGACGCTTTTAGCGATGGCGGCTGGGCGGAGCATGGCTGAGGCAATTCTAGTCGTCGTCGCCGAAAGCGTCACGCGGCTGGACGATGTCGCCGGCAAGGTGGTTGTCGCCGGCTCGCATTGCGGCGTCATTGCCGCTTACCTGGGAGCAAAGGCGGGCGCGCACGCCCTCGTATTGAACGATGCGGGGCTCGGCAAGGACCGCGCTGGCATCGCGGGACTGTCCTACCTGGAAGATATCGGGATGGCGGCAGCGGCAGTGGACTGCATGAGCGCGCGTATCGGCGATGGCGAGGACATGCTGGCGCGCGGCGTCATCAGCCATGCCAATTCGTTTGCTGCGCTCTGCGGTGTCGTCGCAGGACAGTCTTGCAGCGAGGCCGCGCAGCGTTTGCGCGGCGCGGGAGAACGGCGATCGGGTCCGCCGCCGTACACAGACGGGCGCTGGAAGGTGGCCGACGGCCCGCCCGAAGTCTGGGCGCTCGATTCGGTTGGCAAGGTGGAGTCAGCGGACGCGGGCCGGATCCTCGTCATCGGATCGCACGGTGCGTTGCACGGCGGCAGGCCCGAATCTGCTCTTGGCGTGGACGCCGCGGCGGCCGTATTCAACGATGCCGGCCTGGGTGCCGACCGGATCGGCATCACCCGCCTGCCCGTGCTGGGCGCGCGCGGCATCCCCGCTGTCGCCGTGGATTGCATGAGCGCGCGGATCGGCGACGGGCGCTCCATGTGGGAGACCGGCGTCATCCTCCACATCAACGCGCCAGCAGCGGCGCTGGGTGCGACGCGTGGCATGGCGGTGCAGCAGTTCGCCACAGCCTGCATCGCGGCCCATACTGCAGCGCAAAATAGACGTTAATGCGGTAAAATTCAGCGGTTTACGGATATCCGGGCACAATGCGCATCCCCTTGGTCGCCGGCAACTGGAAAATGCACGGCGACCGGGTTTCGAACCGGGCGCTGCTCGATCAGGTCGTCAGCGGAATGGCGGGTCTGGAGGGCGTGGAATGCGCGGTTTGCGTTCCTTTCCCGTATCTCGGCGAAGTGGCCGGGCAGCTGGCGAAAACGAAGCTCGGATGGGGCGCGCAGAACCTGAGCGAACACGCGCGCGGCGCATTCACCGGCGAAGTGTCGGCGGCCATGCTGGCGGAGTTCAACTGCCGCTACGTCATCGCCGGGCATTCGGAACGCCGGCAGTTGTTCGGCGAATCCGACGCGGTAGTGGCGGCGAAGTATGCGGCGGTGCAGGCGCAAGGCATGAAACCCATCCTGTGCGTCGGCGAAACCCTCGCGCAGCGGGATGCAGGGCAGACGGAAGAAGTGGTTGGCCGGCAGTTGCGGGCGGTACTGGACCTGCATGGGAAGAAATCCCTTGAGAATGCCGTCCTGGCCTATGAACCCGTCTGGGCAATCGGTACCGGGCGCACGGCGACGCCGGAGCAGGCGCAGGCGGTGCATGCGTTCCTGCGGGCAAGGGTGCCGCCGGAAACGCGCATTCTGTATGGCGGCAGCGTCAAGCCGGAAAATGCGGCCGCGTTGTTTGCGATGCAGGACGTGGATGGCGGATTGATCGGCGGCGCGTCGCTGGTGGCGGGAGATTTCATCGCCATAGCGCGCGCTGCGCAACGAAAGGGCTGAACCAATGGGAATGTGGACCAATATCGTGATCGGCTTTCACGTCCTGATCGCGCTGGTGATCATAGGACTGGTGCTGCTCCAGCACGGCAAGGGTGCGGACATGGGCTCCGGATTCGGCGGCGGCTCCTCCGGGAGCCTTTTCGGCGCCACCGGCTCGGCGAATTTCCTGTCGCGCGCCACCGCGGTGCTGGCAACCGTTTTTTTCCTTACCAGCCTGGGGCTCGCCTATCTCGCCACCAACAAGCCGCATACCGGTGGCGGCGGTGTGCTGGATGCGGCGAAATCCGCGCCGGCGAGCGAAAAAGCAGGCGAAAAAGCGGCCGAAAAAGCGCCGGCGGACAAACCCGCCACCGAGACGCCGAAGGCGCCCGATGCTTCGAAGGCGAAAGACGTTCCGCAATGATTTTTAGGAGATAATTCGCGCTGCGCCCACGTGGTGAAATTGGTAGACACGCCAGCTTGAGGGGCTGGTGGCCTAAAACGCCGTAGCAGTTCGAGTCTGCTCGTGGGCACCAACAAGTTGGTGATGATCAGGGGAATTCGAAGCAAATGCTTGCCGAGTACTTTCCGATCCTGCTGTTCATCCTGGTAGGCCTCGCTGTCGGCGTGGCGCCCGTGGTGCTGGGCTCGCTGCTCGGCCCGCGCCGGCCCGATCCGGAAAAACTCTCGCCTTACGAGTGCGGCTTCGAGGCCTTCGAGGACGCGCGCATGAAATTCGACGTGCGCTACTACCTGGTCGCGATCCTGTTCATCCTGTTCGACCTCGAGATCGCGTTCCTGTTTCCGTGGGCGGTGGTGGTAAACGAGATCGGGTTCGCCGGCTTCCTCGCGATGATGCTGTTCCTCGGCATCCTGACGGTGGGCTTCATCTACGAATGGATGAAGGGAGCGCTCGAATGGGAATAGAAGGCGTAATGCAGCAGGGGTTCGTCACCACCACTGCCGACAAGCTGATCAACTGGACCCGCACCGGGTCGCTCTGGCCGATGACTTTCGGTCTCGCCTGCTGCGCCGTGGAAATGATGCACGCGGGCGCCGCGCGCTACGACCTGGACCGGTTCGGCATCGTGTTCCGCCCCAGTCCGCGGCAATCGGACGTGATGATCGTCGCTGGCACGCTGTGCAACAAGATGGCGCCCGCGCTGCGCAAGGTCTACGACCAGATGGCCGAGCCGCGCTGGGTGATTTCGATGGGATCCTGCGCCAACGGCGGCGGCTACTACCACTACTCGTACTCGGTGGTGCGCGGCTGCGATCGTATCGTCCCGGTGGATATCTACGTGCCGGGCTGTCCGCCGACCGCGGAGGCGCTGCTGTACGGAATCGTGCAGTTGCAGAACAAGATCAAAAGAACAAATACGATCGCTAGATGACGCCCAAGCTGCAACGGCTGCTCGAGGCCGCCAAGAACGCTCTGGGGCCATGGATCGTGTCGCTCGACGAGCGACTCGGCGAGTTGACCCTGATCGTGAAGGCGTCCGACTACCACGAGGCCGCCCGGGTCTTGCGGGACCATCCGGACCTGCGCTTCGAGGAACTGATCGACCTTTGCGGCGTGGATTACCAGACCTACGGCGACCGTCCGAGACAGGGCGGCCGCTTCGCGTCGGTGGTGCACCTGCTGTCCGTCACGCACAACTGGCGCCTCCGGTTGCGCACGTTCTGCGCCGACGACAGTTTTCCGCTGGTGGCTTCGCTGGTGGAAGTCTGGCCGTCGGCGAGCTGGTTCGAACGCGAGGCCTTCGATCTCTACGGCATCGTCTATGACGGCCACCCGGACCTGCGCCGCATCCTCACGGACTACGGTTTCTCCGGCCATCCGTTCCGCAAGGATTTCCCGCTCAGCGGCTACGTGGAAATGCGCTACGACCCGGAGCAGAAGCGCGTGATCTACCAGCCGGTATCGATCGAGCCGCGCGAGGTGACACCGCGCATCGTGAGGGAAGAGCACTACGGCGAAGGGCGGGGCTGATCCGGCATGGCCGAGATCCGCAACTACACGCTTAACTTCGGCCCGCAGCACCCGGCCGCGCACGGCGTGCTGCGCCTGGTGCTGGAGCTGGACGGCGAAGTGATCCAGCGCGCCGATCCGCACATCGGCCTTCTGCACCGCGCCACCGAGAAGCTCGCCGAGCACAAGACCTTCATCCAGTCGGTCCCCTACATGGACCGCCTGGACTACGTGTCGATGATGTGCAACGAGCACGCCTACGTGATGGCGATCGAGAAGCTGCTGGGCGTCGAACCGCCGGTGCGCGCAAAGTACATCCGCGTCATGTTCGACGAGATCACGCGCATCCTGAATCACCTGCTGTGGCTGGGCGCGCACGGCCTCGACTGCGGCGCGATGACCATTTTCCTGTACTGTTTCCGCGAACGCGAAGACCTGATGGACTGCTACGAGGCGGTTTCGGGCGCGCGCATGCACGCGGCGTACTACCGTCCGGGCGGGGTGTATCGCGATCTTCCGGATGCGATGCCGCGTTACGCGGCCCAGTATTCCAGAAATGAAAAAGCCATGAAGGAAATGAACCGCAACCGACAGGGTTCGCTGCTCGACTTCATAGACGACTTCACGCAGCGCTTCCCGAAATGCGTCGACGATTACGAGACCCTGCTCACCGAGAACCGCATCTGGAAGCAGCGCACCGTAGGCATCGGCGTGGTGACGCCGGAACGCGCCATGGCGCTCGGCTTCAGCGGACCGATGCTGCGCGGCTCCGGCATCGAATGGGACCTGCGCCGCAAGCAGCCCTACGAGGTATACGACAAGCTCAATTTCGACGTGCCGGTGGGTGTCAACGGTGACTGCTACGACCGTTACCTGGTGCGGATCGAGGAAATGCGGCAGTCGAACGGTATCGTCAAGCAGTGCGTGGACTGGCTGCGCGCGAATCCCGGTCCGGTGATGACCGACAACCACAAGGTGGCGCCGCCTTCGCGGGTCGAGATGAAGGCCAACATGGAGGAGCTGATCCACCACTTCAAGCTCTTCACCGAAGGCATGCACGTGCCAGAGGGCGAGTGCTATGCCGCGGTCGAGCACCCGAAGGGCGAGTTCGGCATCTATCTCGTGTCGGACGGCGCCAACAAGCCTTACCGGCTCAAGATCCGCGCGCCGGGCTTTCCGCACCTCGCGGCGCTCGACGAGATGGCGCGCGGCCACATGATCGCGGACGCCGTGGCGATCATCGGCACCATGGACATCGTATTCGGGGAGATCGACCGATGACTTTGTCAGTTTCGTCTTTAAAACTCATAGACAAAGAAATTGCGAAGTACCCGTCTGACCAGAAGCAGTCCGCCGTGATGGGCGCGCTGATCGTCGCGCAGGACGAGAAGGGCTGGCTGTCCACGGAGACCATGGACGAGGTGGCGGGCGTCCTCGAGATGGCGCCGGTGGCGGTCTACGAAGTGGCGAGTTTCTATGGCATGTACAACCTGAAGCCGACCGGCAAGCACAAGCTCACCATCTGCACCTGCCTGCCGTGCGGCCTGCAGGGTTCGCTGGACGCCGCTGACCACCTGAAGGCAAGACTCGGCATCGACTTCGGCGAGACCACGGGCGACGGCAGGATCACCCTCAAGGAAGGCGAGTGCATGGGCGCCTGCGCCATGGCGCCGGTGATCCTCGTGAACAACAAGAAAATGCACGACTACATGTCGAATGAAAAAATCGACGCGTTGCTGAAGGATCTGAAATGAGCTTGATCGAATATGGACCGGACGCGATCCTCATGGCCGGCCTCGACGGCCGTAACTGGCGCCTGCGGGACTACGAGGCGCGCGACGGTTATAAGGCGCTGAAGAAGCTCCTGCAGGAGAAGATTTCGCCGGTGGACCTGATCGCCGACATGAAGAAGTCCGGCCTGCGCGGCCGCGGTGGTGCCGGATTCCCGACCGGCCTCAAGTGGTCGTTCATGCCGCGCCAGTTTCCGGGCGCCAAGTACCTGGTCTGCAATTCGGACGAGGGCGAGCCCGGCACCTGCAAGGACCGCGACCTGCTGCGCTACAACCCGCACAGCGTGATCGAAGGCATGATCATCGCCGCCTATGCGATGGGCGCGACCGCGGGCTACAACTACATCCACGGCGAGATCTGGGAAGTCTACGAGCAGTTCGAGGAGGCCCTCGCGGAAGCGAAGCAGGCCGGATTCCTCGGCAAGAACATCCTCGGTTCGGATTTCTC
>JBDTRO010000222.1:0-7604 GCA_039931635.1 Betaproteobacteria bacterium | reverse complement strand
GACGCCTTCGCCAAGGTGCTGGGCGCCTCTGCGCTCGCCGCGGCCACGGCCAGCTACTATGCATCGAGTGCGGACGAATCGCACAACAGCGTCAGTGATTTCACCGATTCTCTCGCCCACATGGGCAGTACCATCAGCGCCGCCTCCACGCCGCCGGGCAGCAGTTCCGGCGGCAGCAGCGACAGCGGCGGCAGCAGTGGCGGCGGCGGATCATCGGGCGGCGGCGGTGGCGGAGGAGGTGGCAGTGGCTGGTAGCCGGAAATGGCTGGGAATTTTTTTCCTGCTGGTTTTCAGCCTGGCAGGGGCTGAAGTCGTAAAAATTGAAATTACTTCGCAGGCCCCTTTCGCCGGCGGCAAGGCCTTTGACGCGGCCGGGCCGTATGTGCGCGTCACCGGGCGCTTCCACGGTGAACTGGATCCGACGCATCCGATGAATCGCAACATCGTCGATATCCGGCGTGCCCCGCGCAACGCGCGCGGCCGGGTCGAGTATTCCTCGGACTTCGAAATCCTGCGCCCCGCCGATCCGTTCAAAGGCAACGGCACGCTGTTCTACGACGTCAACAACCGCGGCAACAAGCGCCTCATCCACCTGCTGAACGATGTCGCCGCGACGAACGCGCTGGATACGCCCGACTCGGCGGGCGACGGCTTCCTGATGCGCCACGGCTTCACCGTCGCCTGGAGCGGCTGGATCCCCGGCATGCCGCGCGCGCCGAACCTGATGCGGCTGGAGGTTCCGGTCGCGGTGGGCGTGGAGCAGCCGCTCTGGGACGAGTTCCTGTTCAACGACGCGACGCAGCTGGAGGCGCGGCTCTCCTTTTCCGCCGCGACCCTGGAAAAGCCGAAGGCGCAGCTCACGGTGCGCAACCGCAACGACGACCTGCCGAGCGTGGTCCCGTCCGGCGCCTGGGAGTTCCTCGACGACGGCGCGATCCGGCTGCTGCCGCGCGGCACGCCGTTTCGCGCCGGCGCGCTCTACCAGTTCTCCTACCGGGCGCGCAATCCACCGGTGGCCGGCATCGGCTATGCCGCGACGCGCGACTGGATTGGCTTCCTGCGCTACCAGCAGCGCGACAACGCCGGCACCGCCAACCCGCTGGGGCCCGACGGCCGCCACAAGATCGCGGTGGCGCTCGCGCACGGTACCTCGCAGAGCGGCCGCTTCCTGCGCGACATGCTGTACCGCGGCTTCAACGAGACCGAGGACCTGCGCGTCGTGTTCGAGGGCATCAACCCGCATATCGCCTCGGCGCGCCTGTACCTGAACTACCGCTTCGCGCAGCCCAACCGGGTGTATAGCCTCGGCTACGGTTTCGTCGGCTATCCGGACGCCGTGTTTCCGTTTGCCTATGCGAAGCAGCGCGATCCCATGCGCCTGCGCGAGGACGGCCTGCTCGAGCGCTGCACCGAGCGCGACAACTGCCCGAAGATCCTGCATACGGTCAGCTCCACCGAGTACTGGCAGGGCGGGCACTCGCTCAATACCACCGACCCGTTGGGCGAAAAGGACATCTTGCTGCCCGCGAACGTGCGCATCTATCACTTCGCCGGCACCGAGCATGTGATCACGCCGACCATGCCCAAGGGCGTATGTGCCGCGCCGCCGAACGTGACGGTGGATCCGCGGCCGGCGCTGCGCGCGCTCATCCTCGCGCTCGATCGCTGGGTGAAGGGCGGCGCGCCGCCGCCAGCCAGCGTCTATCCGCGCATTGCCGACGGCACGCTGGTGCCGGCCACGGCGCAGAAATGGCCGGCGATACCGGGCCTGTCGGTGCCCCGATCGCCCAATCCGATGGCGCAGTTCGAGTACGGCCCGAAAATCGGCGACGGCATCATCGATACCGTGCCGCCCGCGCCGCATGTGTTCCGCTACCGGGTACTGGTGCCGGCGATCGACGCGGACGGCAATGAAGTCGCCGGGCTGCGCATGCCCGAACAGGCGGTGCCGGCGGCCACCACCACCGGCTGGGCGCTGCGCAGTCCCGAAGGCGGCGCGGCGGGCGAACTTTGCTACCTGGATGGCATGGCGCTGCCTTTCGCGCGCACCGCCAGCGAGCGCGACGCGGCGCAGGATCCGCGGCCCTCGCTTGCGGAACGCTATCAGGACAGGGCCGGTTTTCTTGCGAGAATCCGCGCTGCGGCGCAGGACCTGCAGCGCCGCGGCTTTTATCTCGAGGAAGACGTGGAAAAGACAGTCAATCGCGCCGCGCGCGCATGGTAAGGAAGAACCGATGAGCCTCCCCAGTCCCGCCCCGCGGCGCCACCTGCATACGCGCATCATCAAGTGCGAGGGCTACGAGCGCGATGACGGCCTCTACGACATCGAGGCGCAGATCATCGACGTCAAGACGCAGGACAGCGAGGAGCCCTATCGCGGCCTGCGCAAGGCCGGCGCGCACGTGCACGACATGCAGGTGCGCCTGACGCTGGATCGCGCGATGACGGTGCGCGCGATCGAAGTGACCACCAACCACGCGCCCTACGACGTCTGCCCCAGCGTGGCGCCGGGTTACCAGGCGCTGGTCGGGGCGAAGATCGGCGGCGGCTGGCGCAAGGCGGTGACCGAGGCGGTCGGCCGCACCAAGGGCTGCACCCACATCACCGAGCTCCTGATGCCGATGGCCACCGTCGCCTTCCAGACCATGGGAAGTTGGAAACCAGGCGAAACGGGCGCGGAAAAACCGCGTTTCATCGACGGTTGCAAGGCCTGGGCCTCCGACGGTCCGGTGGTGAAGCGGTTGTTTCCAATGCATTATCGGAAGCAGGCCTGAGCTATACTGCGCGTCCCCCACGTCAAGGACGTCCCGCACGTCAAGGAATTGCATGGCCAAAGAAGAAATGCTCGAAATGGAAGGCGTGGTGCAGGAAGTCCTGCCCAATACGCAATTCCGGGTCGAGCTCACCAACGGCGCGAGCGTGCTCGCCTATGCCGGCGGCAAGGTCGTCAGGCACCGCATCAGGATCCTCGCGGGCGACCGCGTCAGCCTCGAAATATCGCCCTACGATCTCACCCGGGGCCGCATCAGCTTCCGCCACAAGGACGAACGGCCCATGGCCGTCCCCGTGCGGCGTCCACAGTACAAGAAGCGCTAGCTTTTTCCCCGCGTAAATTGACGTCGTCCCCGCGAAAGCGGGGACCCAGGTTTTTTCCGCCATGGATCCCCGCTTTCGCGGGGATGACGTCAATTTGACGTCACCTGCAGTTTTCGACGTCTTCCGCCGTCATGACCGGCTTGTAGACGCACGGCGGTTTGGCGGGACCCAGCGCGCGAATGGGCGCGGCGGCGGCCGGCCTGGTCGCGGGTTTTGGCGCCACAGCCCTGGCTGCGGCAGGCGCAGGCGCGGCGGCGGGGCGCGCGGGCAGCGGAGCCTGCGGCTGTTCGTTGCTCCAGCTGGATTCGTCCACTTTCCATTCGCCGCGTTCCAGCACCATCGAGACCTCGCCGTAGAGCATCTCCGGCCTGCCGCCGATGATGTTTTCGCCCATGCCGCTCACCACCAGGCGCGCGCTGCGGCCCCCGAGCCCCAGTTGCTTGCTGCGCAGCGTGAAGGCGCGCGGCATCATCGAGGCGGCCATCTTGAGCGTCGCTTCCTTCTGCGCGGTGGACATCGACCCGAGTTCCGCGCGGCGCGCGTCCAGCCCGTACTTCAGCAGTTCTTCCAGGTTGCCCGACATCGCCGCGCGGTGGAATTTCGCGTAGACCACCTCGGGTTCGTCGGCAGCCAGCGCCGGCAAGGCTGCGAACGGCAGCAGGGCCAGCAATGCAATGATGGCAGGCAAACTCATGGCACGACCTCCTTCGCATATAGTATGCCGCATGAGCCGACAAATCCTCGATGAAAACCGCATCCACTCCGCGGTGCGCGACCAAGTCTCGAACCTGCATGCCGACATCGTGAAGGAGGTGCAGGACGCGGTCGCCGCCAACGCCGTGGTGGTGGTCGGCATGCGCCAGAACCCGATGCCCAGGTACGCGCGCAAGGTGCTGGACAACGACCAGATCAAATACAAGTACCTGGAGTACGGCAGTTATTTCAGCGGCTGGCGGCGGCGCAACGCGCTCAAGATGTGGAGCGGCTGGCCCACCTTCCCGATGGTGTTCGTGAAGGGCGTGCTGGTGGGCGGCGCGCAGGACCTCGCGAGGCTGCACGCCAGTGGCGAGCTGAAGAATCTCCTGGCGTGAGGCTGTTTTTACTGCTGCTGGTCTTTTCGCTCCAGGTATCCGCAGCCGACAGGAAAGAATGGTCCACGCTCACCGACTGCCGCTACGTAGCGCACCACAATAACGACGGCGACAGCTTCCACGTGCGCTGCGGCGCCGACGAATTCGTACTGCGGCTCTACTTCGTGGACACGCCCGAGACCAACCTGGCGTACGCGGAGCGCACCCGCGAGCAGGCCGAGCATTTCGGCGCCACGCTGGACGAAACCCTGAAGGCCGGCAAGGCGGCCGGCGCATACGTGCGCGACGCACTGAGCAAGCCTTTCGTCGTCCTCACGCGCAAGGCCTACGCCCAGGGCGCCGCCAAGGACCCGCGCTACTACGGCATGGTCCAGGTGGGTGGGAAAGATGCGGGCAAGGGGTTGGACGAAATTCTCGTGCTGGCGGGCCTCGCGCGCGTCAAGGGCGTGAACGTGAACATCCCCGGCGGCGAAAAATCGCGCGCCCATGTCCAGCGCCTGCTGGTGCTGGAAGAGCACGCGAAGCAGAAACGCAGGGGCCTGTGGGCCTCTGCCCGGTAATCCCGGTCAGCAAAAATGGGGACAGACCACGTTTTCCGGGGCAAAAAGGGGGACAGACCACGTTTTCCGGAATTTGCGCTAACGTTTAGGAAAACGTGGTCTGTCCCTGTTTTTTTGCTTGGGTTCCAGGCCCGGAATGACCATCATGCTCACCGTATTGCCGGTGAAGCGCTCGATCTGGCGCACCAGGTGGCGGTCGTCGTGGCCCAGAAAAGTCACCGCGACACCCGCGCGCCCGGCGCGGCCGGTGCGGCCGATGCGGTGCACGTAGTCCTCGGCCTGGCGCGGCGCGTCGTAGTTCACCACCAGGTTGATGCCCGGGACATCGATGCCGCGCGCGGCCACGTCGGTGGCCACCAGCACCTTCATCTTGCCGTCGCGCAGGCGCTGCAGCATCTGGCTGCGCTCGCGCTGGCGCATGTCGCCGTGCAGCGCGCCCACGTCGAAGCCTTTGCCAAGCAATTCGCCCGACAGGCCCTCGGCGGCGCGCTTGGTGGCGGTGAAGACCAGCGTCTGGTCCACTTCCTCTTCGCGCAGCAGGGTATCGAGCATGCGCACCTTGTGCGCGTCGTTGTCGGCGACCAGGGCGTGCTGCGTGATGTCGGGCTTGGTCTCGGCCACGCGCGCAATGGCGATGCGATTCGGGTTCCTGGTCACGCGCTGCGCGAGGTGGCCGACGATGCCTTCCAGCGTGGCCGAGAACAGCAGCGTCTGGCGCTCTTTCGGGATCTTGGCGACGATGGCGTCGATTTCTTCCTGGAAGCCCATGTCGAGCATCCGGTCGGCTTCGTCGAGCACCAGCAGCTCGACCCTGCCCAGGTTCACCGTGCGCCGGTCCATGTGGTCTTTCAGCCGTCCGGGGGTCGCGATGACGATGTCCACCGGCCGGGACAGGAGCTTGAGCTGCAGGCCGTAGGGCATGCCGCCCACCACGCTCGCGGTGCGCATGCGCTGGCCGTTGCCGTAGCCGTGCGTGGCCTTCTGCACCTGCAGCGCGAGTTCGCGCGTCGGCGTGAGGATCAGGATGCGCGGACCGATGCCCGCTGCCGTGGCCGGCTTGTACAGGCGCTGCAGCGCCGGCAGCACGAAAGCGGCGGTTTTGCCGCTGCCCGTCTGCGAGGACACCAGCAGGTCGCCGCCGGCGATCACCGCCGGTATGGCGGCCATCTGCACTGCCGTGGGCTGCGTGTAGCCGAGCGCGGTCAGCGTTGCGAGCAGGGACGGGTCAAGACCAAGCGCGGAGAAGCTCATGAATTCCTAAGGTTGGCCGGAATCGCTGCCAAACCTGAGGGAGCTTGCCGGGGAATCAAACTGCGAGGGCCCGCACTCTACAGGAAAATCGGGGTCAGAGCCCGATTATCTTTAGAGTTCATGTAAATGACTGCAAAGCGAGTCGTCCTCGACACCAACATCTGGCTCGATTGGCTCGTGTTCCACGACCAATCGCTCCTGTATCTGAAAGGAACTTTTTCGGAAGGAAAAACCGAAATCTTTATCGACACCGCCTGCGAAGCCGAACTGGAAAGAGTGCTCGCCTACGACCTTGCGCGGCACACGCTGGCGGCGGACGCGCAAGCCGCCTGCCTCGCCGAATGCCGCCGCATCGCGCAGCGCATCGACACGCCGGCGCCGGAGGCCGAACGCAAGCTGCTGCCGCGCTGCGCCGACCCCGACGACCAGAAATTCCTCGAACTCGCGCTCGCCGCGCGCGCCGACGTCCTCGTCACCAAGGACCACAAGTTGCTCGAACTCGCGCGGCGCACCAAGGCCTTTCGCATCCTCGCGCCGCGCAAGTTCACGCTCCCGTAAATCGGGGCCGGAGAAAAACGGGGACAGACCACGTTTTCCATCACTAGCGTGACCGTTGGGAAAACGTGGTCTGTCCCCGTTTTTCTACTCCCAGTGCAGCTTGCGGTAGTCGAAGCCGTGCGCGATGGTCGGCTTGATGATCGCGAAGTAGGGCGAGATGTCGAAATCGCGCGGCACGTACAGGCTGTGGTGGCGGATCTGCAGCAATTCTTCCTGCACCTCTGCCTCCGATGTGCCAGGCCGTGCGGGCCTGTAGGTCGGGAGGATCGGGTAGCGCACCAGGCCGAAGGCCTGCGCGATCATGGTCGAGCAGATGGCGCGCGTGGGGTCGCCGCTGCCCAGCGCGATCATGCGCCGGCGCCAGCGCGCGGGCACCGGCGGCGTGGGCAGCAGGTACCTCGCGAGGTCCACCAGGTTCTTCAGGTCGTAGGCTTCGCCGATGCTTTTGACCGCGAAATCGATGACTTGCTTCAGGTCTTCGGGCGCGAGGCCCACCGGCCGGCAGATGCGCGTGTGCAGGCCGGCATACTGGCTGAGCGGCACCGCGCGCACGCCCGCGCGCAGGTCGGCCTCGACCAGCACCCTGGGCTCCGCGCCATCCGCCGGCGTGCCCAGCGCGCCGCCCACGTACAGCGCCGAGTGCGACCAGGTGGACTGCGTGAGGTACTTGATCGCCACGCTGATCCTCCGGTTGCCCTCGATCAGCAGCACATCGCCCGCTTCGAGCGAGCCGGCGAGCTTTTCGTGCGGCGACGTGGCCGCCTGCGCGCCCAGCGGTCTTGGCCTGGTGAGGTATCTGGCGAGTCTGCGTCCGAGCCATGCGAGTAAGCGGTCCATTGCGATATTCTGAGCGCAATATGGCGAAGCGCAAATCCAGAGCCCCTGCCGCGCAAGCCAGGCCCGCGCGCCGCAAGCGTCATCATCACAACGTCTACGTCATCGAGCTGGACGGCGCGGTACTCAATCACGCGCGCTTTCGCAACGCCAACCCGGACCGCGACATGCTGAAGCCCTGCCTGTACGTCGGCTGCACCGGCCTCACGCCCGA
>JBDTRO010000221.1:0-5759 GCA_039931635.1 Betaproteobacteria bacterium | reverse complement strand
GCCGAGCCGCAGGTGCCGCTTGGCCTGGTCACCGCAGGGCAGGACAAATGGCTGACGCCGCGTTTCCACGCCGAAGCAGTGCTGGCCGCCTGCAAGCGCTGCGCGCGCGTCGCCGACCTGCCGAGCGGCGGGCACGGCGCGCTGCTCTCGCCGTCTCCACCGGGGCTGTCGGGAACGGTGGCGACCTTGCTGAACGACCCGCCGGGCTTTGACCGCAAGCTGCTGCCCGACGTGGATCGCAGGATTGCAGAATTCTTCCGCAAGCATCTGCTTCCTTAACTGGTCACGCCCTCGAGCGCGAGCAGGGCGCGCTTTTTCTTCAGCCCACCGGCATAACCGGTGAGCGAACCATTCGCACCCATGATGCGGTGACAGGGCACGATGATGCCGATCGGGTTGCGCCCGGTGGCGGCGCCTGCGGCGCGCGCGCTGCCCGGATGGCCCGCCCGTTTCGCCAATTCGCCGTAAGTGATGGTCTCGCCGAAGCCGACCTTCGCGATCGTTTTCCATACCTCGCGCTGAAAAGGCGTGCCGTCCGGGGCCAGCGCGACGTCGAAACGCTTGCGCTTGCCGGCGAAATATTCCCGCAACTCGCGCTTCGCCTGCTGCAGCACCGCGTGGCGCCCGTCGCGTTTCCATTCCTTTTTCGGTTCAGGAAAGTATTTCTGCCGGTTGAAGTAAATGCCCGCGACGCCTTTTTCGGTCGCAACGAGCAGCATCCTTCCATGGGGACTTTCAAATGAATCGTAGTAGCGCATGGTTACTCCTTTTTCAGTGATTGCCACAGGTGCATGACGGCGTAGGCGCGCCAGGGCCGCCAGGCTTCCCCGGCCTGGAGCACTTCGCGGGGATGGGTCGCGCCCAGCGCTTTCATCACACCCAGATCCGTGTGCGGAAACGCATCCGGCCAGGCGAGCGCCCGCATCGCGATGTATTGCGCGGTCCATTCGCCCACGCCCGGCAGCGAGCGCAGCTTCTCCAGCGTCGCGTCGATGTCCGCGTTGGGCATGAGGACGAGAGAACCATTGGCCACCGCCCGCGCGAGGCCGAGCACGGTCCTGGCGCGCGCACCCGGCATGCCCAGGCGGGCAATGTGCCCGTAGGGAAGCCCGGCAATTCGTTCGGCTGCGGGGAAAATTCTGTTCAATGAAGCGAACGGCGTGTCGATGGGATCGCCAAACGCTGCAGCGAAGCGGCCTGCGACCGTGCGTGCGGCTGCAACCGTTACCTGTTGGCCGAGAATCGCGCGCACCGCGACTTCGAAACCGTCGAACGCGCCAGGCACGCGCAGCCCGGGGTGGTCCTTTGCCAGGGCGCCCAGCGCCTGCGCCACCTCGGCCGGATGGCAGGCAACATCCATCAATGCCTTGACGCGCGACAACACCGGCGGCAGCGCTTTGGCGAGCGAGGCGGAAACGGTGACGCGCAGCGTGGGCTTCTTCGGTGCGGGAGAGACTTCAATCCAGCCCAGGTGCCGCTTGCCCTCCAGCGCGATCCGGGCCGTGCGCCGGTAGCAGCCATCCTCCACCGACTCCACGCCGGCGACCGTCCGCGCGCCGAGAAAAGCGCTGACCGCAGGCCAGTCGTAGGGCGGGCGGAAGCTCAACTCGAAGTTGAGCGCGTCCGACGCCGTCGAACCGCTCAGCTTCATGTGCTTGCGCAGCTGGCTTGGCTGCAGGCGGTAGCGCTGCTTGAACAACGCATTGAAGCGCCGCAGGCTGCCAAAGCCGCTCGCGAACGCAATCTCGGTCACCGGGAGCAGGGTGTCGGTGAGCAGCCGTTTCGCCAGCAACAGGCGCTGCGTCTGCGCGAACTCCACCGGCGAGACGCCAAACTCGGCGCCGAAAGCGCGGCGCAGGTGACGATCGGTAATGCCGAGGCGCGATGCCACGGCATCCATCCCCTCTTCGTCCAGCGTGCGGTCTTCGAGCAGGCTGGCGGCGGCCTGCGCCAGGCGCGAGGTCGCGTCCACGCTCGCGTTGCCGGGCGCGAGCTCGGGCCGGCAGCGCAGGCAGGGCCGGTAGCCGCCCGATTCCGCTGCCGCGGCACTGGGATAAAAGCGGCAGTTCTCGCGCCGCGGCGGCTTGACGGTGCATACCGGGCGGCAATAGATGCGCGTCGAAGACACGGCCACGAAGAAGCGGCCGTCGAAGCGCGCGTCGCGCGCTTTCAGCGCCCGGTAGCAGGTGTGGGAATCAAGTGTCATGGCCCGGAGTATGGGCGCGCCGGCCAGCGCTTGCTAGCCGTTTCCGGACATTACGCCATCAGGTCCGGAAACGGCTAGCAGGGGCCCCGGCCACCAGAGAAAATGCCTGCATGAAGATCTCGGATTACACGCGCCTCGTGCTGCTTGCAGCGATCTGGGGCGCGTCGTTCATCTTCATGCGCGTCGCCGCGCCTTCGTTCGGCACCGTCTGGACCGCGGCGGGCCGCCTGCTGATCGCCGGCCTGGTCCTGGCGGCATGGTTTCACTTCGCGGGCTTCGACCCCCGATGGCGACGGCACTGGAAGCCCTTTGCCGCCATTGGCCTGGTGAACCTCGCCCTGCCCTCGCTTTTCTATGCCTTCGCGCTGCGCCACATCCCGGCCTCGATCGGCGCCGTCCTGAACGCGTCCGCGCCGATGTTCGGCGCCCTCATCGCCGCGCTTTTCCTCGGCGAACGCCTCAGCCTGCGCAAGGCGGCGGGCTGCATCGCCGGCATCGCGGGCGTGGCGCTGGTCGTGAGACCCGGAGCCCTGGATCAGACCGAAATGTTCGGCTACGCCGCGGCCGCCTGCCTCGCCGCCTGCGCCTGCTACGGCTACAACGGCATCCTGATGAAGCGCTACGCGGAAGTACCGTCGCGCGGCTTCGCGGTCGGCGGGCAGATCGCGGCGGCGCTCATGCTGCTGCCGTTGGTTCCTTTTACACCGCCCGCCGCGGCCATTGGCGCGCTCGAGATTGCCAGCCTGCTCGCGCTGGCGCTGCTCGGCAATGCGCTTGGCTTCGTCATGTACTTCCGCCTCATCAGCGACGTGGGCGCGACGCGCGCGCTCACTGTCACTTACCTGATGCCGCTCTTCGCGGTTCTCTGGAGCATGCTGTTCCTCGGCGAATCCCTGCCGCCCGCCGCCCTCGCCGGCGGAATCCTGATTCTTTCCGGAACGGTGCTCGTCACGCGCGGATAGAATTGCGGCCTGATGGCCGCGTCCTGGAAGATGAAAGCCAAGTTGCTGGCGCGCTCGCGCAATCTTGCGTTCGTGCGCGATGCGCTGGCGCCCTTCGACCCGGCGATTCGTTCGATCGAGTGGCAGGGGATGCGCTTGCACTATCGGCCCGGCTCGAGCGATCCCTGGATGATCTACAACCACCTGATGAAGCCGCGCGAGCGCGACGAGTACGCACCGCCGCGCGAATTTTCACTGGCGCCTGAGGCCGTGCGCACGGTGCTCGACATCGGCGCCAATGTCGGCGCGACCGCGCTCCACTTTTCGCAGATTTTCCCGAATGCACAGATCTTCGCGTTCGAGCCGGCGCCGGACAATTTTGTGGTGCTGGAGCGTAATATCGCCAATTCGAAGCGCATCCGGAGTTTCAACTTCGGGCTGGGCGCCGAGGACGCGGCGCTGGACCTGTTCCACAGCGACGACCCGGCCAACTTCGGCGGCTACAGCCTGCACCTGGCGGGCAGCGATCCGTCGAAGAAGGTCCGGATCCGGATCAGGAATGCGGCCACCGTGCTGGCGGAGCTTGGCGTGGAAAAAATCGACGTGGTGAAAATCGACACCGAGGGGGCCGAGTGGGACATCCTGACTTCCTTACCGGAAGGCGTCCTGCGGACGGCGCAGTACATCACCGGTGAACTGCACGGCAACAAGGACTTCGCGCTGCTCGAATACCTGTCGCGCTGGTTCGATGTCGGAGTGCGCAAGAAGCTCTCCAGCCGGCTGTTCAATTTCCAGGCCGTACGCAAGCAGGGAGCGGGGAAGGCCTAGTCCTACCGTACACTAGCGCCATGGGCACAGTCGTCGCATTGGCGGGTCAGGTGGGCGGGGCGAAGCTGGTGGACGGCCTGTATCGCCTGCGCGGCAAGGACCTCGCCGCCATCGTCAACACCGGCGACGATTACGACCACCTGACGCTGCGGTTTTCCCCGGACATCGACACCGTGCTCTATGTGCTCTCGGGCATCGCCAGCCCCGGCACTCCCTGGGAACCCGCGGGCGAAAGCCATTCGCTTTTCGCCACCCTGAAACAGTTCGGCGGTCCGCAAGAACTCACGCTCGGCGACAAGTCCCTCGCCGCGCCGCTGTTGCGCACCGCCTGGCTTGCCGAGGACCGGCGCCTGACCGCGATCACGCTCGATTTCTGCAAGCAGCTTGGCATCAGCGCGCGCGTGCTGCCGATGAGCGACGACCCGATCCGCACCTATGTGCGCACCGACGACGGCGAAGTGTCCTTCCAGGAATACTTCACCACGCTGGGCTGCGAACCGGTGGTGCGCGGCTTCAACTACGCGGGCGCGGATGCCGCCATGCTCACGCCGGAAGTGTCCGACGCGCTCGACTCGGAAGACCTGGAGGCGGTGGTCATCTGCCCCGCCAATCCCTACCACACCATCCGTCCGATCCTGGAAGTGCCCGGCATGCGGGAACTCATGCGCAAGCGCCGCGCGCCGGTGATCGCGGTGACACCGATCGTCGGCGGCAAGGCGCTCAAGGGCTCGGCCGGAAAAATCATGAGCGAGCTGCGCCATGAGGCTTCCGCCCGACGGGTGGCGCTCGAATACCTGAAGCTGATCGACGGCTTCGTCATCGACACGCAGGATGCCGCCAGCGCCGAGGACGTACGCGCGAGCGGCATCGAAGTCCTGGTCGCCAACACCGTGATGCGCACGCTGGAGGACCGCACCGCGCTCGCGCGCGCGGTGCTCGCGTTCGCGCAGACGATCCGCGACCGGCGCTTGCAGGAAGCCTGATCTCGATGGACGCCGCGTCCCCGCAGCTGCGCCCGGCACGCGAAGCGAGCGCGCCGACAATGACCGCGCTCGAAGCGAGCGCCGTGTTTGCCCGCATCGGCAGCAATATCGAGCAGGTGATGCGCGGCAGCCGTGGCGGCGTGCGCAAGCTGCTCGCCGCCTTCGCTTCCGGCGGTCACGTACTGATCGAGGACTTTCCCGGCACCGGCAAGACCACGCTGGCGAAGAGCCTCGCCGCGTCCATCGGCTGCCGCTTCACGCGGGTGCAGTTCACGCCCGACCTGCTGCCCTCGGACATCCTCGGGGTCTCGGTCTTCAACCAGAAGGAACAGACTTTCGAGTTCCGCCAGGGCCCGGTATTCACCTCGATCCTGCTCGCCGACGAAATCAACCGCGCCTCGCCGCGCACCCAGTCGGCGCTGCTGGAAGTGATGGCCGAAGGCCAGGTCTCCGTCGAAGGCCGCACCCACGCCAGCGACGCGCTGTTCTTCGTCGTCGCAACGCAGAACCCGGTCGAATTCCGCGGCACCTATCCCCTTCCCGAGGCGCAGATGGACCGCTTCGCCATGTGCATCGCGCTCGGCTACGTCGAGGCCGAAGTGGAGGCCGACGTGCTCGCGGCGCAGGAACTCGGGCACCCGCTTGCCGCCCTGCGCGCCGTTGCCACGCGCGAAGAGGTACTCGCGCTGAAGGAGCGCGTACGGCATGTGCGCCTCGCCGACGAACTGCGCCGCTATGTCGTGGATCTGGTGCGCCGCACGCGCAGCGCGCCGCAGGTGCAGCTCGGCTGCGGGCCGCGCG
>JBDTRO010000220.1:0-4342 GCA_039931635.1 Betaproteobacteria bacterium | reverse complement strand
CTCTCGTTCCTCATCCAGGCACTCGCCCAGCGCGGCCTGCGCCTGGCCTGGTGCGAATACCACGGCGACGATCCCGAGCGGCTGACTGCCGCGCTCAAGCGTACTTTCGCCTCGAGCGATGTGGTGTTTTCCTTTGGCGGCATCGGCGCGACGCCGGACGACCACACGCGCCAGTGCGCCGCCGCCGCACTGGGAATCGGCCTTGCCCTGCATCCGGAGGCCGAGCGCGAGATTCGCGGCAGGTTTGCGGGCGAGACCACGCCGCAGCGGCTCAAAATGGGTGAATTCCCCGCCGGCGCCGAAATCATTCCAAATCCGTTCAACCGCATCCCGGGGTTTTCCGTGCGCGAGCACTGGTTCGTGCCCGGTTTTCCGCAGATGGCCTGGCCGATGCTGGAGTGGGTGCTGGACACGAAGTACCGCCCTCTCTTCGACCGCGACCGCTGGGCCGAGGCCTCGCTGATCGTCTACCTGCCGGAGTCCGCCATCGCGCCTCTGATGGAGGAGGTCAACGCGAAGTACAAGGGCCTGAAGTCGTTCAGCCTGCCCAGCATGGGCGCGGACGCCGCCGATGTTTCGCGCCGCCACATCGAACTCGGCGTGCGCGGTGCCCCTGCCGAAATCGAGCCCGCCATGGCGGACATCCGGCGCGGGATCCAGGCGCTGGGTGGAAGAATGGAGGAACGCGGCAATGAAAAGACGTGAACGTGACCTGACCTTCGTCGTGGGTGCGTTGCTCGCCGGATTGACCGGCGCGGCGTTTGCGGCCGACGGCATCGCCGTCAAGCGCGGCGCTGACACAATGGTCTATGGAAACTGCGTGCCAAGCCTGGTGGCGGTGAACGCATCCGCGCAGGCCATCGATTTCCTGCAGGTCGACCTGGTGATGTTGCTGCGCGATGGGCAGGAGCGCATTGTGGAATTGCGCTCGGGCTACCGCGAGGGCATCGCCCGCCCGATTGCGCCAGGCAGGACGGCGACGCTGCGCCCGCAAGCCGATCTGTCGATGCCCCTGGGCGCCGCCTGCTCCGCCATCTCATCGCGCCGCGTGGTGCGCACGATCTGTGAAGCCGGCGGCAAGGACTGCGCGGCCGCCGTGACGGTCAGGCCGTAATCCGCCGCAGCAAAGAAAAAGCCCCGCGCGAGGCGGGGCTTTTCCGGACTGCTGTACTGAACGACTTAGGCGGCTTTCTTCGCCTTCGTCATGCCCTTCACCGTCTCGGTCGCGGCGGCAACGTTCGCTTCCGCGATTTCGGTCGCCTGCTTGGTGACCTTGGTGAAGTTGTCGTAGGCCGAGTTGGCGGCGGCGAGCATCTGCTTGACCGCGCTCACGGCGACGTCGGAACCGGCCGGGGCGTTCTTGGCGGCCTTGTCCAGCAGCGAAACGAAGTTCTCGTTCCACTCGGTGACGCGGCGCTCGGTGGCCTTGGTAAACTCGGTGTTGTTCTGCGTCGCCACTTCGTACACGCTCTTCGAGTAGGCAACCGCCTTCTCGATCGCGGGCTGCGCGAAGGTGCTTTGCAGGTTCACCAGCTCTTGCACGTCCTTGGCGCCGGAAAGCGCGCGGGCGTTGGCGATCGAGTCTTCGAACGCGGCCTTGACGGCGTTGGCGTTCAGGCTCGCGAACTTCTCGATTGCGGCAAACTGGCTGGTCGCCAGCGAAAGAAAGGCTTCCATGTTCGCCTTGGTCGAAGCTTGGATCTGCTCAGGGGTCACGTACATTTGAATCTCCTCAGTAGGGTCGGTTAAGTATTCTTTTTGGACGCTTTGTGCGTCGCAGCAAAACGAATTCTAAGCCAAAGGCCAACAAAGTCAACATCTTTTTGCAGTGCAGCATATTTTTCTGCTACCTCGCACAAAGCGTATGAAACAACAGGTACTTAAGAAAAAGTCAGGACTCGCTAACTAATGGAACAAAGCCGCCAGGAGCACCTTCCGGCCCGCCTTTGGTGGGTGCTTGCGGGCCTGACCGTGGTCTGGGGCTTCAATTGGACCGCCATGAAGGTGGCGATTGCCGATATCGCGCCCTTCACATTCCGGACGCTGTGCCTTGGCCTGGGCTCCGGCGTCCTGTTTGCGTTCCTGCGGGCCAGCGGCCAGCCGCTGGCGATCCCGCGCGACCAGTGGAAGCGCCTGGTCCTGATCGCCTTTTTCAGCATCACTTGCTGGAACGTCCTGGTGGTGTTCGGCCTCGCCCAACTGCCCTCGGGGCGCGCCGCGATCCTTGCCTACACCATGCCTGCCTGGTCGATTCCTCTCTCGGTGCTGCTGCTGGGAGAGCGCCTGACGGCGCGCAAGCTGCTCGGACTCACGCTCGGCATGGCGGGTATGGTTTTGCTCGTCTGGGACGAATTCAACCGGATACAGGGTGCGCCGCGCGGCGCGCTGCTGGTCCTTTGCGCCGCATTCACCTGGGCCATCGGCACCATCCTGCAGAAGAAATACCCGGTGCGCGCACCGCTGGCCGGCTTTACCGCCTGGCTGATGTTGATCGGCGGCGTGCCGATCTACATCGGCGCACTGCTGCTGGAGGATTTCAGCAATCTCGCCGACGTCAGCCTGACCTCCGCGCTGGGCGCAGCCTACAACGTGCTGCTCGCATTCGCCTGGGCCCATTGGGCCTGGATCAAGCTCGCCAGCAGCGTATCGGTGACGGTGTTTTCGCTGTGCATGCTGCTCATCCCGGTCGTGGGAGTGTTCAGCGGCATGCTGTTCCTGGGAGAACAGCCCGGCTGGCCTGAATACACCGCGCTAGCCTTCGTGCTGGGGTCGCTTGCGACGGTCATCGTGCCGCAGAAGAAGGCGGCCTAGAGCGCGACAGGTACCGCGCGGCCCCCGGGTATCCGCACGGGGTCCCAGTGCTTCACGGCCCATCGGAGCAGTTCTTCCGTCCCGGCGCCACCGGGCGCGTCCATGCCGAGGAACGAGAGCGCCGGCGCGATGTCGTCCGGCCGGGCGTCGGGCGCCCGCGTCTGCTTGGAAATCTTCTCGCCCCCGGCGTTGGTCGCCACGGGCAGGTGCAGATAGCGCGGCGTCGCGACGCCCAGCAGGCGCTGCAAGTGGATCTGCCGCGCGGTCGAGTCGAGCAGGTCGGCACCGCGCACCACGTCGGTCACGCCTTGCGCGGCGTCGTCCACGACCACGGCAAGCTGGTACGCGAAGATGCCGTCGGCGCGGCGCAGGACGAAGTCGCCTACTTCGCGTTCGACAGCCTGCACCATTTTTCCCTGCACCCTGTCGATGAACCGTATCGGGTCGGCGTGCGTGCGCAGGCGGATCGCTCTTGATGTCTTGCCGGGCACCAGGCCATTGCGGCAGGTCCCTGGATAGATGCGCGAACCGTCGATCGCGAGTGCCGAATCTTCGAGCTCCTTGCGCGTGCAGCCGCAGGGATAGCTATGGTCCTTGAGTTTCTGCATTGCGTCCCGATACAGATCGAGGCGCGCGCTTTGGCGGGCGACGGGCCCGTCCCACGCCAGCCCAAACGCTTCCAACTGGCGCAGGATCGTATCTCCTGCACCGGGGATGACCCTGGCCTGGTCGAGGTCTTCCATGCGCAGCAGCCACCGGCCGCCCGCCTGGCGGCAATCCAGCCAGCCCGCCAACGCGGCGACCAGCGAGCCAAAATGCAGGGCGCCGGTGGGGGAGGGTGCAAATCTACCAACGTACTGGCCGACGTAAGGCATGGCGCTTGAAGCGATGGCTGTCGCCCCAATATACACTGCAACTTTTGCGCGCAAGGAATCCGGAAATGGCGACGATCGAACTGACCAAGGACAACTTCGACGCGACGATCAATGGCGGCAAGACCGTCATCATCGATTTCTGGGCGCCGTGGTGCGGCCCCTGCCGCGGATTCGCCCCGGTGTTCGAGAAGGCGTCCGAAGCCCATCCCGACGTCGTGTTCGCGAAAATCAATTCCGACGAGCAGCAGGAGCTCGCGGGCGCGTTCAACATCCGCTCGATTCCGACGCTGATGGTATTCCGCGAGAAAGTGATCCTGTTCCAGCAGGCTGGCGCGCTGCCGGGCCAGGCGCTGGAGCAGGTATTGACGCAGGCCAAGTCGCTCGACATGGCGAAGGTGCATGCCGAAATCGCGGCGCAGAGCGCGCCGGAGCAGGGTGCGCCGGGCGCTGCGGCGGGGAGCTGAGCGCGTGATTGAAATCCGGCGCGGCGGGGAGCGCGGCCATGCAGAGCATGGCTGGCTCGACTCCTGGCATTCGTTCTCCTTCGCGGACTACTACGATCCGGCGCACCTGGGCTTCAGCGCTCTGCGCGTGATCAACGAGGACCGCATACAGCCCGGCACCGGCTTCGGCACGCACGGCCACCGCGACATGGA
>JBDTRO010000219.1:0-5094 GCA_039931635.1 Betaproteobacteria bacterium | reverse complement strand
GTGTGATCTTCACAAAAATGATGGTGGGCGCGATTGGACTCGAACCAACGACCCTCGCCATGTCAATCGTGCAAATAGCAGTGCGGTCGTTCGGAATCAATATTTTACGTTACTCGGCTCTGGGCCGGAACGACCGCAAGTGCCAGAAGGCGAGCGACCACCTCGCTGAGCTCAAGAGACGGGTATTCGGCGTGGAACTGCCGCCCGAATGAGAATGCCGGACCAGAACGGAAAACGCCGGCGGAGATCGCTCCGCCGGCGTTTCCCTGACTGCCGAATGCTTTAGGGGGCAGGCTGTGTGACCGCGTTCTGTTGGAGAGTGACCTCAGTCTGTGCAAACAATCTGCTGTTGGCCACCGCACCGGTAGCCAGCGTGATCGCTTTTATTGCCAGTATCACTCCATTCATTTGCGCGGTCGTGCCAATCGCCACGCCAGTACCGCCATCGACCTGCCAGAAGATGTTCTTGGCCAGCGCGCCGCCAGCCAGAGTCACCTTTATGCCGTTGGACTGGGTTATATCTCCCGCTATTTGGAAGATCCAGACGTCGCTTGCGCTACCCGAGATAGTGACATCCGTTGCAATTAGTACGCCGGTATTCCATTTGTAGAGGCCAGGAGCGAGAGTTAATCCGCCAATGCTTCCGGCACCCAGATCAACAAAATCGGGCGTCGTACGTCCCTTGGCATCGTTAAACGCGGTTCCCATGTCGAGTACCGCATTGTCCACCAAGGTCTTGTTGGCCAGTGGCGGGTTACCAGCAAAACATGTTACGGCGCCGCTGCCTGTATATGCCGCATCCACACCGAATATCGTTCCGGTTATTTCTGAACAAAATACATTGTCCATCGTCGCAGCAGTGATCGGACTGGCGCCGATGTTCCCGGTTATTGCAGAAGTATGGACGTTGGTGATCCCTGCTTTTGTCAGAATCACGAAATTGCCGGCCGTCAGAAGATTGACCGGCGCCTGGGCAGTGGATGCTGCGGCCGAGGTCGTAAAGCTCCACGCAACCGTGTTGGGCATCGCAGTGCCGGTGGCATTCGTGGCCGCCGTACTTACAGTGGCGGTGTAGCTGGTATTGACGAGGAGGGCCGCGGCCGTCGGCGTGAAGGTCGCGATTGTGTTCGCGGCATTCATCGTCACGGTACCGGGTACGTTGGTCCCGCTTACCGTCTCCCTGAGCGTGAACGTTCCCGGCGCGGTTACGGTCGCCGGATTCATCGCCTCGCTGAATGTGGCGGTCTGCGATGTGCCGGTCCTGACGTTGGCCGAACTATTGGTGCTGGTCGCAACATTCGTCGCGCCGCTGACCGGGCCCGAGGAACCGACCGTGGGATTGGTAGCCGCGGCACCTGGTGCGCCGACAGTACCTGGAACTGCGATGGCGCCTGGGGCTGCGGAGCCACCGGTACCTGAAGTACCACCTCCGTCTCCGCCCCCGCCGCAAGCGGCAATGAGACCGGAAAGAAGTACCGCCATCAACCAAGTGAATGACCCGGACTCGTTTTTGTGTTTGTTCATGTGCTGGTCCTTTTCCTTTGCATTGGCGCTGCGGTCGCAGGCCATTTGAATGGAATCGCTACCGTTATCGTGCTTTCGCGTGACCCAGACTGTGCGGTGTCACACATACAGGGTGGGCGAGGCTGGTGCGGGACAAGAAAAAAGGACCCGCAAGGGTCCTTTCCTTTTCCCGGCTTCGTGAATGCGGGGTTACTTGTTGCCGCCCTTGCGGCCCGGGTTGCCCGGCACGCCGCCCAGTTCGTCGTTCGAACGGAACGGATTGCCCTGGTTCGAGTTGCCCGGATCGCAGGCCTCGGGTCCGTTGCCGACACCCTGGTTGCACTTCTGCTTAGACGGCTTGACGGAGGCGCTCTCGCAACCGGTGGCCGCGACGCCGGTCAACGTAACCGCCGCTTTCGCCAGCGCGTTGCCGTTGAATGTCCCGCCAGTGACCGTAATGGCTGCACCGGCGAGAATCGTTCCCGTGAAGTTGGATGTCGTCATGGTCGCGGCTTCGGCGACCCACCAGTACACGTTGCACGCCTGCGCGCCGTTGGCCATCACCACCGAGAAATTGGTGCCGGTGAGGGCGCCGGTGCCGCTGGTGCCGACCTTGAAGATCCAGATGCCGTTCGCCGGACCGGCGAGCGTCAATGTACCCGTCAGCGTGGCGGCTGCGTCGAAGCAATACACGCCCGGCGTCAGCGTGACACCGGCGAGTGTGCCGGTCAGGGTCTGGTCGCAGGAGAGCGCCGCGAGCGAATCGTACGCGCCGTTAAAGCCCGTCAGGACCTGAGCGGAGACTGGCGCTACGACTGCTCCTGAAATGGTGCAATTCGTCTGCACGACGGAAGCCGGCTGGCCGGAAGATCCCACATCGCCCGTAATGGTGGAGTCGGTGCAGGTCACCGCCCCGCCGCCGTTAGGCGCTGCGCTCAGGACCGCAAAGCTTGAGGCTGCGCCGAACAGGGGCGCGTTGGCCGCCAGAGCGGGAAAGGCGCCGCCTACCAGCGCGACGATTCCGAACAGGCATGCCGATAGGAAGTTCTGACGATGATTCATGGACTATTTCCTTTGGTTGGTTTGTCCGGGGACGGAGACCACTCCCCGGCGACGAACCAGTAATAGTCCTTGCGCAAGCGGCTCACCGTGCGTGGGCACACATTGGGCCAAAAGAATTTCTTCGGCCGATGTTGTATGAGTGCCGGGTGTTAGTTAATACGCAATTCGAAGCTGCCCGCGCCTCGCTCGACCGCGATCAGGCGCAGCAGCGGCGCCAGTTGCTGCTCGTATTGCGGGGGAACGAGCGCCGTGCCCTGGAAATTGGGGCGAGCGCCGCGTGCCCAGGAACCGGTCCCGTCTAGTCGAAGCGGGCCTGCCGCCGTTCGAAGACGGGCCTTTAGCGTCTTGCCCTCGCCATCAATGCGTACTTCATAGTCGCCTAGCGGCGACACTGGAGAAAGGGCCGATCCGGCAGTGCGCCATTCAAGTGTGGCGCTTGCCGCCATTGCGTCACGCGCGATCGACAAATTCGCGACGTGTATCAGCACCTCACCGGTGAGCCCCAGTGGCGCAAGCTTTGGCACGCCAAGGCCCAGGACCGCGGCCGGCAAGTGCATCTCGGCATTTGCCAGTTCAATACGCGAAAGCGACAACGTCACTGGAAAATGCGTGCCGGCGCGCTCCAGCGTTACTTCGTAAACCAGCCGTCCTGCCAGCAGCGACAGCGGCGCAATGCGCCAGGACAGATCCCTGGCAACGCCGGTCTTGCCGCCTGCATCGCGCAATTCAATTTGCCCCGACCCGGACCACAGCGTGCCGCGCGCTTCGGCAAGCCTCAGCCTGCCCTCGCTTGCACGCTGCAGCCCGGCGTCGGCCAATGTCGCCGGCGCGGTGGCGATGAGCGCGAGCGCGTAGGCGGCGAGCCCGATCGCGAGCAAGGTCCAGCGCGTCATTGCGCCTTGGCGCGGCTCAGGCTCGCCGTGACGCTGACCATGCCCGGCGTGGATAGCGCTTCGATCCTCGCGGACTCCAGGCGGACTTGCTGCGATTGCAGTGCGGCGATCCAGTTCAGCCAGTCCGCAAATGCGACGGCTCCGAATACCACCAGTACCTGGTCGGCGGTGGGTGCGTCGATGCGCACCAGCGCGCGCGCGAGTCCCGCGGCATCAATGCGGGACTGCACGAGCGTACGCAGGTCGGTCGTCGAAATCGCGGCGGCCGGCGCGGCGCGCAGCCGGGCATACTCGAGCGCCTGCTGGTCGAGCCGTGCCGCCTGCGCTTGCAGCGCCGCGACGCTCGCATGCAGTTGCGCCCGTGCCCGCGTGCCCGCTTGCACGAACCATCCGTACAGCGCGATCGCCAGCAGCACCACGAGCGCTGCGATGAACGCGCGTTCCAGCGGCGTTCGCGTTTCCCAGGTTTTGCGCAGCCTGGTTCTCACAGGTCGCGCACCGTGATCAGGTTCTTGCCGGTTGCTTCAACGTTCAGTCCGGCCTGGGACAGTCGTGCGACCGCGCGGCGCAGCGCGGCCTCGTCGATCGCGGAAAGCTCGAGCGTCATTCGCCCGTCCTCGTAGGACATCACCCGCACCGCGCCGGCGGGGAGTTCTCCGGCTGCGCCGGCGACCTGCTGCAGCATCGGCAGATAGTCGCCGCGATCGGGCTGGCCCGCGGCATGGCGCGCCTGCGCGAGTTTGCGGCGCATCTGCAGCAGCGGGTCCACCACCGCGACGGCGTCGGGGAAGGTCGCGCGAAACCGCGTCTCCATCTGCTGGCGCAGGGAGCGCTGTTCGCGCGCGAGGGACATCCAGTCGATGGCGAGAGCGGCGCCGTGAATCGCCAGCGCGGCGCCCAGGATCCAGGCGGCCGGCCGCAGCCGGGCAAGCGTGCCAGGCAGCCCCTGCCAGCGCTGGCGTTCCTGCGCGAGGGCGACGCCGGCGCCGGAAGGGGCGGTGCGCCAATCCCAGCTGCCGGCGGGGCGCAGGGCGACGCCCAGCTCGCGCGTCCATGCGTTCAGGTCGGGTTCGGCGCCAGGCGGCGCCGCATACAACGCAATCGCGGTCGGCGGCGCGCCCCGCGCCCGCGCTTCCTCCAACAACAGGCGCAGCGCCAACGGCGGTGTTTCGGGCGCGCCGGAATCGGTTGCCGCGCCTTCCAGTTCGCCGGTGCGTACGAATCCCTCGCGGCCGTTCCACGCCAGGCTCCATTCGCCCGGCGCCCTGGGCAGCAACAGCGTTTCGCATTGAACCTCGAATCCGCGCAGGCCGGCCGCCCGCAGCGCTTCGCGCCAGCGCGCCAGGCCCGGTTTGTCGACCACCGCTAGCACATCCATGTCCTGCGCGGCGCCAAGCCAGCTGACCTGGTTGGCGTCGGGCTCGGCCGACGTGCGCTCTTCCACCGCGAACGCGAGCGCGGATCCCGCGCGGCGCCTGGCTGCACGCGGCACGCTCGCGCGCGTGATCAGCACCTGCGCCGCGGGCAGCACCAGCTGAATCCGGTCGGCGCGTCGCGGGAGTTCCGCGAGCGGTCCCTCTCCGGAGGTGGCCTCCCCGGCGCCGGAGAGCAGCGCCCACTGGCAGCGCTGCGGCGC
>JBDTRO010000218.1:0-12490 GCA_039931635.1 Betaproteobacteria bacterium | reverse complement strand
GACGATGTTGATCAGGCGGCCCGGAACGATGATGGTTTTGCGTATCGCTTTGCCGTCAATGTACTTCTTTACGGCCTCGGCCGCCATCGCCCCGGCGGTGTTCTGGTCGGCGGACTTGGGCACCTTCACGTTGCCGCGCGTCTTGCCGCCCACCTGCACCACGTAGTCGATCTCGTCCTGCTCCAGGGCCGCCGGCTCGGGCTCCGGCCAGGGCGCCGTCATCACGTTGTCGCCGAAGCCGAGTTGCCGCCACAGCGCGTGGCAGACGTGCGGCGTGATCGGCGAGAGCAGACGCAGCAGGATCGACATGCCCTCTTCGGAAGCGGCATTGCGCCCCCGAATCTTCTCGATGGAATTGAGGATTTTCATGCAGGCGGAAGCCACGGTGTTGAACTGGTGCTTCTGCAGGTCGTAGTTGGCCTGCTTCAGGACGGCATGGATTTCGTGCCGGATGGCTTTGCTGTCGCCTGTGCTTTCGGCAGTCTTCCCCGCATATACCGAGGCATAGTTCCAGAGGCGCTTGAGAAAGCGGAACGAGCCGTCCACGCCCTCGTCCGACCACTCGAGCGTGCTGGTCGGCGGCGAGGCGAAGATTATGAAGAAGCGCGCGGTGTCGGCGCCGTACTTCTCGATCAGCTGCTGCGGGTCGACGCCATTGTTCCTCGACTTCGACATCGTGCCGATGCCGTCGAAAACCACGTCTTTGCCGTCTTTGCTTTTGGCGGTCAGGATCTTTCCCCTGGCATCGCGCGTCAGGTCGACGTCGGCGGGGTTGATCCACTCCCGCCGCCCATTGGCGTCGGTGTAATAGGTCTCCGCGAGCACCATGCCCTGCGTGAGCAGCCGGGTGAACGGCTCGGCAACACCCGGTAGCAGGCCTTCGTCGCGCATCGCCCGCGTGAAAAAGCGCGAGTAGAGCAGGTGCAGGATCGCGTGCTCGATGCCGCCGATGTACTGGTCCACCGCCATCCAGTACCTGGCGCGCTCATCCAGCATGGCGTTCGACTGGTCCGGGCAGGCGTAACGCGCGAAATACCAGGACGAATCGACGAAGGTGTCCATGGTGTCGGTTTCGCGCTTCGCCGGCTTGCCGCAGGACGGACAATTCGTCTCGTAGAACGCCGGCAGCTTCGCGAGCGGATTGCCCGTGCCGTCCGGTACCAGGTTTTCGGGCAGCACCACCGGCAACTGGTCGTCCGGCACCGGCACGTCGCCGCAGGCCGCGCAGTGCACGATCGGGATCGGGCAGCCCCAGTAGCGCTGGCGCGAGATGCCCCAGTCGCGCAGGCGCCACTGCACCTGCTTCTCGCCCAGATTCTTCGCTTTCAGGTCGGCCGCGATGGCGTCGACGGAAGCCTGGAATTCCAGACCGTCGTATTTGCCGGAATTGATGCAGTTGCCATAGTCGGTATACCCGCCCTGCCACTTGTCGAGGGCGAACGATTTGACGTCGATAACCTGCGCGATCTCGAGGTCATACTTCAGCGCGAATGCGAAGTCGCGCTCGTCGTGTGCGGGTACGCCCATGACAGCGCCTTCGCCATACGTCATCAGCACGTAGTTGCCGACCCAGACTGGAATTTCTTCGCCGGAGATCGGGTGCGTACAGAACGTGCCGGTCGGCATGCCTTTCTTCTCAAGCTGCGCCAGTTCGGCTTCCAGCACGGTGCCTTGCTTGCACTCCTCCACGAAAGCCGCCAAAGCAGGATTCGTTTTGGCAGCAGCGATCGCGATCGGATGTTCGGCTGCAACAGCGCAAAACGTTGCACCCATCAGCGTATCGGCTCGGGTAGTGAAGACCCAGAGAGTTTTCTTCTCGCCATTCAATTCATACGGAAAACCGATTCGCACGCCTTCGGAGCGGCCGATCCAGTTCTTCTGCATCAGCTTGACCTGCTCGGGCCAGCCCTCCATGCCGTCCAGCGCGCCCAGCAGTTCCTCGGCGTATTGCGTGATGCGTAAGAAATACATCGGGATTTCGCGCTTTTCCACTGGCGCACCGGTGCGCCAGCCGCGGCCCTCGATCACCTGCTCGTTGGCGAGCACGGTCTGGTCCACCGGATCCCAGTTGACGACGCCGGTCTTCTTGTAGGCGATGCCTTTCCTGAACAGGCGCGTGAACAGCCACTGGTTCCACTTGTAGTAGTCAGGGTTGCAGGTCGTCAGCTCGCGTTCCCAGTCGAGCGCGAAGCCGAGACCTTTTAGCTGCTGTTTCATGTACGCGATGTTGTCGCGCGTCCACTTGGCGGGCGGCACCTTGTTCGCCATCGCGGCGTTCTCGGCGGGCAGGCCGAAGGCGTCCCAGCCCATCGGCTGCAGCACGTTCATGCCGCGCATGCGGTGGTGCCGGGTGAGCACATCGCCGATGGTGTAGTTCCGCACGTGCCCCATGTGCAGTTTCCCGGAAGGGTAGGGAAACATCGACAGGCAGTAGAACTTCGGACGCGACGCGTCCTCCGTGACGCGGAAAGAATGCTGCGACTCCCAGAATTTCTGGGCGTCGGTTTCGACCGTGCGTGGTTCGTAGCGCTCGTGCATAAGTCGCGGATTATAAAGGGTGAGATAATGCGCGCGCTTTGTCGCTGCATCTCGAACACCTCAATCCCGAACAGCTCGCCGCGGTCACCCTGCACGAAGCAGGGACCGCAGGACACGCGCTCGTGCTCGCGGGCGCGGGCAGCGGCAAGACGCGCGTCCTCACCACGCGCATCGCCTGGCTGATCACCGCCGGCCACGTCACGCCCGGCGGCGTGCTGGCGGTCACCTTTACCAACAAGGCGGCGCGGGAAATGGTCACGCGGCTCACCGCGATGCTGCCGGTGAATCCGCGCGGCCTCTGGATCGGCACGTTTCATGGCCTCGCCAACCGCCTCCTGCGCACGCACCACCAGGACGCCGGCCTGCCGCGCGAATTCCAGATCCTCGACACGCAGGACCAGCTCTCGGCGGTAAAGCGGCTGGCGAGGTCGCTCAACATCGACGAGGACCGGTTTGCGCCGCGCGAGCTGCAGCGCTTCATCAATGGCCAGAAAGAAGAGGGGCTGCGCGCCCGCGACGTGCCGGCGGGCGACGAAGGGACGCGCCGCCAGGTGGAGTTCTTCGCCGCCTACGACGAACAATGCCAGCGCGAGGGGGTCGCGGATTTCGCGGAACTGCTGCTGCGAAGTTTCGAACTGCTGAGCAGGCACGAAATCCTGCGCCAGCACTACCAGGCGCGCTTCCGCTACATCCTCGTTGATGAATTCCAGGATACCAACCGCCTGCAGTACCGTTGGCTTAAGCTGTTCGCCGGTCCGGAAACGCGCCTCTTCGCCGTGGGCGACGACGACCAGTCCATCTACGGCTTTCGCGGCGCCAACGTCGGCAACCTGGCGGAGTTCGAAAAGGAATATTCGAACGGCAAGCTGATCCGCCTCGAGCAGAACTACCGCTCGCAGGGCAACATCCTCGATGCGGCGAACGCGCTGATCGCCAACAATACCCAGCGCCTGGGCAAGAACCTGTGGACCTCGGCCGGGCAGGGCGATCCCCTGCGCGTGTTCGAGGGCGAGAGCGATTCGGACGAGGCGCGTTTCATCGCCGAGGAAGTGGCCGCGCTCAAGCGCACGGGCATGCGCCTCGCGGACATCGCGATCCTCTACCGGTCGAACGCGCAATCGCGGGTGCTGGAGCATGCCCTTTTCGGCGCGGCCATTCCCTACCGCGTCTACGGCGGCCTGCGCTTCTTCGAGCGCGCCGAGGTGAAGCACGCGCTCGCCTACCTGCGCCTGATCGCCAATCCCTCGGACGACAACTCGTTCCTGCGCGTCGCCAACTTCCCGCCGCGCGGCATCGGCGCGCGCGGCATGGAACAGCTGCAGGATTCGGCGAAGCGAAAGGGGGTTTCGCTATTTTCCGCGGTTGAGTTTTCTTCAGGCAAAGGTTTGCCGTTCAGAAAATTGATAGAAGATCTGCAAATCGAAACCAAAGACCTGCCGCTGCCTGAAATGGTCGAGCACGTGATCCATCGCAGCGGCCTGATAGAGCATTTCAAGAACGAGCGCGAGGGCGCCGACCGGGTGGAGAACCTGGAGGAACTGGTCAATGCCGCGGCGGCATTCGGTCAGGACGAAACCAGGATGGAAGCCGAGGAAGAATTCACGCCGCTGGTCGCATTCCTGAGCCATGCTGCGCTGGAAGCGGGCGATCACCAGGCCGCCGAAGGCCAGGACGCGCTGCAGATGATGACGGTGCATTCGGCCAAGGGGCTGGAATTCAACGCCGTGTTCATGAGCGGCCTGGAGGAGGGCCTGTTTCCGCACGAGCAGAGCGTGATGGAAAAAGACGGCCTGGAGGAAGAGCGCCGCCTTGCCTATGTCGCCATCACGCGCGCGCGCCAGCGCCTCTACCTGACCTTCGCGCAGACTCGCATGCTGCACGGCCAGACGCGCTACAGCCTGGCCTCCCGCTTCCTGGAGGAAATTCCCGCAGGGCTGAAAAAGTGGCTGACGCCGCGCTTTGCTCGCCAGCAGCGCGCCATGTCCTTCGAGTCGGCGGGCCGCAAACAGGCCTATTCCGACAGCAAGGACACGTACTTCCCGAAGAAGGAGGCGCCCACGTTCGCGAAGCGCCGCGAAGACTCGGGCTTTCGCATTGGCCAGAACGTGGTGCACGCGAAATTCGGCGCCGGCGTGATCGTGGACGCGGAGGGAGACGGCAACGACGCGCGCGTGCAGGTGAATTTCGGCAAGCAAGGCGTCAAGTGGCTGGCCGTGGCGGTGGCCAAGCTGCAGGCCGCCTGAGCCGGCAATGGGCGCGCTGTCGAAGACGTTCAACCGGTTCTTCGAATCGGAAAAATCCGGCGGCTACCTGCTGGTTGCCTGCACCGTGCTTTCGCTCGCGGTCTCGAACTCCCCGCTGGGGCCGGACTACCTCCGCTTCTGGCAGCGTGAAGCCGGCGGCCTGAGCCTCGAGCTCTGGGTCAACGACGCGCTGATGGCGGTCTTTTTCCTGCTCATCGGACTGGAACTCGAGCGCGAGCTCTACGTCGGCGAGCTGTCCAGCCTCGACAACGCCCTGCTGCCGATCGTCGCGGCCCTGGGCGGCATGGTCGCACCGGCGCTGATCCACTTCGCGCTCAATGCGGGAACGCCGACGCAGGACGGCTTCGGCATACCGATGGCCACCGATATCGCATTCGCCCTCGGCGTGCTGGCCGTGCTCGGCAACCGGATTCCCGCCTCGCTCAGAGTATTCGTCGTTGCCTTCGCGGTGATGGACGACCTGGGTGCGATCGTCGTCATCGCCGCGTTCTACACGGCGCAGATTTCGGCGTGGTACCTGGCGGGCGCATTCGCGGTCTGGCTCGCTCTGATAGCGCTGAATCGCCTCGCCCGGGTCATGTCCGTCGTCCCGTACCTGCTCGGCGGCGCGCTGATGTGGTTCCTGATGCTCAAGTCCGGAGTCCACGCGACCATCGCAGGCGTGCTGCTCGCGTTCGCGATTCCTTTCTCCGCGCGCGACGACGACGAACGCTCGCCTTCGCACCGTGTCGAGCATTTCCTGCACAAGCCGGTCGCGTTCGCGATCCTGCCGATATTCGCGCTGGCCAATACGGGCGTGGTCCTGCACGATGGCTGGCTACAGGGCCTGGCGGGCACGAACGGCATGGGCATTGCCGCGGGGCTGATCCTCGGCAAGCCGCTCGGCGTCACATTGCTGTGCTTCCTCGCGGTGGCGGCTGGGGTGTGCCGCCTGCCTGCCGAGCTGAACTGGTCGCACGTGATGGGGGCCGGAATCCTCGGCGGAATCGGTTTTACAATGTCCATCTTCATCACCAACCTTGCTTTCGCTGCAGATCCGGGAGTGATGAATGCTTCGAAACTGGCGGTCCTGCTGGCTTCCGTGGCGGCGGGGACCGGCGGCTTCCTCTGGTTGAGGTTTTGCGCCGGACCGGGGGTTCACGTGGATTCCTCGAAATGACGGGAATTGAATGAAGAAAATCGACTACCTCGAACGCATCCTCAAGGCGCGCGTCTACGACGTGGCGATCGAATCGCCGCTGGAATTCGCGCCCGGCCTGTCGCGCCGCCTCGGCAGCCGGTTACTGCTCAAGCGCGAAGACCTGCAGGAAGTGTTTTCGTTCAAGCTGCGCGGCGCCTACAACAAGATGGCAAACCTGCCGGCGGCGAAGCTGGCGAAGGGCGTGATCGCAGCCAGCGCGGGCAACCACGCGCAGGGCGTGGCGCTGGCGGCGCAGAAGCTCGGCTGCCGCGCGGTGATCGTGATGCCGGTGACCGCGCCGAAGATCAAGGTGGACGCGGTCACCGCGCGCGGCGCCGAAGTCGTGCTGCATGGCGACAGCTATTCAGACGCCTACCGCCACGCGATGAAAATCAAGCGCAAGCGCGGCCTGACGTTCGTGCACCCCCACGATGACCCGGATGTGATCGCGGGGCAGGGCACCATCGGCATGGAGATCCTGCGCCAGACCACGCGGCCGATCCACGCCGTGTTCGTCGCGGTCGGCGGCGGCGGCCTGATCGCCGGGATTGCCGCTTACATCAAGCGCCTGCGGCCTTCCGTGCGCGTGATCGGCGTCGAGCCGGTGGATTCCGACGCCATGACGCGCTCGCTCAAGGCGGGCCGGCGCGTGGTGCTGGATCACGTCGGCCTCTTTGCCGATGCGGTGGCCGTGAAGCAGGTCGGCAAGGAGTGCTTCCGGCTCGCGAAGGACCTGGTCGACGAGATGGTGCTCGTGGACACCGACGAGATGTGCGCCGCGATCAAGGATGTGTTCGAGGACACGCGCGTGGTGCTCGAGCCTTCGGGTGCGCTCGCGATCGCCGGCGCCAAGAAATGGGTCGCGCGCCACGGCGAACGAGGCAAGAAAATCCGGGGCAAGACCCTGGTGGCGGTGGCCTGCGGCGCCAATGCCAACTTCGACCGGCTGCGCTTTGTCGCCGAGCGCGCCGAGGTCGGCGAACACCGCGAGGCGGTACTCGCGGTGACGTTGCCCGAGCGGCGCGGCAGCTTCCGGCGCTTTTGCCGGGCGCTGGGCGGACGCAATATCACCGAGTTCAATTACCGCATGGCGGACCCGACGAAGGCGCATATCTTCGTCGGCGTCACCGTGCGCGACCGCGGCGAAACCGCGCGCATCGTGAAAGCCCTGTGGCGCGGAGGCTTCGGCACCCTGGACCTGTCGGACGACGAAGTCGCCAAGGGCCACATGCGCCACATGATCGGCGGTCATCTGCCCAGGACGAAGGGCAGCGTGAATGAGCTCCTGTACCGCTTCGAATTTCCGGAACGGCGCGGCGCGCTGATGAAGTTCCTCTCCACCATGAATCCGAGCTGGAACATCAGCCTGTTCAATTACCGGAATTTCGGCGCGGACTACGGCTCGATCCTGGTCGGCATGCAGGTCCCGAGGAGCGAGCTGCGCGAATTCGGCCGCTTCCTCGGCGCGCTCGGCTACCCGTACGCCGACGAGACCCGCAATCCGGCGTACCGCCTCTTCCTCGGCTGAGCGTGGCGCGCGGCCCCGCGGAACTGTCCCCGAAACTCGCGGCCTATGTTGCCGCGACCGGCACGCGCGAAACTCCGGTGCAGCGGCGCCTGCGCGCCGCGACCCGGCGCATCCCCATGGGCGGCATGCAGATCGGTCCCGACCAGGCCGCTTTCATGCAGATGCTGGTGCGGGCGATCGGCGCGCGGCGCTGCCTTGAGATCGGCACCTTCACCGGCTATTCGGCGCTCGCGGTGGCGCTCGCCTTGCCGCCGGGCGGCCGCATCGTCTGTTGCGACGTGAGCGAGGAATGGACCGCCATCGCGAGGAAATACTGGGCCCTGGCTTCTGTCTCGCAAAAAATTCAGCTCAAGCTGGCGCCCGCGCTGCAGACGTTGAAGAAGTTGAAAGGCCCCTTCGACTTCGCATTCATCGACGCCGACAAGGAAAACTACCAGAAGTACTTCGAGCGCTGTCTCTCGCTCCTGCGGCGCGGCGGCGTGATCGCGATCGACAACACCTTGTGGGGCGGCAGCGTGATCGATCTCCGCAACCGGACGGTAGACGCGCGCGCGATTCGCGCCTTCAATCGCAAGCTGCGTCGCGACCGGCGCGTCGAGATTTCTCTGCTGCCGATCGGCGACGGCCTGACGCTCGCCGTCAAACGCTAGCTGCGCAGCAGTTCCAGCAACGCGGGACCGTAGCGTTCCAGTTTCCTGGCGCCGACGCCGGTGATGCCGGAAAGCGCGTCCAAGTCCCGCGGTTGCGCCGCGGCGATCGCGGAGAGCGTGCTGTCGTGGAACACGACGTAGGGCGGCACGGATTGCGCGCGTGCCTGACCGCTGCGCCAGGCCTTGAGGCGGGAGAGCAGATCCGAATCGACGTTGGCCGGGACCGCGGTCGCTGAGACGCGCGCCCCTTTCTGCCTTCCCCTGTTCACGGCACGGCGCATTTCGACCTGCCGCTCGCCCTTTAGCACTGCGCGGGCTGATTCTGTCAGCCGCAATCCGCCGTAGGCATCGTGATCGGGGCGCGCGAATCCCAGCGCCACCAGCTGCCGGAACACGGTGCGCCAGGTCGCTTCGTCGAGGTCGCGGCCGGCGCCGAAGACGCTCAACTGATCGTGGTTCCACTGCGACACGCGGTCCGTGGCCTTGCCGCGCAGCACGTCGATCAGGTGCACCGCGCCAAAGCGCTGCCCGGTGCGGTAGATGCACGACAGCGCCTTGCGCGCCGCGTCGGTCGCGTCCCAGGTCTCGGGCGGCGCGAGGCAGGTATCGCAATTGCCGCACGGCGCGCTCGGCTCGGAGAAATAATCGAGCAGGCGCACGCGGCGGCAGCCGGCGGTTTCGCACAGGCCGAGCAGCGCATCCAGCTTCGCGAACGAGATGCGCCGGAATTCTTCGCTACCCGCATTTTCCGAGCCGGATTTCTCGATCATGAGGCGCAGCTGGACCACGTCGCCCAGTCCGTAGGTCATCCAGGCGTCGGCCGGCAGGCCGTCGCGCCCGGCGCGGCCAGTCTCCTGGTAGTAGCCCTCGATGCTCTTGGGCAGGTCCAGGTGGGCGACGAAACGCACGTCCGGCTTGTCAATGCCCATGCCGAAGGCGATGGTTGCGACCATGACAATGCCGTCTTCGCGCTGGAAGCGTTCCTGGTGCGCGGCCCGCTCCTTCGATTCCATGCCCGCGTGGTAGGGCAACGCGCGCAGGCCCTGCGCACCCAGCCACTGCGCGGTTTCGTCGACTTTCTTGCGCGACAGGCAGTAGACGATCCCGGCTTCGCCCGGGTGTTCGTCGCGGATGAAGCGCAGCAACTGCGCGCGCGGCCCCTGCTTGTCGACGATGGTGTAGCGGATGTTCGGCCGGTCGAAGCTCGAGATGAAGATGCGCGCTTCATCCAGCGCCAGGCGGCGGATGATTTCGGCGCGCGTCTGCGGATCGGCAGTGGCGGTGAGCGCGATGCGCGGCACATCCGGGAACCGTTCATGCAGCAGCGACAGCGCCAGGTATTCCGGGCGGAAGTCGTGCCCCCACTGCGACACGCAATGCGCTTCGTCGATTGCGAACAGGGCAATCTGCGACTGCGCGAGCAGATCGAGCATGCGCGGCATCACGAGCCGCTCGGGCGCGACGTAGAGCAGGTCGAGTTCGCCGGACAGCAGAGCGCGCTCTGTCTTTGTTACTTGTTCATGATTCAAAGTCGAATTCAAAAACGCGGCGCGCACACCGAGTTGCTTCAGCGCCGCCACCTGGTCCTGCATCAGCGCGATCAGCGGCGAGACCACCAGCGCCGCGCCCGGCCGTAGCAGCGCCGGCAGCTGGAAGCAAAGCGACTTGCCACCCCCGGTGGGCATCAGCACCAGCGCGTCGCCGCCGGCGACGAGGTGACCGACGATCTCCTGCTGCGCGCCGCGAAACGCGGGGAAGCCGAAAACCGTGTTCAGGAGCTCTAGGGCGCGCCCTTCAGTCTTTGCTGTCACCGAAATATCCCGGCGCGATTTCATTGGCGTAGCAGACCGGCGAGCTGAGCGTGCCCGGTTCGCCGGGGGGCGGCGCGCCGAGAAACGCGAGTTTGTCTCCATCCCGCCGGTATACGCCGCGCTCGGTGACCACCCAGTCCACCGGGATATCCCAGCTTTGCGGATGGATCGTCGTCAGCTTCGACAATTCGTAGGAAACGCCGATCACCGCCGGTTTTTTTGGCAAAGCGGCCAGGGTGCGATCGAAAAACCCGGCGCCATAGCCCAACCGGTAGCCGGCGCCATCCCAGCCGTTCATCGGCAGCAGCACCGCTTGGGGCACCACGACAGCCGAACCCACCGGGAAAGGTATCTCCAGCGGGCCGACGGCCATTTCCACGCCGGGGTGCCATTCGCGGAAAACGAGCGGCGTACGCGGTGCGATGACAACCGGCAGCGCGGTCAACGCGCCGCGCTCGCGCAGCGTTCTTGTCAGGTGCCGCGCGTCGTATTCCCCCTTGATCGGCCAGCAAAAAGCGAGCTTCGACAGCGCGAGCCCGGGGAACGCACGCTCGATATGGGCGTCTATTCTCTGGCGGTACTGCTCCAGTGTGGCTTCATCGATCGTCTCGCGCGCAGCAATCAGGCGACCCCGCTCGGCTTTGCGCCACTGCTTCACTTGTTCAGGGTCCATGCAGGCTTGAGGGTGGGATGTTAAGCTTAGTCTATGATTTTTAGGCGTTTCCTCACTATAACAGCCCTTGCCGCCTGCGCCGCGACGGGGATCGCCGCACCGAAAGCGCCCGCTGCAGACGAAGCGATCCTGAAGGCCTACGACGCGTTCCGCGCGGGCGACGCGATCAAGCTGGCGAAAGTTTCCAGTCCGCTCGGCGACCACGTGCTCGCGCAATATCTGGAGTACTGGCGCCTCAAACTGCGGCTCGAAGACAACCCGGATGGCGATGTGCGCGCCTTCCTGCAGCGCGCGGCCGGCGGCTATCTTGCCGACCGCTTGCGTGCCGACTGGCTCAAGCAACTGGGCAAGCGCGGCGACTGGGCGGCATTCGACGTGGAATTGCCGCTGCTGGTGCAGGACGACCTGGAACTGCGCTGCTATGGCTGGCTCTCGCGCCTCGCGCGCGCGGACGAGGGCGCCTATGCAGAGTCGAAGGCGATCTGGCTCGAGCCGCGCGAACTTCCCGAGGGTTGCAATACGCTGGTCGACAGGATGCTCGACTCGCAGCGCATCAGCGTGGACGATGTCTGGCGGCGGGTGCGGGTGCTGTTCGAGAGCGGCTCGCTGGGCGCGGCGCGGCGCACGCTCGGTTTTCTGCCGGCGGGCGAGAAGCACGAGGAGTGGCAGCTGAACCAGGCCGCCACCGCGCCCAAGAACTACCTCGCCGGTCCGCGGCGCAGTCTGGAAAAGCGCGCGACGCGCGAAATGACGCTGTTCGCGGTCTCGCGGCTCGCTCGCGCCGATCCGTCGGCGGCGGTCGACGAGCTGCGCGGCAGACTCGGCACCCACCTTCCCGAGCAGGACGTGAAGTACCTCTGGGGCCGGATTGCCTACGAGGGCGCGCGCCAGCTCCTGCCGGAAGCGAACCAGTGGTACCGGCTGGCGGATGAAACCCAGCTGAACGACGAGCAGCTGGCATGGAAGGCGCGCACGGCGTTGCGCGCGGCGGACTGGCAGGCGGTGCGCGACGCGATCGACCGGATGTCGGCGAGCGCTCGCCAGGACCCGGCCTGGACCTACTGGTACGGCCGGGCGCTCGCCACGCAAGGCCGGGACGACGGCGCGCGCGCCTACTACCTGCGGATCCTGGGACAACCGAACTTCTACGGCCTGCTTGCCGCCGAGGAACTCGGCGCCATGGCCGGCATCCCCGAGCCGTTCAACGTCGCGAGCGAAGCCGAAGTCGCCGCTGCAAAGGCAAACCCGGGACTCGCGCGCGCGCTCGAGCTCTACCGCCTCGATCTGCGCAGCGAGGCGACGCGCGAATGGGTGTTCAGCATTCGCGGCATGGATGATCGCCAGCTGCTTGCGGCAGCCGAGCTTGCCCGGCGCGGCGGAATATTCGACCGCGCCATCAACACCGCGGACCGGACCCAGCACGCCCATAACTACAAGGTGCGGTTCCTTGCGCCCTTCAAGGAAGTGTTCAACGAGCACGCGCGCATTTATGGCCTGGAGGAAGCCTGGGTGCTCGGCCTGGTGCGCCAGGAAAGCCGCTTCATCGTGAATGCGAAGTCCTCGGTCGGCGCGAGCGGCCTCATGCAGCTGATGCCCGCGACCGCGCGCGGGATCGCCAAGCGTAACGGGCTGCAGGGATTTACCGCGGCGCGCGTTGCCGAAGTGCAGATCAACGTTGCCCTCGGCACCGGCTACCTGAAACAGGTGCTGGACGACCTCGGCCATCCGGTGCTCGCTTCAGCGGCGTACAACGCGGGGCCTGGGCGCGCGCGGCGCTGGCGCGACGCGCGGCCGCTGGAAGGCGCGATCTATGCGGAAACCATTCCGTTCAACGAAACCCGCGACT
>JBDTRO010000217.1:0-14414 GCA_039931635.1 Betaproteobacteria bacterium | reverse complement strand
ATCGGGTCCTCGATGGTGAGGATGTGGCCTTCCTCGGTTTCGTTCTTGTGGTTGACCATTGCGGCGAGCGTGGTGGACTTGCCCGAGCCGGTCGGCCCGGTCACCAGCACCACGCCGCGCGGCTGGTCCGCGATCTGCTCGAAGGACTTCGGGCACTTGAGCTGTTCCAGCGACAGGATCTTCGAGGGAATGGTTCGCAGCACCGCCCCGGCGCCCCGGTTCTGCACGAAGGCATTGACGCGGAAGCGCGCGAGGTTCGGAATCGCAAACGAAAAGTCGCACTCGAGGTTTTCTTCGTAGAACTTGCGCTGCCCGTCGTTCATGATGTCGTAGAGCATGCTGTGCACGTCCTTGTGCTCCATCGCGGGCAGGTTGATGCGCTTGATGTCGCCGTGCACGCGGATCATCGGCGGCAGTCCCGAGGACAGGTGTAGGTCCGAGGCCTTGTTCTTGACCACAAACGCAAGTAATTCAGTGAGATCCATTACAATTCCTCAGATAACGATGGGCCAAAGTATGCGGGCAATCCATGACAACTTGCAAGCCGTTCTGGGGCGCGTTGCGCACGCCGCAACCGCGGCCGGCCGCGACCCCCTGAGCGTGACTCTTTTGGCGGTCTCGAAGACCCAGCCCGCGGTGCACGTGGAGCAGGCCCTGGCCGCCGGTCAGCGTGCTTTTGGCGAGAACTATGTACAGGAAGCCACCGAGAAAATGGAGGCTCTCAAGGGTGCGCCTGCCCAATGGCATCTCATCGGCCCGCTCCAGAGCAACAAGACGCGCCTCGTTGCAGCGCGCTTCGATTGGGTGCATTCGATCGAGAGCGGGAAAATCGCCCGACGGCTGTCGGAACAGCGTCCTCGCGGCATGCCTGCGCTGAATGTCCTGATCCAGGTGAACGTATCGGGCGAAGCGAGCAAGAGCGGTGTCGCGCCGGAGGAGGTCGCCGGCCTTGCCGCCGACATCTCGTCCCTGCCGAATCTCAAATTGCGCGGCCTGATGGCGATTCCGGAACCGGGCGCGGCGCGCGTCAGGTTTCGCGATGTGAAGAACCTGTTCGACAAGCTGAAGGTCGAATTTGGCCTGGATACCCTGTCCATGGGCATGAGCGACGACCTCGAGGATGCCATCGCGGAGGGTTCGACGATGGTGCGCATCGGCACCGCGATATTCGGCGCGCGCCGGACGATCAGGCCGGCCGCGTGAACGTCGCCATGAACGTGGTGTTCATCGGCGGCGGCAACATGGCCGACGCGCTGATCGGCGGCTTGCTGAAGAGCGGGTTGTCGGCGAGCCAGATTCGCGCCGTGGAAGTCGACGGCGCGGCGCGCCGCAGGCTCTCCGACAAGTACCGCATCGAGTGTTCGGCGGCCTCGCGCGGCACGATCCTCCCGGGCGAGGTGGTCGTGTTCGCGGTCAAGCCGCAGCAAATGAAGGAAGCGGCCCGCTTCTCCGGCCTGAAGGACAACGCGAATCTCGTCATAAGCATCGCGGCCGGCATCACGCTCGCAAGCCTGTCGCGCTGGCTCGGCGGCACGACGCGGATCGTGCGTGCCATGCCGAACACCCCCGCGCTGATCGGAGAGGGAATCACCGGACTCTACGCGCCGGCGGGTCTGGCGGAATCGGACCTGCGGCAGGCGGAAACGATTCTGGGCGCCGTGGGCGCCACGGTGCGCGTGGCCGACGAGGACAAGATCAACGCCGTGACCGCGGTTTCGGCCAGCGGGCCGGCGTACGTCTTCTACTTCATCGAAGCCTGCGAGGAAGCGGCGCAGCAGCTCGGCCTGCCCGAAGCGGAGGCGCGCAAGCTCGCGCTGCAGATGTTCAGCGGGTCTGTGAAGCTCGCGGCCGCCAGCCCCGATCCCGCCGCCGTGTTGCGCGCGCGCGTGACTTCCAAGGGCGGCACCACGGAAGCCGCCCTTGCCAGCATGGACGCGGACGGCGTCAAGGAAGCGATCGTGCGCGCGATCCGCGCCGCGAACGAGCGCGGCCGCCAGCTCGGCAGGCAGATGGACGAAGACTGATGCTGCAGCAGATCGCAAGTTTCCTGGTGGACGTGGTGGTGGGCTTCTTCGTCTACCTGCTGCTCGCGCGCTTCCTGTTCCAGTGGCTGCGCGTGCCATTCCGGAACATCCTGGGCGAGTTCATCGTCGCCGGAACCAGCTGGATGGTGGTGCCGGCGCGGCGCGTGATTCCGTCGCTCGGCGGACTCGACCTCGCGTCCCTGCTGCTCGCCTGGCTGCTGCAGGCGCTTCTGCTGTACGTGCTCTTGCTGATTTCCGGTATCGACTTCAGCTCGGCGCCGGGCATCGGCGCTGGAATCGTGGTGGGCCTGGCGTTGATCGATCTGGTGCGCTTCACCCTGTACATCCTGGTATTCGCGCTGATCGTGCAGGCGGCGCTGTCGTGGGTGAATCCGTATTCGCCGGTGGGCCCGCTGTTCGACGCGCTGACGCGGCCGTTCCTGCGCCCGATCCGGCGCTTCGTGCCGCCGCTCGGCAACGTGGACCTCTCGCCGCTGGTGCTGATCGTGCTGCTGCAGGTCCTGCTGATTCCGCTGGCCGAGCTGCGTCGCCTGGCCAGCGGGTTGTTCTAGCCCGCGCTCAGGCAGCCTTTTTTGCCACCTTTTTCGCGTCGAAGAACTGCTCGTCTTCGGTGGAGCCGTGCAGCGCGGTGGTGGAGGCCTTGCCCGCGGTCACGACCTGGGTGATCTGGTCGAAATAGCCGGTGCCGACTTCGCGCTGGTGCTTGACCGCGGTGAAGCCCTTCGCCGCGGCGGCGAATTCCTTCTCCTGCAGTTCCACGAACGCGGTCATGTTGTTGCGCGCGTAGCCGTAGGCAAGCTCGAACATCGAGTAGTTGAGCGAGTGGAAACCCGCCAGCGTGATGAACTGGAACTTGTAGCCCATGGCGCCCAGCTCGCGCTGGAATTTCGCAATCGACGCGTCGTCGAGATTGCGCTTCCAGTTGAAAGACGGCGAGCAGTTGTAGGCGAGCATTTTGTCCGGAAATTTCCTGCGGACGCCTTCGGCGAATTTCCTGGCGAATGCGAGGTCCGGCGTGCCGGTCTCGCACCACACCATGTCCGCATACTCGGCATAGGCGATGCCGCGCGATAGCGCCTGGTCGAAACCCTTCTTCGTCTTGTAGAAGCCTTCCGAGGTGCGCTCGCCGGTGAGGAACGGCTTGTCGTTTTCGTCCACGTCGGTGGTGACGATGTCCGCCGCTTCGGCGTCGGTCCTGGCGAGGAGTACCGTCGGCACGCCCATCACGTCGGCCGCGAGCCGCGCGGCGATCAGCTTCTGCACTGCTTCCTGCGTGGGGACGAGCACCTTGCCGCCCATGTGGCCGCATTTCTTCACGCTGGCCAGCTGGTCTTCGAAGTGCACGCCGGCCGCGCCGGCGTCGATCATCGCCTTCATCAGTTCGAAGGCGTTCAGCACGCCGCCGAAGCCGGACTCGGCGTCCGCCACGATCGGCGCGAACCAGTCGATGTCGCCCTTGCCTTCCATGGTCTGTATCTGGTCCTGGCGGGCGAGTGCGTTATTGATGCGTTTCACCACAGTCGGCACCGAAGTAGTCGCGTAGAGCGACTGGTCCGGGTACATGGAGAGTGAATCGTTGGCGTCGGCGGCCACCTGCCAGCCCGACAGGTAGATCGCGGGCACGCCGGCTTTCACCTGCTGCATCGCCTGGTTGCCGGTGAGGGCGCCCAGCGAGTTCACGAACGGCATCTCGCTGCACTTCTTCCAGAGCTTTTCCGCGCCGAGCTTCGCCAGCGTGTGCTCGATCTTCACGCTGCCGCGCAGTTTCACGACGTCCACGGCGTCGTAGCCGCGCTTCACGCCCTGCCAGCGCGGATTTTCTTTCCAGTCTTTCTGTAGCTGCGCGATTGCCTGCTCTCGAAGACTCATCATTTCTCCTGGGGAAGTGTGGTGAACGCAAACTCCTGAATCCCCCGCACGTTACCGGGCGTAATGATGCACAGCAATATCACGATACCACATCGTGAAATCAAACTAAAACAATGGTTTACAGTAGGTTAGAGCACTCTTATTTCACAATGCGGTGGGAATTTTCAAAATCATGTTGCTCCGCAAAATGGGCCCTAGCGAAAGCCGTGGTCCGACTCACCAAGCATTTCCACGGCCCGTGCCTGCAACTTTCCAAGTGCGCGCTCGAGCAGGTCGCGCTCCGCGCGTGAAAGCGTCTTGAGCAGGTTGTCATGGCGCCGCCGCGCGGCGGCGGCGATCCTGGCGTACAAATTCTCGCCCCTGGCCGTCAGGCTGAGGAGCGCCCGGCGCCCGTGTTGCGGGTCGGACCTGCGCCGCGCATAGCCCGCGGCAATCAGGCGCTCCACTGAACGTCCCACCCAGGCCTTGTCGGTGCGCAGCCACTGGCTGATCTGGTTCGCACTGACGCCGCGACCCGCGTGCAGGGCGTCAATCACCCGCCATTCGGCAAGCCGCACGCCGAAGCGCCGCAGATAGTAGCGCGCGGCGGCCCGTGCGAGCGTGTTGGAGAGCACCAGCACACGGTGCGACAGCAGCGCGCGCAGCAGCCGCGGATCGTCGTTTCGTCTCATGCTCCGATTGTAGCCGTTGACAGAATGGTGTCATGACACCTAATCTCGCAGCGCCATGCCGCTCGCCCCAAAAAATCTCCTCGTGCTGATGTCCGACGAGCACAACCCGCGCGCGCTGGGCTGCAGCGGGCATCCGCTCGCGCAGACGCCGCAGCTCGACGGCCTCGCGGCGCGCGGCACTCGCTTTACGAGCGCCTACACCACCTCGCCGATCTGCGTGCCGGCGCGCGCCGGTTTCGCCACCGGCAAGTACGCGCACCAGATCGGCTATTGGGACAACGCCGACCCCTACGACGGAGCGGTGCCGAGCTGGCACCACCTGCTGCGCGCGCGCGGCCACCGGGTGGTATCTATCGGCAAGCTGCATTTCCGCGGCCTGCCGGGGGACGACCACGGCTTTTCGGAGGAGTTGCTGCCGATGCACGTGGTCGACGGCATCGGCGACCTGAAGGGCCTGATCCGGCGCGACATTCCTCGCCGCAATGGCTACGACAAGCTTGCCAAGCTGGCTGGTCCGGGCGAGTCGCCCTACACGCGCTACGATCGCGACATCGCGGCGCGGGCGCAGGCCTGGCTGCGCGAGGAGGCGCTTCGCGATCGCGCGCGCCCCTGGGCGCTGTTCGTGTCCTTCGTCTGCCCGCATTTTCCGCTGATCGCGCCGCCCGAGTTCTATGGCGGCTATCCGCTCGAGCGCATTCCGATGCCAAAACAATACGCGGCGGCGGAAAGGCCTTCGCATCCCTATCTGCGCGACTACGAAGCCTGTGTAGCCTACGACGCCGGCTTTGGCGGCGATCTGGCCAAGGTGCGCCGCGCCATCGCCGCCTATCTCGGACTGGTCAGCTTCATGGACGATAACGTGGGCAAGGTGCTGCGCGCGCTCGAAGAGGCGGGACTCGCGGGAGATACGCGGGTTGTATACACAAGCGATCACGGCGACAACCTCGGCGCGCGCGGACTTTGGGGCAAGTCCACCATGTACGAAGAATCCGCCGGCGTGCCGCTGATCCTTGCGGGGCCCGGCATTGCCGCCGGCGCGCGTTGCGCCACCCCGGCGAGCCATGTCGACTTGTTTCCATTCTTTCTCGAATGCGCCGGCGTACCCGCGCCGCAAGACGGGTACCGCGGCGTCTCGCCGCTCGCACTGGCCGGCGGAGCCCACGCGGACCGCGCCGTGCTGAGCGAGTACCACGCCATCGGTTCCACCGGCGGCATCAGCATGCTGCGCAAGGGTCGCTGGAAGTACGTGCACTGTGTGCGCTACCGGCCGCAGCTCTTCGACCTGGAGAATGATCCCGAAGAACTGGTCGACCTGGCGGGAGATCCGGCACGTCGCGCGACGTTCGCCGCGCTCGAGGCCGAGTTGCACCGCTTCTGCGACCCGGCGGAAGTGGACGCGCGCGCGCAACGCCGGCAAGCCGAACAGCTCGCGCGCCACGGCGGCCGCGAGGCGGCGCTCGCGCGCGGCGACCTCAATTACACCCCAGCTCCCGGCCAGGCGCCGGACATCAACTGAGAAGGAGTCGCCGATGATCGCCAGAATCCTTGGGTTCGCAATGCTCGCCGTGTGTCTGGGCGCGAGCGCGCAGGGCTATCCGGCGAAGCCGGTACGTCTGATCGTGGCAGACGCCGCCGGCGGCGCGCCGGACCAGCTCGGGCGCATCCTCGCGCAAAAACTCTCCGAGAGCCTCGGCCAGCAGATGATCGTCGACAACCGTCCCGGCGCCGCGGGCGCGCTTGGCGCGGATCTCGCCGCGAAAGCGCCGGCGGACGGATACACGCTGCTGCTCACCACGACCGCGATCTACGCGATCCTGCCCAGCCTGAAGAAAAACCTGCCCTATGATCCGGTCCGGGACTTCGTGCCGATTTCACGCATTGCGACCGCGTCGAACGTGCTCGTGGTGAACGTCTCGCTGCCGGTGAATTCGATCGCCGATCTGGTGCACCTCGCAAAGAGCAAGCCGGGAATCCTCAACTACGCGTCCGCTGGCGTCGGCTCGCCGGCGCATCTTGCCGGCGAGATGCTCAACCTGCTCGCCGGGATCAAGCTCACACACGTGCCCTACAAGGGCGCCGCGCCCGCGCTCCTTGACGTCATCGCCGGCAATTCGCAGCTCATCATCACCTCGCCGATCGCGGCCGGCGCCCACATGAACAGCGGCCGCGTGCGCGCTCTCGCCACGACCGGTGCCGAACGCAATCCGGCGCTGCCTGGATTGCCGACCATCGCCGACGTGGTGCCGGGCTACGAAATCTCGCAATCCTGGGGCATCGTCGCGCCGGCCGGCACGCCGCCGCAGGTCGTGGCGAGGCTGAACGACGAGATCGTGAACGCGATGAACCTTCCCGAGGTGAAGGACCGCGTGCTGAAGACCGGCGCGGTGGCCGCGGGCGACAGGGCCGCAGCATTTGAGGCGTTCATGGCAAGGGAGCGGCAGCGGCTCGGCGAGGTCATCGCCAAATCAGGCATCGTGCTGACCGACTAGCCAGGAGGCTTTCCACCGCGAACTCAGGTCTGGACCAGCCTGCGGTGGCTGTGGACGCTCATCAGGATGCCTACGCCGGTGAACAGGGTCAGCATTGAGGTGCCGCCGTAGGAAATGAAGGGCAGCGGAACGCCGACCACGGGCAGGATTCCGGAGACCATGCCCATATTGACGAAGGCGTAGGTGAAGAACATCAGCGTGATGGTGGCCGCGAGCAGGCGCGCGAAGAAGGTGGCCGCGTTGGCGGCGATCATCAGGCCGCGCGCGATGAGCAGCGTGTAGAGCGTAAGCAGCACCAGGTTGCCGATCAGGCCGAATTCCTCGGAAAACACCGCGAAGATGAAATCGGTGTGCCGCTCGGGGATGAACTCCAGGTGCGTCTGCGTGCCGTGCAGCCAGCCCTTGCCGGTGATGCCGCCGGAACCCACGGCGATGGTCGACTGGATGGTGTGGTAACCGGCGCCCAGCGGGTCCTGCGTCGGGTCGATCAACGTGAGTATGCGGCGGCGCTGGTAGTCGTGCAGCATGCCCCAGAGCGGGAACAGGCTCGCCAGGCCCACCACGCCCAGCGCGGCGATCACCCTCCAGCCGATGCCCGCGAAGAAGATGACATAGCAGCCCGCCGCGGCCACCAGCACCGCGGTGCCGAGATCCGGCTGGCGCGCGATCAGCAGCACCGGCACCGCGAGCAACAGTGCGGCGATGGCGAAGTCGCGCAACCGCAGCGTGGATTCGTTCTTGTGGAAATACCAGGCCAGCATGAGCGGCAGCGCTAGCTTCATCATTTCCGAGGGCTGGAAGCGCGTCACGCCGACATGCAGCCAGCGGCGCGCGCCATTCACCACGTCGCCCGCCAGCGCGACCGCGACCAGCAGCGCGATCCCGAACAGGTAGGCGGGCACCGCAAAACGCATCAGGGTCTGCGGCGGTATGCGCGCCACCACCCACATCGCCGCCAGGGCCACCGCGAGATTCACCATTTGCGCCCAGACGCGGGCGGGCTGCTCGTAGCTAGCCGAAAACAAGGTCGCCAGGCCGACTCCGATCAGCGCGAGGCTGAGCGCGAGCAGCGTGCCATCGATGCCTTCGGTCAGGCGCTGGAGGATGCGGCGCGCGGAGGGAATGGCCAGCTCCATCAGTCGCTTTCCTCGTCGTTCTCCTGGCGCGCCGGCGCAGCGCCGCTCTTCGCCGGACCGGCGCTGTCGCCCTCCGGCGGCTTGCCGAGGAGGTAGAAGTCGAGCACCGTGCGCGCGATCGGCGCGGCCGAACGCGCGCCGAACCCTCCGTTTTCGACGATCACCATGAGCGCGATCTTCGGACTTTCTACCGGCGCGAAGACGATGAACAGCGAATGGTCGCGATGGCGCTCGGAGACTTTCTTCTCGTCGTATTTCTCACCCTGCTTCATGCCGATCACCTGCGCGGTGCCGGTCTTGCCGCCGCTGGTGTACTGCGCGTTGCCGAAGGATCGCGCGCCGGTGCCTTCCTTGTTCACGCCAGCCATCGCGCGCTTCACGAATTCAACGTTCTCGGCCTTGAGCGGAATCCGGTTGACAAGGGTGGGTTCGATGTGGCGCCGCTCGCCGCTGCGCAGGTTGTCGATGTACGAAGCGAGGTGCGGCCGGTACATGTCGCCATTCGCTGCCAGGGTTGCCAGCGCGACGGCGAGCTGGATCGGCGTGTACGCGTTGTAGCCCTGGCCGATGCCGATCGAGATGGTCTCTCCCGCGTACCATTTCTGCTGCTCCGGCTTGCGAAAGCGCTGCTGCTTCCATTCGGGGGAGGGCAGCACGCCGGTCGCCTCGCCCTCGAGGTCGATGCCGCTCTTCGCGCCGAAGCCGAATTTGCTCATGAAGCTGGCGATGGCGTCGATGCCCATGTCGTTCGCGAGCTGGTAGTAGAAGGTGTCCGAGGACACCACGATCGACTTGTACAGGTCTACATGTCCGTGGCCGCCCGCCTTGGAGTCGCGAAAGCGCCGCCCGCCGAATTCGAAGTAGCCCGGATCGTTGATCGCGCTCTTTTGCGTGCGCTTGCCCATTTCCAGCGCTGCCATCGCCATGTACGGCTTGAACGTCGAGCCGGGCGGATAGATGCCGGCGATGGCCCGGTTGGTGAGCGGCCGGTCGGGCGAGTTGTTCAGCTCCGCCCAGCTCGCCGGGTCGATGCCGTCGACGAACAGGTTCGGGTCGAAGCCGGGCTTGGAGACAAAGGCGAGCACGCCGCCCGTGGACGGTTCGATCGCCACCAGCGCGCCCCTGCGCTCGCCAAATGCGATTTCGGCGACTTCCTGCAGCTTGATGTCCAGCGTCAGGGTCAGGTTGTTGCCGGCCTGGGCGGGCGTGCGGGCGAGGGTGCGGATGCCGCGCCCTGCGGCGTCGATCTCCACCTGTTCGAAGCCGGTGGTGCCGTGCAGTTCCTGCTGGTAGCTTGCCTCCAGCCCCGACTTGCCGATGTAATCGGTGCCGCGATAGTTCGCCTCCACCTCGAGCTCGGCGAGCTTTTCCTGGTCCTTCTGGTTGATGCGCCCTATGTAGCCGATGACATGCGCGGCGAGGTCGCCGTACGGGTACTGCCGGAACAGGCGCGCCTTGATCTCCACGCCCGGGAACCTGTAACGGTTGGCGGCGAAGCGCGCCACCTCCTCGTCCGTGAGCCGGGTGCGGATCGGAAGGCTCTCGGCATTTCGAGTCTCGGCGTGGAGCTTGCGGAACCGGCTGCGGTCCTTCGCCTGGACTTCGACCACGTCGCCCAGTTCCTGGATGGTGCGATCAAGGTCGCGCACCTTGGCGGGGAAGATTTCCAGCGTGTAAGCCGAATAGTTGCGCGCCAGCACCACGCCGTTGCGGTCCAGGATCAATCCGCGGTTGGGCGCGATCGGCACGATCGAGATGCGGTTTTCCTCGGCCTTGGACGCATAGGCGTCGTGCTGCACGACCTGCAGGTGGAAAAAGCGCACGAACAGCAGCGCGAAGGCCGCCAGCACGGCAAACCCGGCGAAGCCGATGCGCAGCTGGAAGAAATGAAGCTCGCGCTCGTGGTTCCTGAGTTCGCCAAGCTTCATAGGGCGCGGTTTTCGTCCACATCCACCGGCAGGCGCTGCGGCAGCAGCAGCAGCAGGTTGATCACCGGCCACAGAGCGGCGCCGAACAGCGGCCCGATCGCGATGGTCCAGCCCGGAAACTCGGCGCCGGCCGCCAGGCGCACCAGCGCCGAGACGCCCTGTGCGAACAGCAGCAGCGCGGCGATGTGCAGTGCCTGGCCCCAGAGCGGAAACCACAAAATGCGGCGCGACAGCGTGATCGCCGCAAACGCGAGCAGCGAGTAGGCGAGCGCATGCTGGCCCATCAGCACGCCGTTACCGGCGTCGGTGAGCAGGCCGAGCAGCCAGCCAGCACCCAGCCCCACCAGCCGCGGCTGCCGCACGCACCAGAAGGCGAGCACCAGCGCGACAAAATCGGGCACCCACGCGATGTTCTTCCATGGCAGGAAGCTGAGCAGCAACGCTACCGCGAGCGAGCCAATGATGGTGCCCACGCGCACCGGCAGGAGTATCGATTGCGACCCGGGCGAGTTACTGAGTTGCATCGGTGTCCTTGCGGCGCGGCTTGCGGAATTTGCCGGGGCGCTTCTCGCGCTCCGGGCCGCTTTCCTCGGGATACGCCAACCGCGTCGATTCGCGGCCGAGCACGAGGACGTAGCCGCCGCTCTCGACGCCTGCGGCGGGCTGGCACACGATGCGGGCGAACGCGTAGGCCGCGTCGCGCTCGATGCGCGCCACGGTGGCCACCGGCAGGCCCGGCGGATAGGTGCCGTCGATACCGGACGTGACCAGCTTGTCGCCGTTCTGGATTTCGGCGTTTGCCGCCATGAAGCGCAGTTCCAGCATGCCGCTCGCGCCGCCGCCGAAGGCGACCGCGCGCAGGCCGTTGCGCACCACTTGCACCGGAATTGCCTGCTCCTTGTCGGTGAGCAGCGTGACCTCAGACAGCAGCGCGTGCGTGCGCGTCACCTGGCCGACCACGCCGTCCTGGTCCACCACCGGCGAGCCCGCGCTCAGGCCGTCCTGGCTTCCCTTGTTGATGACGACCTTGCGCGCGTACGGGTCGCGGCCGTTGTAGAGAATTTCGGCGGGCGTCGCCTTGAGCGGCAGGCGCTCCGCGGCGCCGATCAGGCGCCGCAGCTGCGCGGCCTCGGCCTGCGCCGCCTCGAAGCGCTGCGCCGCCAGCGAGGCGCCCAGCAGCCTGGTGCGCAGTTCCGCGTTCTCGTCGCGCAGCTGCGACTGGACCGAGAAATAGCCCGCGACGCGCTCGGCCAGCGACGCGGGCAGAGAGGCCAGGGTCTGCAGCGGATAGACCGCGAGCGCCAGCACGCTTCTCAGTCCCTCGGTGTAGCGGAAACGCGCATCCAGCACCAGCAGCGCGAGGGAAAGCGAGGCGAAGAACGCGAGGCGTACGAGCGGCGCGGGGCCGCGGTTGAAAAAGGGCGGGGGAGTATGCTCCATCCCGGGGCGGGGGCCGGCCCCCCGCTACTCACTCATTCGTGAAGATCGCCCCGAAGTGCTCCATCTGCTCGAGCGCCTTGCCCGAGCCGCGCACCACACAGGTGAGCGGGTCGTCGGCGACGATCACTGGCAGCCCGGTTTCTTCCATCAGCAGGCGGTCGAGGTCGCGCAGCAGCGCGCCGCCGCCGGTGAGCACCATGCCTTTTTCGGCGATGTCGGCGCCGAGTTCGGGCGGGGTCTGTTCGAGCGCGCTTTTCACCGCGCTGACGATCTGGTTCAGCGGCTCGGTGAGCGCTTCCAGGATTTCATTCGAGGAAATGGTGAAGCTGCGCGGGATGCCTTCGGCCAGGTTGCGGCCCTTGACCTCCATTTCGCGCACCTCGGAGCCCGGGAACGCGGAGCCGATGGTTTTCTTCACGTTCTCCGCGGTGGTCTCGCCGATCAGCATGCCGTAGTTGCGGCGGATGTAGTTGATGATCGCTTCGTCGAATTTGTCGCCGCCGACGCGCACCGAACCCTTGTGCACCGCGCCGCCGAGCGAGATCACGCCCACTTCCGTCGTGCCGCCGCCCACGTCCACCACCATCGAGCCGGTCGCCTCTGCGACCGGAAGATCGGCGCCAATGGCGGCAGCCATCGGCTCTTCGATCAGGAACACCTGGCCGGCGCCGGCGCCGATCGCGGATTCGCGGATCGCGCGCCGCTCGACCTGCGTCGAGCCGCAGGGCACGCAGATGATGATGCGCGGCGAGGGCGAGAAGAGTTTGTTATCGTGAACTTTCTTGATGAAGTACTTCAGCATCTGCTCGGTGACGGTGAAGTTGGCGATCACGCCGTCCTTCATCGGGCGGATCGCCACGATGTTGCCGGGCGTCTTGCCGAGCATCATCTTCGCGTCCTTGCCGACCGCCTGGATGGATTTTTTGCCGTTCGGCCCGCTGTCTTCGCGGATCGCGACCACCGACGGCTCATCGAGCACGATGCCTTTGCCGCGCACATAGATCAGCGTGTTCGCGGTACCCAGATCGATCGCCAGATCGTTGGAGAAATAACTGCGCAGAAATCCGAACATGGCCGTGGTCAATCCTCCTTCGTTTACCCCTAGGTCTTGCCTTAAGTTCCCGCGCTAAAGCTGCGTCCCGGAACCGTTTATTCGTTAGACGGCTATGATACTCTTACCGCGACCTCCGGCAAGCGCAGAACCGGCGGATTTCCATGTCCCTGACTCCTGACCAGCTCCAGCGTATCGCCCTGCTGGCCCGCATCGACGTTTCCCCGGAGGAAGCGCAGAGCGTGACCGAGCGGCTCAACCGGGTGCTTGGCCTGATCGACCAGCTGCAATCGGTCGATACCAGGGGCATCGAGCCCATGTCCCATGCCCTGGATGTCGTGCAACGACTCAGGCCCGACGAGGTGACCGAACCGGATCGGCGCGACGCCTACCAGAAGGGTGCGCCGGCGCAGGAGCAGGGCCTGTATCTGGTGCCGAAAGTGATTGAATAAATGTTGAATTCAACCCTTTCGGAGTTGTCCGCGGCGCTCGCCGCGAAGCGCGTCTCGTCGGTCGAACTGACCCGGCAGTTTCTCGACCGGATTGGTCGGTTGAACGGCAAGTTGAACGCGTTCATCACGGTGGACGAAGCGCACAGCCTTGGCCAGGCGAATGTCGCCGACGAGCGACGCTCCCGCGGCGATGCGGGGCCCCTTACGGGTATCCCGCTCGCGCACAAGGACATCTTCTGTACCCGGGGGCTGCGCACCACCTGCGGCTCCCGCATGCTGGCCGGCTACACCAGCCCCTACGATGCGCATGTGATCGAGCGTCTCGAGGCGGCGGGCACGGTGCAGCTCGGCAAGACCAACATGGACGAGTTCGCGATGGGCTCATCCAACGAAACCTCGCATTTCGGCCCGGTGCGCAACCCCTGGGACGCAACGCGCGTTCCCGGCGGATCCTCGGGCGGCTCGGCCGCGGCGGTGGCCGCGCGCATGGCGCCGGCGGCGACGGGCACGGACACCGGCGGCTCGATCCGCCAGCCGGCGGCGCTGACCGGCGTGTGCGGCCTGAAACCCACCTACGGCGTGGTATCGCGCTACGGCCTGGTCGCGTTCGCTTCTTCCCTCGACCAGGGCGGTCCGATCGGCAAGTGCGCCGCGGACCTCGCGCTGATGATGAACGCGATGGCCGGCTTCGACGCGCGCGACTCGACCAGCGTGGACCGCCCGGCGGAAGATTATTGCCGTGATCTGGGCATCAACCTTTCCGGCCTGCGCATCGGCCTGCCGAAGGAATACTTCGCCGAAGGCGTAGATCCGGACGTGCTCGCACGCGTACGGGAAGCGGTACGCTGGTTCGAGGCACAAGGCGCGAAGACGGTCGAGATCACGCTGCCCAACACGGGGCTGGCGGTGCCGGTGTACTACGTGATCGCTCCGGCGGAGGCTTCCAGCAACCTGTCGCGCTTCGACGGCGTGCGCTACGGCCACCGCGCGGAGGAATATGCGGACCTGAGCCAGATGTACCGGCGCACGCGTGCCGAAGGTTTCGGCCCCGAGGTGAAGCGGCGCATCCTGATCGGCACCTACGTGCTGTCGCACGGCTACTACGACGCCTATTACCTGCAGGCGCAGAAGGTGCGGCGCCTGATCGCGCGCGACTTCACCGAAGCGTTCGCGCGCTGCGACCTGATCATGGGACCGACCTCGCCATCGACCGCCTTTACACTGGGCGCCAAGTCCGACGATCCGGTGCAGATGTACCTGAACGACATCTTCACCATTCCGGCGCCGCTTGCCGGGCTGCCGGGCCTGTCGATACCCTGCGGCTTCGACGGCA
>JBDTRO010000216.1:0-7720 GCA_039931635.1 Betaproteobacteria bacterium | reverse complement strand
CCAGACACCGAAAATCATGACACGCAAAATTCCCTCGACTGGAGAAGACCTGCCCGCTATCGGCCTCGGAACCTGGCAGGTATTCGATGCCGGCAACGATACGGCTGCGCGCGCACCACTACGCGAGGTATTAGCCGGGTTCGCAAAGGCGGGCGGCAAATTGATCGATTCCTCGCCGATGTACGGCAGCGCCGAATCGGTGGCGGGCGACCTGGTCGCGGAGCTTGGCCTGCGCGAGAAACTTTTCGTCGCTACCAAGGTCTGGACCCGGGGGCGCGAGGAGGGCATCCAGCAGATGGAGACCTCGTTCCGGCGCCTCAAGGTCAAGCAGATGGATTTGATGCAGATCCACAACCTGCTGGATGCGGGGATTCATACGAAGACGATCAACGACATGAAGGCGAAGGGCCGGGTGCGCTATACAGGCATCACCCATTACACGTCGTCTGCCTACGCCGACGTGGAAAGCTGGTTGAAAAAGGAAAAGTATGATTTTTTGCAGATCAACTATTCGCTAGCGGAACGGGATGCGGACAAGAGAATCCTGGAAATATGCAAAAACCAGAATATCGCGGTCATCGCGAACCGCCCGTTCGCCGAGGGCGAGATGTTCAAGCACGTGCGCGGCAAGCCGTTGCCGCCGTGGGCGGGCGAGATCGGCGTCGCAAGCTGGGCGCAGTATTTCCTCAAGTGGATCGTCGGCCACCCGGCCGTGACCTGCACCATTCCGGGCACCGGCAAGCCTGAACACGTTGCCGACAACGTGGCCGCGGGGTTGGGTACCCTGCCGGACGAGAAGATGCGCAGGAAAATGGCCGAGTATTACGACAAGCCATGAGCAGCGCGAACTTCTATGCCGGCCTGCCGGTGCTGCCGGATTTCAGCGGCGTGACCGATCCGCGCAACTACGCGCCGCTGCCCAACGACTGGATCGTAGCGGCCTGCGACGTGCGCAATTCCACGCTTGCAGTACAGGCGGGCAATTACAAGCACGTCAACACGGTCGGCGCTTCCGCAGTCACTGCGATGCTGAACGCGGCCGGTGCGCTCGACATCCCCTTCATCTTCGAGGGCGACGGCAGCGCATTCTGCGTACCGCCCGAGCTGCTCGAGGATACCAAGGGCGCACTGGTCAAGACGCAGGAGATGGCGCTGGGGTCCTTCGGCCTGGAACTGCGCGTGGCAACGATTCCCGTCGCCCTGATACGCGAGAACGGGCTCGACATCCAGGTCGCGCGCGTGCGCGTGTCGGAGAACTACATCCAGGCCGCGTTCGCCGGCGGCGGCATGGCCTTCGCGGACAAGTACATGAAAGACCCGGCCACCGCGCCGCTGTGCGAAGTAAAGCCGGGCAGCGTCGCCGCGCGCGGCAGCCTGGAAGGACTGGAGTGCCGCTGGCAGGACATCCCGAGCCGGCACGGCGAAACCGTCAGCCTGATGGTGCGCGCGCTGGACGCGGATCCTGCCCGGGCTGCGAAGCTCTATGGCGAAGTGATCGCCAAAGTACGCGCTGTCTACGGCACCGACGAGGCCTGCCATCCGCTCACGCCTCCGCTCCTGACCCTGACCCCCACGCTGAGCGCGCGCCAGCTGGGCAACGAGGTCGGCGTGCGCGCCGCCGGGCGCGGGCCGTTCGGCAAATGGCTCTGGCTGATGCGTGCGCGCTGGTTCGTGATCCTGGGGTGGTTTCTCATGAAGTTCGGCCTGAAAACCGAGTTCACCGACTGGGGCCGTTACAAGGACACGCTCATGCAGAACACCGACGTGCGCAAGTTCAACGACATCTACCGCCAGATCCTCGCCGGCAATCCGGCGCAGCGCGAGGCGCTGGACGCCTGGCTGGCCGAGCGCTACGCCAGACGCGAACTGGTCTACGGCCTGCATGTCACCGATCGCGCGCACATGACCTGCCTGGTGTTCAATTACTCGGGCAAGCACCTGCACTTCATCGACGGCGCCGACGGCGGCCTGTTCCTCGCCGCCAAGGCGTTCAAGGAACGCGCCGCGAAGCTGCTCTAGGCATGGGCTGGGGCGCCATCGCGGTACTCATCGCGGTCACCGGGCTGAGCCTTTTCTATCGCTCCTGCCTGGGCGTGATCGCGCCCGAACTGACGCGCGACCTTGGCCTCACGCCGGAGGACCTCGGCCGCGCCAACGGTGCGTTCTTCCTTGCCATGGCGGCGATGCAGATTCCGGTGGGACTGCTCTTCGACCGTTACGGCCCGCGCCTCGTGATCTCCTGCTTCACCGCGCTGGCGGTGATCGCCGCAGCCCTGCACGGAATCGTGACAACGCCCGGCGAGCTGGTCGCCGCGCGGCTGCTGCTGGGCGTCGGTTGCGCGGCGAGCTTCATGGGTGCCGTCACGCTCTGCGCGCTGTGGTATCCGGGCGGTCGCCTGTCGACCGCGCTGAGCCGCGTGTTTGCGTTCAGCCAGATCGGCAATTTCCTCGCCGCGACGCCGCTCGCGCTGGCCGAGGCGACGATCGGCTGGCGCTGGACGTTCGCGGGCATGGCGATGATCACGGCCATCACGGGCGCCTGCGCCTTCTTCCTGGTGCGGGATCGGCCAACAGGCAAGGTCGTACCGGCGCGGGCGGACACCTTCATCGATGTCGTACGCGGCCTGGCCTCCGTCTGGCGCACGCAGGGCCTGGTGCCGGTGCTGGCGATCCACACCTTCGCCTACGCAAGCATGGCCACCGTGCTGGGCCTGTGGGCCGGTCCCTATCTCGCCCACGTGCACGGCATGGACGGCGCCGCGCGCGGCAACGTGCTGCTCGCGATGGCGGCGGCGCAGCTGGTCGGCATCCTCGCCTACGGGCCGCTGGACCGCGTCTTCGACACGCGCAAATGGGTGATCGTGCCGGGCGCCATCTGTACCATCGGCCTGCTCGCCGCGCTGGCACTCGTGCCGCGGCTGCCGGCCACGGCCGCCGTGGTGCTCCTGATCCTGTTCACCGGCGTGACCTCGTACTCGGTGGTGATCGTCGCGCACGGCCGCAGCCTCTTTCCCGACCATCTGCTCGGGCGCGGGGTAACCACGGTCAACATTGCGCAGGTCGTGGGCCTCACCATGCTGCCTCTCATGACCGGCCCGATCGTCGGCGCCTTCCCGGCGCCGGGTTCCGTCTCGCCCGAGATCGCCTACCGCGCCGCCTTCGGCGCCATCGCGCTCACGCTGGCAGCCGGGCTCGCCGTCTACATGGCGAAAGCGCAGGACGCAAAACCCGGCGCCACGGGTTAAGCTGCGGAAACGATGAGGAGCAGGCGATGAGATTGTTTTTTGTCCTCTTTTTTGTATCTGCGATGGCAAATGCACAGCAATTGCCTTCCCGCCCCGTCAAGCTCGTCGTCGGCTTCACGCCCGGCGGCGGCGTGGACATCGCGGCGCGCACGCTGGCGCCCAAGCTCTCGGAGCTGATCGGCCAGCCGGTGATCGTGGAGAACAAACCGGGCGCCGGCACCAACATCGCCAACGAGTTCGTCGCCAGGAGCGCGCCCGACGGCACCACGCTGCTCATGAACACGGCGGCGGTGGCGATCAACATGTCGCTCTACAAGAACCTGCCCTTCGACACGCTGCGTGACTTCACCGCGGTATCGATCTTCTCGGAGAGCCCGAATATCCTGGTGGTCAACTCCAAGCTGCCCGCGGCGAACCTGAAGGAATTCCTCGCGCTCGTGCGCGCGAGCCCGGGCAAGCTCAACTATTCCTCTGCGGGAGCCGGCACCACGCAGCACCTGTCGGCGGAATTGCTGAAACTGAAAACCGGCATTTCCATCGTCCATGTTCCGTACAAGGGCACGGCGCCCTCCCTGACATCGCTGATCGCGGGCGAAACCGAAATGACTTTCGCCAACATCCCGGCCATCCTCCAGCACGTTAAAAGCGGCCGCCTGCGGCCGCTCGCCTCCACCGGCGGCAAGCGCGCCGAGCAGATGGCGGACGTGCCGACCATGAAGGAAGCGGGAGTGGACGATTTCGAAGTCACCGTCTGGTACGGGGTTCTCGCACCGTCCGCGACACCGCGGCCGATGGTTGCGGCGCTCGCCGCCGCGGTGGCAAAGGCGGCGCACGATCCGGAAATGAGAAAGCGCCTCGCCGAACAGGGCGCCGAGCCGGTCGGCAACACGCCCGAGGAGTTCGGCAAGATCTTGCGCGAGGAAGTCGCGCGGTGGGCCGAGGTGGTGAAAGTCTCAGGGGCGAAGACAGACTAGGGTTTCGCCCTGAACGTGGCGTTCAGGAACTTAGAGATAATCCGCACCAGTTCTTCTTCCCTGCCTTCGAAGAAGTGTGTCGCCTCCGGCACGATGACCTGGCCCGAGCGAGGATCAGCGCGCAGCTGCGCCTCGCGCTCGGGGCCGCCGCCGACGGTCGCCGTCCAGTCCTTGCTGCCGTAAACGTCCAGCACCGGGATCTTGATGCGGAACATCTCCTCCAGTCCCTGCATGATGCCCACGAACACCCAGGCCTTGACGCTGTCGTCCTCGGTGCGGATCAGGTACTGGTTCGCCATGGTGGCGCCCAGGCTGTGCGAGACGATGGCGATGTTCCTGTGGCCTTTCGCCTTGAGAAAGTCGACCGCGAGCTGGAAGCGCTCGCGCGCATCCGGGTAGAGCGGCCGGTACAGGCCGAGGATGGCCGTGCTGGGCAGCACCGGCAGCTGGATCGAAAGCGTGCTGTAGCCCTCCTCCGCGAGCTTCGTGCGCAACGAACCGTAGAGCTCGAAATCCGGGCTCCAGCCGCGGCCGTGGGCGATGATGACGGCGCCCTTCGATTTTTCTTTTACATCAATGAACAGATTGAGGAATCTGTGGCCGTTCTTCTGCTGCAGCCAGACCGCGTCGCCGACCATGAGGGCCGGCAGGATGTCGTCGGCCCAGCGTTTCTCGCGCTCGTAGTCCTGAGCGCCCGCTGGGCCGAACGAGACCGCTAAAAATAGAGCTAAAAGCCAGTTACGCAAGACTAAACGGCATCTTGCGCAGGCGCTTGCCGGTCAGCGCGTAGACCGCGTTCGCCATTGCCGGCGAAAGCAGCGCCATCCCGGGTTCGCCGATGCCACCCGGCTTCTCGGTGCTCTTGACGAAGTGCATCTCGATCTTCGGCGTCTCGTTGATGCGCAGCAGCTGGTAGTCGTGGAAATTGGTCTGCTGCACGCGCCCGTCCTTGAGCGTGATGTTGCCGTATAGAGCCGCCGTCAGGCCGAACACGATGTTGCTCTCGATCTGCTGCTGGACGATGTTCGGATTGATGACCATGCCGAGATCGGTGGCGACCACCACGCGATGCAGCTTGATCTTGCCGTTCACCACGGAGACTTCCACCACCTGCGCCATGTAGGTCTCGTAGCCCTCCATCACCGCGATGCCGCGCGCGCGGCCCTTCGGCAGGGGCTTGCCCCAGCCCCCTTTCTCGGCCGCGAGCTGCAGCACTTTCTTGAAGCGCGGCTGCTTGTCGAGGAGCCCGAGACGGTACTCATAGGGATCCTTGCCTGCCGCGACCGCCATCTCGTCGATGAACGACTCGTTGGCGAACACGTTCAGCGCGTGCGACACCGAACGCAGGAAGCCGACCCTGAGCCCCGTGTCATGGATCACCGTGGCGACCGACTGGTTGGCGATGTCGTAGGGCACCAGGATCGCCTCGGTCATCAACGGATCGACCCCGTCCTTCACCAGCGGCGGGATCAGGCGCGCCGTCACCGAAGGCGAGCTCAGCTTCAGGCTGAGCGCCGTCGGCTTGCCGCTCGCATCCAGGCCGGCCGTCATCTGCGTCAGGCTCGCCGGACGGTAGAAGTCGTGCGTCATGTCGTCTTCGCGCGTCCACACCAGCTTCACCGGAGCGCCGATCGTCTTGGAGATTTCCACCGCCTGCGCGAAGAAATCGCAGTCGATGCGCCGGCCGAAGCCGCCGCCAAGGTAGGTGGTCCGGATGGTGATCTGCTCGGGTTTCAGGCCGGTGATCGCCGCCGCCATGCCCATCGCCAGTTCCTGGAACTGGATCGAGCCGATCAGCATTGCCGAGTCCTTGCGCACGTCGGCGGTGAAATTCATCGGCTCCAGCGGTGAATGCGACAGGAACGGCATCTCGTAGGTCGCCTCGACCTTCTTCGCCGCGGTTTTCATCGCGCCCTCGACGTCGCCCTGCTTCCGGATGGTCGCGCCGGGCTTCGACATCGCACCGGCGAGGCCGGCGAACACCATTTCGCTGTTCAGGCCTTTGCTCGGACCCTCGTCCCAGGTGATGTTGAGCGCGTCGCGCGCCTGCTTCGCCTGCCACCAACTGTCGGCCACCACGGCGACGCCGTCGGTGATGCGCACCACGTGCTTCACGCCCGGCATGCCCTTCGCCTTCGCGTCGTCCACCGCAGTTGCCTTGCCGCCGATCACCGGACATTGGGCCAACGAGGCGTACAGCATGCCCGGCAGCTTCACGTCGATGCCGAATTCGGTCTTGCCGGAGATCTTGCCGGCAGTATCCAGGCGCTTCAGCGGCTTGCCGATGTAGCGCCACTTGGCGGGATCCTTGAGCTTTACTTCCTTGGGCGGCGTCAGCTTTGACGCGGCCTCGGCGAGCGAACCATAGCTGGCTTTTTTGCCTTTATAGACGACAGAGCCATTCTGGGCCGTGCAGTCCGCTGCGCTGACGCCCCACTTCGCGGCCGCAGCTTCGGTCAGCATGATGCGGGCCTGCGCGCCTGCGATGCGCAGCTTGTCCCAGCCATCGCGCACCGAGGTCGAACCGCCGGTGAGTTGCCCGCCCAGCATGGCGTTGATGTATGCCTCTCCGGGCGGCGCGAATTCCACCTTCACCTTGTAGAGGTCGACTTCGAGTTCCTCGGCGACCAGCGTCGGCATGGCCATCACCACTCCCTGGCCCATTTCGGAACGCGCGCAGAAGATCGTGACCTGGTTGTCGCTGCCGATGCGGATCCAGGCGTTCATCTTCGAATCGGTCGCGGCGAGCGCGTCGCGCAGGCCGCCCGGCAGGGCGACGCCGATGATCAGTCCGCCACCCACGGCGGCGCTGGATTTCAGGAAGGTACGGCGGGCGGGATTCTTGAGTCGGCTCATGATCAGGCCCCCTTCGCAGCTTTGTGAATCGCCGCGCGGATGCGCGGATAGGTGCCGCAGCGGCAGATGTTGCCCGCCATGGCGCTGTCGATGTCCGCGTCCGTCGGCTTCGGCTTCTCCGTGAGCAGCGCCGTCGCAGCCATGATCTGGCCCGACTGGCAGTAGCCGCATTGCGGCACGTCGAGCGACGCCCAAGCGGCCTGAACTTTCTTGCCGACATCGGACGCGCCGATGGCCTCGATGGTGGTGATCTTCTTGCCTGCCGCCGCCGACAGCGGCGTGCTGCAGGAGCGGATCGGCTTGCCGTCCAAATGCACGGTGCACGCACCGCAGAGCCCGGCGCCGCAACCGAACTTGGTGCCCGTCATGCCGAGGGTGTCGCGTATGACCCAGAGCAGCGGTGTATTCGGATCGGCGTTGACCTCGAGGGCCTTGCCGTTGATGTCGAGACTAGCCATGTGCTCCTCCCAGAGTCGATTGACCGTTTTATTATGCGCTTTGAAAAGAGAGCCGAGATGACAAAAATTTCCGCGTGGGCCATTTTCCTGACGGCAAGCTTGCTCGGCGCATCGGTGGGCACCTTCCCCTCTGCTGCGGCGCAAGAATTTCCCAATCGTCCAGTGCGCATCGTCGTGCCCTATCCAC
>JBDTRO010000215.1:0-3884 GCA_039931635.1 Betaproteobacteria bacterium | reverse complement strand
CGTGCAGCCGCGCCTTGCCCCAGGCAGGAAAGAATTCCGTCGCGTCGATGCCGCGCAACGCGGTCGCACGCAGATGTTCCTTCGGCTTGACCCCGTTGTAGCCAGGCACCTCGTCCATGCCCGCAAACCACTGGATGGTCGCGCGCAGGATCACCGGCGTCTTGTGGCGCCAGCAATGCATGTAGCTGTGGACGTGCTTCCAGTCCACCGCAAACAGCGCGCCTTTGTCTTTTAGCAGCTGGACGATTTTCGGATTGGCGTCCCAGATGGACAGGCCGCCGAACAGGGGCAGCGAAGCGGCGTACTTGCCGTCGCCCATGACGGGCGTGAGGATCTCGTCGTCCTTCATGCCGTAGCGGCGGCAGGATTCGAAGTCCTCCACGCCGTAGGCAGGCGAGGAGTGCACGATCCCCGTTCCGGTATCGAGCGTGACGTACTCGCCCAGGTACACGGGCGACGTGCGGTCGTAGAACGGGTGCCTGAAGCGGATGTTTTCCAGCGCCCGTCCCTTCGCCTTGCCGATCAGGCGCCAGGCCTTGATGCCGTATTTCGCCAGCAGCCTGGGCATCGCGAGCGAATCGAACTCCTCTTCGGTGGCTTCCGGCACGTCGCCTGCGGCGAGCATCGCGTCGGCGACGATCAGCAGGCCGCGGTCGGTTTCGATCAGCGCGTAGTCGAACTCCGGGTGCACGTTCAGCGCCTGGTTGCCGGGCAGCGTCCAGGGCGTCGTGGTCCAGATGACGATATAGCCGGGCTTGTCGGGCAGGCTCTTCAAGGCGAACGCGGCGGCAATCTTGTCGGGCTCGGCAAATGCAAACCCCACATCGACGGCGGGATCCTTGCGGTCCTCGTATTCGACTTCCGCTTCGGCCAGCGCGGAACCGCAGTCGAAGCACCAGTTGACCGGTTTCAGGCCGCGAAAGATGTACCCCTTTTGCAGCAGCAGGCCGAGGCCGCGGATCTCGTCGGCCTCGTTGCCGTACGCCATCGTGAGATACGGGTTGTCCCACTCGCCGAGAATTCCGAGGCGCTGGAATTGCGCCTTCTGGTTGGCGATCTGCTCGGTGGCGTAGGCACGGCACAGGCGTTGCGTTTCACCCGCGGGCAGGTTCTTGCCGTGCTTTTTCTCGATCTGCACCTCGATCGGCATGCCGTGGCAGTCCCAGCCCGGCACATAGGGCGCGTCGAAGCCGGCCATCAGCTTCGACTTGACGATCACGTCCTTCAGGATCTTGTTCACCGCGTGGCCGATGTGGATGTCGCCGTTGGCGTACGGCGGGCCATCGTGCAGCACGAAGCGCGGCCGTCCCAGGGCAACCGCGCGCAAGCGCTGGTAGACGCCCTTCTCGTTCCATTGCGCGACCTGCAGCGGCTCGCGCCTGGCCAGGTCGCCGCGCATCGGGAACGGCGTGTCGGGCAGGTTCAGCGTGTGCTTGTAGTCAGCCATGTTGCCTGAAGTAGTCCCTTGCCTGTGCCGCGTCCTGCCCGATGGCAGAGCGCAGGGCGTCCAGCCCGTCGTACTTTTTCTCGTCCCGCAGCTTTTGCAGGAACCTCACCCTGAGATGGCGTCCGTAGAGGTCGCCATCCCAGTCGAACAGGTGCACTTCCAGCAGGGGCGGCGCATTTTCCCTGACGGTGGGCCGCCTGCCGACGCTCGCCACGCCGCGCAACACGAATGGCGTCTCCGCGCGCATTTCCTCTTCCACATGCGCCTCCACCACGAATATCCCTTCCAGCGGCGGCTTGCGCCTTAGTACGATATTGGCAGTCGGGAATCCCAGGGTTTTACCGATCTTCTCGCCATGCGCCACCCTGCCGCTCATGCTGTAGTCGCGGCCAAGCAGCCGTGCCGCACCCGCCAGATCGCCCGACGCGAGCGAGGCACGCACGCTGGAACTCGAAATACGCTGTCCTGCCTCCAGCACATCGCCCATCGCCTCGACTTCGAATCCGCTGCCGGCCGACATGCTCTCCAGCATCGCGAAATCCCCGCCGCGCCTGGCGCCGAACCGGAAATCCCGCCCCACCAGCAGCCAGCGCACCCCCAGGCCCCGGACCAGCACGTCCTCGACGAACCGCTCGGCCGCAAGCGCGGCGAGCCGCGCGCCGAATCGCAGCACGTGCGTCCTCTGGACTCCCGCTTCGGCGATCAACTCGAGCTTCTCCCGCAGGCGCGACAAACGCGTCGGCGCCGTCAAAGGTGAAAAAAACTCCCTCGGATGCGGCTCGAACGTCAGGACGCTGCAAGGTAGCTGCAACTCGCGCGATTTCTCGACCAGCCGTTCAAGCATGGCGCGGTGGCCGCGGTGCACGCCGTCGAAATTTCCAATGGTGAGCCCCGTGCCGGCGGCAAACCCATTGCGGCCGCCCCCCGGCAAAACGGTCCCGTGCGTTACCTGCATAAGCGCGTGTAAAATGCTGAATTATAGCGGCTTTCATTCGGCCGCTTTCACACGGAGGGAGACCGGTGAAGACGCTCGAAGACCAGATGTCCTTCTACGCGGCCTACCATCAGGACGGCCGCAACAAGGCGACCCATTTCGTCGGCGTGCCGATGATCGTTTTCTCCCTGATGATTCCGCTCGGCTGGCTGCGCACCGACGTCGATGGCATCACCCTCAGCGCCGCGCTCGTTGTCACGTCCGCGCTGCTGCTCTACTACCTCGTTCTCGATCTGCCGCTCGGCGCGGCGATGGGCCTGGTGTTCGCGCTCATGCTCTGGGGTGCCGAACCGCTGTCGCGCGCGGCTTTCACGGCCAGCCTCGCCTGGTTCCTGGTCCTGTTCATCGCCGGCTGGGCGCTGCAGCTCTGGGGCCACGCCTTCGAAGGCCGCAAGCCGGCGCTAGTCGACAACCTGTTCCAGATTTTCGTCGCGCCGATTTTTCTCGCCGCCGAAGTGTTCTTCGCGTTAGGCTACAAGCCGCGGCTGCACGAGGAGGTACAGCGGCGTGCGCAGGAGATGCGCGCGCAAGCGGGCATTGGCAATTCGCCGGGCGGCCTGAAGTCAGCCTGAACAAAATCGTAGTTCCGGATTCGCACAGGAGGGGTTTGCGATGATGAAGTTGCTGCTGGGCGCGTCGCGCGCCATAGACGCGGTAAACGAGCAGATCGGCAAGCTCACCTATTGGCTGATCCTGGCCGCGGTGCTGATCAGCGCCGGCAATGCGGTGGTGCGCTACTCCTTCAACCGGAGCTCGAACTCCTGGCTCGAAATCCAGTGGTACCTGTTCGCCTTTATTTTCCTCTTCTGCGCCGGATACACCCTGCTGCACAACCAGCACGTGCGCATCGACATCCTGACCGGACAACTTTCCGCGCGCGCCAGGGCCTGGATCGACATCCTGGGCACCGTCTTTTTCCTGATGCCGATGGCCATCACCATCTTGTGGCTTTCGTGGCCTGTGTTCACCGACGCCTACCGCAGCAATGAAGTCTCCACCAACGCCGGCGGCCTGCTGGTTTGGCCGGCGCGCCTGATGCTGCCGGCGAGCTTTTTTTTCCTCGTGCTGCAGGGCTTTTCGGAGTTGGTCAAGCGCGCGGCATTCCTGCAGGGCCTGATACCGGATCCCACCGAAAAGGATGAAGGGCCGACGCCGGAAGAACTGCTTGCCGCGGAACTGCGCCGGGAACGGGGAGAAGCCGCATGACCGCGTTCCTGATCCAGAACATGGCGCCGTTGATGTTCGCGTCGCTCGTGGTGGTGATGCTGTTCGGCTACCCGGTCGCCTTCGCGCTCGCCGCAAGCGGCATATTCTTCGGCCTGCTCGGCATCGAGCTGGGCCTGCTGCAGCCGCTGCTGTTCCAGGCGCTGCCCCAGCGCATCTGGGCCATCATGTCGAACGACACCCTGCTGGCGGTGCCGTTTTTTACCCTGATGGGACTGA
>JBDTRO010000214.1:0-11758 GCA_039931635.1 Betaproteobacteria bacterium | reverse complement strand
TGGATGTACTGCTTGTCTTCCCAGCCGTTCTTGAAGATGTGATGCAGCAGGCCGAACAGGAACGCCACGTCGGTGCCGGAACGCACGCGCACGTATTTGTCCGCTTTCGCGGCGGTCCGCGTAAAGCGCGGATCGGCGACGATCACCTTGGCGCCGTTTTCCTTCGCATGCAGCGTGTGCAGCATCGACACGGGGTGCGCCTCGGCGGCGTTCGAGCCGAAAAAAAGCAGGCACTTCGAGTTCTGCTCGTCGTTGTACGAGTTGGTCATCGCCCCGTAACCCCAGGTATTCGCGATGCCGGACACCGTGGTCGAGTGGCAGATGCGTGCCTGGTGGTCGGTGTTGTTGGTGCCGAACAGGCGCACCCACTTGCACAGGAGGTACGACTGCTCGTTGTTGTGCTTGGAGGAGCCGATCCACATCGTCGCGTCCGGACCGCTTTCCTTCCTGATCGCCAGCAGCTTCTTGGAAATGTCGTCGTAGGCCTGATCCCAGGTGACGCGCTTCCACTTGCCGCCCTCGAGCTTCATCGGATACTTCAGGCGATGCGAGTCGTGCGCGATGCCATGCTCGCGGATCGAGGCGCCCTTGGCGCAATGCGCGCCCAGGTTGATCGGCGAGTCGAACACCGGTTCGTGCCGGATCCAGACGCCGTCCTGGACCACCGCATCGATCGCGCAGCCGACCGAGCAGTGCGTGCATACGGTACGCTTGATTTCGATCTTGCCCGCCGGGGCGTCGGCCGCTTCGGCCTTGCCCATCATGCTGAACGGCAGCTGCGATGCAACCGCGCCTGCGCCCGCCGTGATACCGGAACGCTTCAGGAAGGTGCGCCGGTCGATCGTCTTCGCCAGTACGCCGGACAATCCCTGCGCGAGGCGCGATTGCGTGGTGACGCTTGCATTCGCTTTTTTGGTCAGCAGCATGGCGTCTCCCCTCAGACCTTGGTGGTGCGGTAGTAGTTGTCGATGTGCTCGCTCACCTGGTAGCCACGCGTCGCGCGCTTGTCTTTGCTACCCGGAGCCGTGGGCGCCGTGGCGTGCTTGCCCACGACCGCGGCCGCCGTCGCAGCGCCGCCTGCACCCACCGTCAAGAGGAAATTTCTGCGGGAGAGGACTGCTTTTTTCTGACTCATGGCTGCCTCCTGTTGTAACCGTTCGGCCCTTTGCACCAAAGCAGGGCTCGCATATGAAATCCCATGCAAGTTACCCTGCTCTTAGTCGTTGATCAAGTATGGAAAACGGCCCAACCGGAAATAATTTTCAACTGAGTGTTTCCAGTTGAGAGCCGTTCTCAAGCGCGCGCGTTACATCATCGCGAAAGCTTCGTGCTCCAGCTCGAAGAATGCGCGCGCGAAGTTGGCGGCCAGGCGGTAGAAATCTGCTTTCGCAGAAGCGGTTACGGCATCGCAGAACGCAATCCCGCCGGGATACACAAAGACTTCAAAAAAGTCTTTCTGATCCTCAAGCGACCGGTGCTGCACTGCAATGATAAATCTCATCGCCTCGCATACGCCGGCGACATGATCTTCGGGTTCGCCGACGTTTTCGCGCCTCGCGATTCCCCACTCAATCAAGCGGGCCTTCAGATCGACCAGCGGGTTGTCATTGGCGTGCCGCAGGACGTAGTGAGAAAGATACGGCGTTACTTCCGACTTCCCCGTACCGACGAATAGCACCGTGTGTTCGTTCTCGAGCACGACCGGATACGCGGTGCGGCAGGCATCGACCATTTCGCGCCAGGTCCGCGCCAGGTCCCTGGCGCGCGCGCCGCTTTGCGCGGCATCGCCGTCGACGGCATGCGCGTTCAGCAGGTAGCCGATCAACTGCTCGTCCGGCGGCGTGTAGAAAAGCCGCGCAATGAGGCCGTACAGGCCGGCTCGCGCCTCCTCCTCGGGCTCGAGCGCCGCCTGCGTTGCGTGCGTCACGTGCGTCACGTTCCCGGCGCTCACTTCGGCGTCGGATAGTCGAGGATCGAGGGCTCGTCCTTCGAGCCCGCCATGTCGATCACGCGGCAGTCACCGCACATCTGCAGGCGCTTGATGGCGCCGCCCGCGGCGAACATCGAATGCGCGCCCAGCTTGCCGGTCATGATCTCGATCATGCGCCGCGTGCCGAAGGGATTGCCGCAGCGCACGCAGTTAAAAGGCTCCGCCTCGTTGAGCGTAACTGCTTCCTTCGCCTGCGCCGTGAGCAGCAGGCGCGGCGTCAGGCGGATCGCATCCTCGGGACAGGTGTTGGCACACAGGCCGCACTGCACGCAGTTTCTCTCGATGAAGCGCAGGCGCGGCGCATCGGGCGAATCAAGCAGCGCCGCTTCGGGGCAGGCGCCAATGCAGGATTTGCACAGGGTGCAGGTGTCGTGATTCACCGTAATCGCGCCGAACGGCGCGCCTGCGCCGAGCGCGATCTCCGTCTGCGGCACGGGCGCCTGCCGGGCAAGGTGTTCAATCGCGAAATCCAGCGTCGTGCGCTTTTCGACCGAAAGATTGTAGGTGGCCGCCTTGGCAACGGTCCTCGCCGGCGCAAGACGCCACAACTCGGCCTCGAGGGCGGCATGCGTCGTAGCCTCGATGAGCGTCAGGTGCGTTCCGTCGTAGCCAAGCGCCTGCAATATTTCCTCCGCGTAGCCCATCTGCTGCCGGAGCGCCGCGCCATAGGCTTGTGCCTCCGCGGCGGTGGCAAGTACCGCGACCTGGCTCGCGCCGTAGGCAATTGCGCCCAGCGCGAGATCGATGCCGATCGAAGCGACGTGGAAGCATTCGACCGGAATGACGCGTGCCGGCAACCCGCGCGCGCCGCGCAATGCATGGCGCCCGACCGAATGCAGCAACGCACGGCCGTCCGCGGCGTTGTGAAACAGAATGCAGGCGTTCTTGCCGCCCGCTTCCCGGTACGTGGCCAGCAGCGTTTTCAGGCGCAGGCCCAGATCCGATACCCGCGGATACGCATGCGTCATGGCGCCCGAAGGGCAGACGGTGGCACAGCCGCCGCATCCGGCGCAAAGATGCGGTTCGACCTTGATGTGGTCGCCGTCGGGCGTGATGGCGCCGGTGGAACAGACGTCCAGGCACTTGTTGCAGCCCTGCTTCGCCGAGCGGCTGTGCGCGCAGATGCGCTCGTTGTAGACGAAAAACTTGGGCTTCTCGAACTCACCCACCATCGCCGTGAGCTTGCGCGCCGCCAGCGCCTGCTCGAGCGGATCGTCGCCCGGCGCGAAATAGCCCTGCGGCAGGTCGTGCACGCGGATGAGCGCCGCCTTGTTCAGGTCGAGCACCAGGTCGAACGTCTCGCTGCGCGGCGCAGCGATGCGCGAGAAATCGATCGCGCCGATCGCACCGCAGGCCTTCACGCACTTGCGGTGCCCTTTGCATTTCTCCATGTCGATCTGGTAAGTCAGGTCGATGGCGTTTTCCGGACAGGCGTCGACGCAGGCGTTGCAGCGCGTGCAGATCTCCAGATCGATCGGGTTCTCCTGCTGCCACTCCACTTCGAAGGCGCCGAGGTATCCGGACAGGCCCGTCACCTTCCCCGACCAGACCGGGTACCTGCGCTCGGCCGGGAGTTCGCCGCGGTTGGCGCGCGTCAGCAGCACGCTAACCGCGAGCGACTCCGAAAGGCGCTCCGCCCAATCCAGCGCGGCTTCCGACGGGCCGATCACGAGCACGCTCCCGGCCGACTTGTACGAAACCGCGTGCAGCGGCTCGGGATCGGGCAAGGCAGCGGCCTCGAGGAGCGCCGCGATCTTCGGCATCGCATCCCGGCCCTCGGCGGACCAGCCGGCCGCTTCGCGGATGTTGACGAATTTCAGCACCGCCTGCGATTGCGCGCCCTGCGCGAGCTCGCTGAAAAGCGGCGCTTCCTGCGTGCAGGCAATCACCAGGTCCGGATCGCCCAGCGCCGCGTTGAAGGCGGACGATTCCTTGCGGCACAGTTCCGTATGGATGGTCAGAGTGCCGGTCTTGAGCGCCGCCGCAAGCCGCTTGGCGTCCAGCGGCATCGTCTTGTTGCAGTTGCAGAGCTTAAGCGTCTTGTTTTGGATCGGCATTTGTTTCCGGATCAACGTTTTCCTGCTGCGGCCCGGCTTCGTCCGGCGCTACGCCGGCCACGTCCGGCTTTTTCTTTTCGTCGAACAGAATGTGACGCGCGTGATCGAGCGTCTTCATCATTTCCTCGGAAATCGGATCTTCCATCGAATAGTCGTCGATGTACGTATCCAGCCTGTCCATCTGCGCGAAGTGGAAGTGCGGATCCTGAAAAAGCTTCGTCAACGCCGCCTTGCGCAAATCGGCGCCGACACCGGGCTGGAGGAACGCGCGATAGTCCGATTCCAGGTTCAGCGACTCGATCGGCGGCAGTTCCGCCGCGGGCACCGGCTTCGCCGACGACGCGGACGCCGGGGCGGCGGCAGGCTGCGCGCCGGATTCGGGCGCGGTTTTCGCCGCTTCCTCGCGCTTCAGCCGCGACCAGCGTGAAAGGAATTCCTCGCCGCCGTGCGCCATCACTCCACCCGGTCCCTGGGACTCACGAAGGAGCGCGGCTTGATGCGCTTCTTTTTCTCCGGACGATAATTCTTTCCGACCCATTCACGGGCCCACTCGACAAGTTCCCCGGGCATCAGCACTCGGTCGACCTGCTCGCCGCCGTCCATCCAGCGCGCCGCCTCGTATTGGCTGGCGGTGACGTATTGCGGCACCGCCTTGTCGTCTTCCATGCGCGACATGACGAACACCGACGGTTCCGGCGAGGTCACGTTCAGGTAGGTTCCCTCAGCCTCGTCGCGATGAAGCACGATATCGAAGCCGGCGAAAAACCATTGCGCGACGTCGCCCTGCTCTGCCAGCATGCGCGCCGGCCCCTTCGGTTCGTCGGATTCGAGCACGGACCAGGCTTCCCAGACGACGCTTTCCCAGCGCTTGCGCGTGACGCGCCGCTGCATGATCACCGCGAGCGTCCTGGTGGGTTTTTCCATGTTGTGAACGGCGTTTCCTATGCGGGACGAACTATACTGCTATATCATCGCCACAGCGGTCCGAAGCGCCAATAAACCCATGCCGCAAAAGGTTATTTCGATCAGGCCGGAATCCCGTTCGCCGGGCGCGAAAGCCCCCCGCTACGACGGCGGACTGCTTGCGGACACGCTGGGGCGGAGCATGCGCGACCTGCGCATCTCGGTCACCGACCGCTGCAACTTCCGTTGCGTCTACTGCATGCCGCGCGAAGTGTTCGACGCCAACTACAAGTTCCTGCCGCACGATGCGATCCTCAGCTTCGAGGAGATCGCGCGCCTCGCCGGTATTTTTGTCGGCCTGGGGGTGAAGAAAATCCGCCTCACCGGCGGCGAACCGCTGCTGCGCAAGGGCCTGCCGGAGCTGATCGCAATGCTCGTGCCGCTCGGCGTGGACCTCACGCTCACCACCAATGGATCCACGCTGGTGAAGCATGCGAAGGCATTAAAGGACGCGGGCCTCGACCGCCTGACCGTGAGCCTCGATTCGCTCGACGAAACCACTTTCCGCGCCATGAATGACGCCGATTTCCCGGTGGAGAAGGTGCTCGATGGCATCGGCGCGGCCGCCGAAGCCGGCTTCTCGCAGGTCAAGATCAACATGGTGGTGAAGCGTGGCGTGAACGACCATCAGATCGTCGAGGCCGCGCGCCACTGGCGCGACTCCGGCCACATCCTGCGCTTCATCGAGTACATGGATGTCGGCAGTACCAACGGCTGGCGCATGGACGACGTGATTCCGTCGGCCGAAGTGGTGCGCCGGATCTCCGAAGCGTTTCCACTGTCGCCGGTCGAAGCGAACTACACCGGTGAAGTCGCGGAGCGCTGGCGCTACAAGGATGGCGCCGGCGAAATCGGCGTCATTTCGTCGGTGACGCAGGCATTCTGCCGCGACTGCAACCGCATGCGCCTTTCCACCGAGGGCTCGCTGTTCACCTGTCTCTTCGCGCAGCAGGGCCACGACCTGAAATCACTGCTGCGCGCCGGCGCCACCGACGACGACATCCGCGACCGGGTCGCAGCAGTCTGGCGGCTGCGCGACGACCGGTACTCGGAAGTGCGCACTGCCGAAACCGCGAAGCTGCGCAAAGTGGAGATGTCCTACATTGGCGGCTAAGGCGCACCGGCCGCAACTCACCAACGCCGCCCGCCCCGCGACGTACGAAGTCGAGGCCTGCAACGAGCGCGGCGAGATGGTGCCGACGTCCATCGCCGGCGAGCATCCGCTCACGCTCTACCTGGACAAGCGCGAACTCGTGACCCTGATGACGCTCGGCCACGCACCGGAGGCGCTGGCGATCGGCTTCTTGCGCAACCAGCGCCTGGTCGCGGCGATCGAGGACATCGACGCGGTGCAGGTGGACTGGGAAACGGATTCCGTGGCCGTCACCACGAACCGCAAATCCAGCATCGCGGAAAAAACCCGGAAAAAGACGGTCACCACCGGCTGCGGCCAGGGCACCGTCTACGGCGACCTGATGGCGGAGATCGACAGCGTCAAGCTGCGCGACGACGTGGCCCTGGAAGACGCGCAACTTTTCGTCCTGCTCGAGAAAGTCCGCAAGTACGAGACCATTTACAAGCAGGCGGGCGCCGTGCACGGCTGCGCGCTTGCGACGCGCGCAGGCGAGATCCTGATGTTCGTCGAGGACGTCGGCCGCCACAACGCGGTGGATGCGATCGCGGGCTTCATGTGGCTGGAGGGCATCGACGGCTCGGACAAGGTGTTCTACACGACTGGCAGGCTGACCTCGGAAATGGTAATCAAGTGCGCGCAGATGCGCATTCCGTTCCTCGTGTCGCGCTCCGGTCTCACTAACATGGGCCACCAGATCGCCGCACGCGTGGGGTTGACGATGATCGGCCGCGCGAGCGGCAGGCACTACCTGATTTTCACCGGCAAGCACCGGCTGAAGCTCACATCGCCGCAGCAAACGGCAAATGCTTGACGAATAGGAAAGGGAAAATCGACATGGACAGACGCACATTTCTTCAATCGGGCACCGCCGTGGCAGCGCTTGCCGCCCTGCCGCGTGTTTCCTTCGCACAACAACTGCCTTTCGACCCGCGCCCGGGAGCCTGGCGAACGTTCGAAATCACAACGCGCGTCGAGATTTTCACGCCCTCCGGCGTGAGCCGCGCCTGGGTACCGCTGCCCGCAGTGGAGAACGGCTACCAGAAGCTGCTCGGCAACTCCATCTCGGGCAACGGTACGGCACGCATTGTCAGCGACGGCAAGTACGGCGCTTCGATGGCGGCCACCGAATGGGGCCCCGCAGAGCCGGCGCCGCTGCTCGAAGTCGTGAGCACCGTGTCGACGCGCAATCGCGCGACCGACTTCGGCAAGCAGGATGCTGCGCTCAAGCTGGATCCGGCGGCCGCCCGATTCAACACCGCCGCGACCGATCTCATACCGACCGACGGCATCGTGCGCGATACGTCGCGCGACATCGTCCGGGGCAAGAGGACCGAACTCGACAAGGCGCGCGCCATCTACGAGTGGATCGTCGACAACACGTTCCGCGACCCGAAAACGCGCGGCTGCGGCGTGGGGGACATCAAGGCGATGCTGGAGACGCAGAACTTCGGCGGCAAATGCGCCGACCTGAACGCGCTTTACGTCGGACTTGCGCGCTCGGCCGGCCTGCCCGCGCGCGACGTGTATGGATTGCGTGTGGTGAAGAGCGATTTCGGCTACCGCAGCCTGGGCGCCGGAACGCCGAACGTAACGCGCGCGCAGCACTGCCGGGCCGAGGTATTCCTCACCGGCTACGGCTGGGTGCCGGTAGACCCGGCCGACGTGCGCAAGGTGGTGCTGGAGGAGAAGGCACAGCCGACCACGCTCACCGATCCGATCGTGCCGCCGGTGCGCGCGAAGCTGTTCGGCGCCTGGGAGATGAACTGGCTCGCCTACAACGAGGCGCACGACGTCAAGCTGCCCGGTTCGCGCGGCGCGCCGGTCGCGTTTTTCATGTATCCGCAGGCCGAAACCGGCGCCGGCCGCCTCGACAGCCTGGATCCGGACAGCTTCAAGTACACGATCACCGCGCGCGAAATCAAGGCCTAGCGCACAGGCCCGAGTGCTGCCGCAGTTGCCCGCTTCGCAGGCCACCGCTCCCGCGTGCGAAAACGTGCGGGACTGGTGGCCGCGCCACCGCGCCATCGCGCGCGAGCATCCCGATCCCATCCACCAGGCCATCGTCGGCGGATTTGTCGCCGACCGCCTCGGCTGGGCCTTCGCCTCGGGCTACCAGGCCGCGTTGCGCGCCCTCTTCCCGGATGCGCCCGCGAACCGCATCTGCGCGCTCTGCGTGACGGAGGCGGATGGCAACAGTCCGAAAGCCATCAAGAGCAGCCTGCGCAAGGACGGCTCTCACTGGCTGCTGAACGGCGCGAAACGATGGAGCACACTCGGCCCGGACGGCTCGCTATTCTTCGTCGCTGCCCGCGACGAAGCCGCGTCGGGGGTGCGGGCCAGCATACGGATAGCACGAGTGGATTCGAATGCCCCGGGACTGAAGATCGAAAGCATGCCGGCGACGAAATTCGTGCCGGAAGTTCCGCACGCGCAACTTCAATTCGAGAATTTGAAAGTGAAGGAGGCCGACTTTCTGCCGGGTGACGGCTACGACCAGTACGTGAAACCGTTCCGAACTGTCGAGGACATTCACGTGCAGGCAGCGGTACTTTCCTACCTCATGCGGGAGGGGCAGCGCTTGTCCTGGCCACAGGGCTGGCTGGAACGCTTGTCCGCGCTGCTCGCGTCGCTGGGCAAGATTGCCGACATGCCTGCCGCGCACGCCGAGACGCACATCGCGCTGGCTGGGGCGCTTGCAATCGGGGCTGGGCTGATCGCCGAAACGGATGCGTTCTGGCAGGCCGCCGCGTCGGATCCAGCGGCTGCGCGCTGGCAGCGGGACCGGGAACTATTGAAAGTGGCTGGCAGCGCGCGCGAACAACGGACCAGGCGCGCCTGGGAAACGCTCAGGCAGCCTGGGCCTGTTCCCGGCTAGTGCGCTTTTCCCGGTTGGCTGTCAGTTCGGCCATGGACGGAAAGAAGAACGACGCGAACAGCATCCCGCCCGCCAGCGCGGCGAGGACTAGGAACACGTTGCTGAACCCGCCTTCGGTCTTGTGCAGCGCTGCGATCATGGGCACTGCCACCGCGGCTACACCCAGCGACACAACGTAGCGCACGCCGAGCACGCGCGCGCGGTATTCGTCCGCAAAATGCTTGCCGACGATGGCGTCGTTCAACGGAATCTGCCCGAACACCGCGAGCATCATGCATAGCGCGGAAAGCAGCATCCACCAGCCTTGCAGGTTCGCCGCGAGGTAGAGCATCGGGATCTGCACCAGCGCCACGCCGATCATCAGGCGGCGCAGTTCCATGCGGTCGATGAGTGTGCCCATCAGCACCTGGGCAAAGGCGGCAGTCGCATACACGACGGCCACCAGCAGGCCGATACCGAGGTTGGTCTGCGTCAGCTCGCGCAGCCGCTCGTCGAACACCTTCGGCATCGAGATGGTGGTCGAGTTGAAGATCACGCCGCCGCAGGCGGTGGCGATCAGCATGATCGAAAAAATGCGCGTCATCATGCGCGCATCCAGGTGCAGGCCGATCGACTTGGAAGTCTTTTTCACTTTGCCGGGGTCTTTTACAAGAATTAAAAATAAAACTCCTGCAAAAACACAAATGGCCCCGGGCACAAAGAACGCGGCGCGCCAGCCTGCCAGGTCCATCAGGGCGCCGGTCAGCAACGCGGCGAATGCGAGTCCGAGGTTGCCCCACAGCCCGTTCCAGCCGAGCACCTTGCCCATTTTTTCCGGCGCAGCGACCAGCATCGCGATGCCGACCGGGTGATAGATAGCGGCGAAGGCGCCGACGATCGTCAATCCGACCGCGATCTGCCACGACGACTGCGCGAATCCGGTGAGGAACAGGGCGCCGCCGATGCCGAAGAAAAACACCACCATCACCTTGTAGCGGCTCCAGTGGTCGGCCAGCCAGCCCGCCGGAATCGCGAAGGCGCCAAAGGCGATGAAGCTGCCCAGCGCCAGCGGCAGCAGCTCGGAATACTGCATTCCCCACTCGCGCCCGATCGCCACCACCGCAGTCGGGAACACCAGCATGGCTAGGTGATCGAGCAGATGCCCGATGTTTAGGAAAGGGACCAGCCAGCGGTTCGGCATGAGCGGCAAGATACTCCTTTTCCGGCCGCCGGGCTTTTGCTGTTTCGCAAGTAAAATCAGCGGCATGCTTGAGACCACGGCACTCGCCTGCGAGCGCGGCGGGCTGCGCCTGTTTTCCGATCTCGGTTTCGCGCTGGATGGCGGCGGGTTGCTGCGCGTGCGCGGCGGCAACGGCAGCGGCAAAACGACCCTGCTGCGCACGCTGGCCGGACTGACCCGGCCCGCCGCGGGCACCGTGCGCTGGAAGGGCGGCGCCATCGACGACAGCTACCGGAGCGAGCTGCTGTTTCTCGGTCACGCGCCCGCGCTGAAGGACGAATTCACGGTGCTGGAGAACCTGGCGTTCTCCGCACGGCTTGCCGGCCGGGATTTTTCGGAGGACGTGCTGCGCAAGGCGTTGGCGCAACTCGGCATCGACCGGCTTGCCCATCTGCCTGCAGGCCACTTGTCGCAAGGCCAGCGACGCAGGACCGCGCTCGCGCGCCTCGCGCTGCCTGAACCCGCACCTCTGTGGCTGCTTGACGAACCGTTGGCCGCCCTGGACGACCAGGCGATCGGCAGCGTAAGCGCGCTTTGCACTGCGCACCTCGCAGCCGGCGGCCTGCTGGTGCTGACTTCGCACCAGGATGTCGTCGTCGCGGCGCCGGCCGCGCAAAGCATCGACCTGGGCGGCTGAAGCGTGCGCGGATTCGCCCTCATCGTGCACCGCGACCTGCGCATTGCGCTGCGCCGCAAGGGCGATATCGTGAACGTGCTGGTGTTCTTCGTTCTCGTGGCGAGCCTGTTTCCGCTCGGCATCGGTCCCGAGCCGAACCAGTTGCGCGCGATCGCCCCGGGCGTGGTGTGGGTCGGCGCCCTGCTCGCCGCCCTGCTTTCGCTGCCCAGATTGTTCGCCGCCGACTTCACCGACGGCACGCTGGAGCAGATGCTCATCGCGCCGCAGCCGCTCATCGCCGTGGTGCTGGCGAAAATCACGGCGCACTGGCTGTCCACCGGGCTGCCACTCGCGCTCGCCGCGCCGCTCATCGGCTTGCAGTACGGCCTGCCTTCGGAAGCACTGCTCGTGCTGCTGGCATCGCTGCTGCTCGGCACGCCGGTGTTGAGCATGCTCGGCGCGGCGGGCGCGGCGCTGACGCTGGGCGCGCGCGGCGCAGGCGCGCTGCTCGGCCTGCTTCTGCTGCCGCTCTACGTGCCGGTGCTCGTGTTCGGCGCCGGCGCAGTGGCCGCGGCGATGAGCGGCCTCGATCCCTTGTCCTACCTGTCGCTGCTGGGCGCACTACTTGCGGTATCCTCGCTCATCGGCCCTTGGGCTGCGTGCGCAGCTCTCCGGGTCGCCCTGGATTGACGAACCCCGTTTGATGAATTCAGACCTGTTCCGACTCGCCGCTCCCCAGGCTTTTTTTCCTATCGCCGGGAAACTGATCGCGTGGTTTTCGGTCCTAGCTGGCATGCTCGCGCTCGCCGGCCTCTATGTCGCGTTCTTCGTCGCCCCCACCGACCACCAGCAGGGCGAGGCCTATCGCATCATCTTCATCCACGTGCCCGCCGCGTGGATGTC
>JBDTRO010000213.1:0-19053 GCA_039931635.1 Betaproteobacteria bacterium | reverse complement strand
CCGGCTTCCCGCCTTTCGTGCACGAGGCCGCGCTGCGCGCCGAAGCGCCCCGGCTGGAGGCCGCGATGGCGTTCCTGCGCGCCGCGGCGCGCCTCATGGACGTGCCCGACGCGATCCAGATCTACGACCCGGTGCCGCACGTAATCACGCGGCGCGCCGGCTTCGAGCGCGCGCAGTTGCTGCTGCAATCTTCTTCTCGCCCCGCGTTGCAGGAATTCCTGCGCCTCTGGTCGGTTGCCCTGCCCGCCTCGTCTTCGACCGGCGTGCGCTGGCATCTGGACGTGGATCCGATCGAGTTCGACTAGCTTGAGCGGTTTATAATTCGCGCCCTTTTCATGGACGCCAAAACGCATCTGACGGAGTTGTTCCAGGACGCCCTGAAGGACGTCGCGCCCGAAGCGGCAGGCACGGAAATCCATTTCGAGCGGCCCCGCGACCCCACGCATGGCGACCTCGCGACCAACATCGCGATGCAGCTCGCGCGCGCGCTCAAGCGCAGTCCGCGGCAGATTGCCGAGGCCCTGATCGCCAGCCTGCGCCCGCGTATCGCCGGCCAGGTGGATTCGATGGAGATCGCCGGCGCCGGCTTCATCAACATCCGCCTGAAGCAGTCCGACAAAACGCAGATCGTGCGCCGGATCCTGGGCGAAGGCGCCGGCTTCGGCCGGGCGGCGGCGGCCCAGGCGCAGCAGATCCAGGTTGAATTCGTTTCGGCAAATCCCACCGGGCCGCTGCATGTCGGTCATGGACGCCAGGCGGCGCTGGGCGATGCGCTGGCGGCGCTGCTCGAATCCCAGGGGCACGCAGTCACGCGCGAGTTCTATTACAACGACGCCGGAGCGCAGATCCAGAACCTCGCGCTCTCCGTGCAGGCGCGCGCGAAAGGGCTGGAGCCCGGCGGCGCCGGCTGGCCCGCCGACGGCTACGCGGGCGATTACATCCGTGAAATAGCGACGGACTACACCGCGCAGAGGGGCGATCCGGAAGATCTGGACGCCATGCGCGTGTACGCGGTTGCGTTCCTGCGCAAGGAGCAGGACCTCGATTTGCAGAAATTCGGCGTCAAATTCGACGTCTATTACCTGGAATCGAGCCTGTACACGGACGGCAGGGTCGAGGCCGTGGTCAAGGGACTGGTCGCAAGCGGCAAAGCCTACGAAAAGGACGGCGCGCTCTGGCTGCGCACCACCGACTACGGCGACGACAAGGACCGGGTGGTGCGCAAGTCCGACGGCAGCTACACCTATTTCGTGCCGGATGTCGCCTACCACGTGACCAAGTGGCAGCGTGGCTTCACCAAGGTGATCGACGTACAAGGTACCGACCACCACAGTACGGTGACGCGCGTGCGCGCGGGCCTGCAGGCGCTGGGCATCGGCATCCCGAAGGGTTACCCGGACTACGTTCTGCACAGCCTGGTGAAGGTGATGCGCGGCGGCGCCGAGGTGAAAATTTCAAAGCGCGCCGGTTCCTATGTCACGGTGCGCGACCTGATCGACTGGGTGGGGCGCGACGCAGTGCGGTTCTTCCTCGTGTCGCGCAAGGCCGACACCGAATTCACGTTTGACGTCGACCTGGCCCTGGCGAAAAGCGAGGAGAACCCGGTGTACTACGTGCAATACGCGCACGCGCGCGTATGCAGCATGCTGGCCCAGTGGGCCGGCGACCCGGCGTTGCTCGCGGCAGCGGACCTCGGTTCCCTGCAGAGCACCAAGGAGCTGCAGCTCGCGCAACGGCTGGCCGAATTCCCGGCGGCGCTCGCCGCCGCGGCCGATGAGCTGGCGCCGCACACGGTGGCGTTCTACCTGCGCGAACTCGCGGGCGAATTCCACAGCTACTATAATGCCGAGCGCATTCTGGTCGAGGACGAGGCCTTGCGCGTCGCGCGGCTCGCGCTGTGCGCGGCGGTCCGGCAGACGCTTGCAAACGGCCTCGCGCTCCTCGGTGTGAGCGCACCGGAGAAAATGTAATGCCCAGGCCCGCCAGTCGTTCCGTACCACCGAGCCGGTCCGGCGGCGGCTTCCTGCTCGGCATGTTCGTCGGCCTGATCATCGGCCTGGGAATCGCGCTCGGCGTGGCTTTCTACCTTTTCAAGACGCCGCTGCCGTTCATCGGCAAGCCCAAGCCCGCGGCCACGAAGGACGGCACCGACGCGTCCGCAGAGCACAAGCAGGCCAATATCGCCGGCATGCCGCAGGGCGCGCCGAAAGGGACCGACAAGCCCAAGTTCGACTTCTACAAAATCCTGCCCGGCGGCGAAGAACCGGTATCCGAAAAAGACCTCAAGGAGGCCGCCAAAACCGCCAAAGGTCAGCCGGACCCGGCCAAGGGCGTTTACTTCATACAGGCCGGTTCGTTCCAGAACCCGGCCGACGCCGACAACCAGAAGGCGAAGATCGCGATCCTCGGTTTCGAGTCGGCCGTCGAGCCGACCGCCCTGCCGGACAAGGGGACCTGGTACCGGGTGCGGCTGGGGCCTTACACGGGGCTGGAAGACTTGAACCGCGTCAGGCGCGTGTTGTCTCAGAACGGAATCGATGCCAGCCTTGTCAAAGTTAAGGACGTCGCCACCAAGGACAATTAGGAACTAAGTCACATGGACAAATTTCGCCGCACATTGCTCGCCGCATTTGCTCTCTCGCCCCTGGTCGCACGGGCGCAGCCGGCGGGCGAACCTCCCTACACCACGCTCAAGGACGCGCTGCCGGTCGAGAACCCGGACAAGATCGAAGTGGCGGAATTCTTCTGGTACGGTTGCATTCACTGCTACAACCTGGAACCGCTGCTCGAAACCTGGGTGCCCAAGCTTCCCGCCGATACCCAGTTCCGGCGCATTCCGGCGGTCTTCAACGAGCGCTGGGCGCATGGCGCCGCGATCTTCTATGCGTTCGAGGTGCTGGGGGTGCTGGACAAACTGCATCGCCCCTTCTTCGACGCAATCCACAAGGACCGGCTGAAGCCCGACAATCCGGCCGCGCTTGGCGAGTGGCTGACGAAAAACGGGCTGGAGCCGGGGAAATTCGAGGCGACGATGAAGTCTTTCGGCGTCCAGAGCAAGCTCAAGCGCGCGGCGCAGCTCACCGGCGCTTCCCGCATCGATGGCACGCCCGCCTTGATGGTGCAGGGGCGCTACACCATCAGCGCCGAGCAGGGCAAATCGCGCGAAGGCATGCTCGCGGTCGCCGATTCGCTGGCAGGCATGGTGCGCAAGAGCCGCGCCGGCAGGAAATAGCGCCCCGCGCCCGGACCGGAGCGTAGCGTAGCGCTCCTTCGACTGGCGCGTAGCGCTCCTTCGACTGGCGCGTAGCGCTCCTTCACATGAGCCGAGTTTTCATCACCGGCGCATCCACAGGCATCGGCGCCGCGCTGGCGCGGCACTATGCCGGACCGCAATCCGAGATCGGCCTGTTCGCGCGCCGCCGCGATCTGCTCGAGCAACTGGCCGCCGGCCTGCCCGGCCGCACCGCTCTTTACGCCGCCGACATCACCGATACCGCTGCGCTGGCAGCGGCCGCGCAGGATTTCCTGGCGCGCTTCGGCACGCCGGATTTGGTGATCGCCAACGCCGGCGTGTCGGTGGGCACGCACGGCGACGAACTGCGGGACGTCGACAAGCTGCGCCGCGTGCTGGATGTAAACGTGGCGGGCCTTGCCGCGACGCTCGCCGCGTTCGCGCCGGCGATGCGGGCCGCCGGCGGCGGCACTTTGTGCGGCATCGCCAGCGTGGCGGGCCTGCGTGGAATTCCGGGCGCTGGCGCCTACAGCGCCTCGAAGGCCGCGGCCATCAGCTGGCTCGAATCGCTGCGTACCGAGCTCGCGGGCAGCGGCGTGTCGGTGGTCACCATCTGCCCCGGCTACATCGACACGCCGATGACGAAGGTAAATAAATACCGCATGCCGTTTCTGATTTCGGCGGACGACGCGGCCGGGCGCTTCGCGCGCGCCATCGCGTCCAGGCGGCGGCTGGCGGTGATCCCCTGGCAGATGGCGATCATCGCCACCCTGTTGCGCGCGCTGCCCGCCTGGCTCTACGACCGGCTCGCCGCGCGCGCTCCGCGCAAACCCCGCGACGTCGCCATCTGAACAGGATCGTCTCACTGGTCCCGTCCATCTCCGAGCTGGTCTGCGAGCTCGGGCTCGCGGACCAGCTGGTGGGCCGCACGGCCTTCTGCATCCATCCGGAAGCGGCGCTGAAGCGAATTCCCAGGGTCGGCGGCACGAAGAGCGTCAACCTGAAGAAAATCCGCGCGCTCGCGCCCACGCATGTCATCGTCAATGTAGACGAGAACAGGAAAGAGACCGCCGACGCAATGGCGGAATTCGTGCCGCATGTGATCGTCACGCACCCGCTCGCGCCGCTCGACAACCTCGCGCTCTACCGCCAGATGGGCAAGGCATTCGGGAAGGAACGCGAAGCGGAAATACTTTGCGAAAAATTCAGATTCGCGTATGACGCCATTTCAAAAACAACCTTCCCGAAAAGGAAGGTCCTCTACTTGATCTGGAAGGATCCCTGGATGACGGTCTCGCGCGACACCTATGTCTCGCGCACGCTGGCGCTGTTCGGCCTGCAGACGCTGCCCGAATCCGCGGCTGCGCGCTATCCGAAGCTGGAGGATCTGGATGTGAGGGGAACGGAACTGGTCCTGCTCTCGACGGAACCCTACCGTTTCCTGGAAAAGCACCGGCAAGACCTGCTACCGCAGCTTAAGCTCCCGGTTTTTCTCGTCGACGGAGAAATGACTTCCTGGTACGGCCCGCGCGCCATTGCGGGCCTCGGCTATCTCGCCGAATTCAGCGCGCGCCTTTCCTAGCTCGAAGTCGGCCGGATGCGTCCCATCACGATCCTGACGTGGTCCCCAGGTTTCCAGGCGGGCGCCGCGCCTTCGCGTATCACGCGTGTCGAACCGTCTCGCATGCGCACCTCGATTTCGTGGATCTTCACCGCACCGGTGTCGAGTTTTCCCGTCATCAGTCCGAAGAACATCGCGAAACCCTCGCCTGCGACGGTGCTGACGCCTTGCGTCGGCGCGTTCAGCGTCACTTCGCGCACAGCCTCGACCACGCCACAGGAGCCACAGGCGAGGGTTGCGCCCGCCGCAACGGGCCCGAAAGGCGCCAACGACCGGGCGAAGTAATCGACGATTGGCGGGATACCGGCGATGCAGCCGACCACAACGAGCGCGACCAGCGCGATCTGGCTTCCGATTTCCTGCTCCGGTTTGTGCGTGGTCATGCAATTTCCGCTTCGCCCGCGCCCGGCTGGTTGGTTGATTAGTTGCCCGCGATTCCGGCGAACTGCTCGCAGCCGACAGGCCGGCTGGCGTCGGACGGTCAGGTTAGGAGACGCGGTCTGGCGAATCTGTGCGACAGCGAACAGAGCTCCGCCGGAGAAGGCGATAGTTTCATGCGGGTTCCCGATTGCCCCGATGCGGGCGTGCGAAGACAGGCCCGTTCAGGTGAATGCACTCCCTTGCTGGTTACGCCGGATGTTTGCGGTGCTCAGAGATTCCGTGAGCGCCTGGGCCGATCATCGGGCCGGCAGCAAAGGCGCGGCGCTGGCTTTCTATACGCTGTTCTCGATCACGCCCATCCTGATCCTCGCGATAGCCGGTGCCGGTTATTTTTTCGGCGCCGAAGCGGCCCAGGGCGAAATCGTCTCGCAGGTCGGAGGTCTGGTTGGGCCAAACGGTGCACTGGCAATCCAGGCGATGCTTGCGGGCGCACGCGACCCCGCCGCCGGGCTCGCGGCCACCGTCATCGCAAGCATCTTGCTGCTGGTGGGCACCACCAGCGTATTCGTCGAACTGAAAGGCAGCCTCGACGAAATGTGGGGCATCGAATCCCCCAAAGGACTGGCCGTGGTCGTGTTCCTGCGAACCCGCCTGCACGCCTTCGGAATGGTACTCGTGCTGGCTTTCCTGCTGCTCGTTTCCCTGGCGTTTAGCGCGCTGCTCGCCGTCCTTGAACGCTACGCCGGCGGCATCTGGCGCAGTTCCTACGATGTCTTTGCCAACCTGTCTTCAGGCATCGCGTACGGGGTAATCGCCTGTCTTTTCGCGGTGATCTACAAGGTGCTGCCGGTTGCCCCGCTTTCCTGGCGCGACGTCTGGATTGGCGCCGCCTTCACGGCGGCCTTGTTCATGCTCGGCAAGCACGGGATCGGCCTGTACCTGGGCAACAGCGGCGTGGCGTCGAGCTTCGGCGTGGCAGGCTCACTTATCGCGCTGCTCCTGTGGGTCTACTACTCGGCGCAGATATTCTTTCTGGGCGCGGAATTCACGCGGCACTATGCCCTGGCACTGGGCAGCCTCCGAGCCGACCTCAATCAACCCGCAACTCCACCGCCCCCCGCTCCCCAGCTTCGAAGCGCACCAGATCTCCCGCCTGCGGAAATTTGAAGGTCGCCAGGCCGCCGGTGATGCCGGCGTCGCCGCGCCAACGGCCCAGCCCGCGCGAGGCAAGATTGTTGGCGATCCAGGCGACGGCTTCGAACGGATGGCCCGTCGGCCTGCGCGGCGCCCGCCGTTCGATTGCGCGCTATGTTCCGCAACGCACAAACGACAAAAAGATAAATCGATAGAGTGCCCCGGTCGATGGGGCGCTGCTCCGTCAATCCATGAATCGAGAATTCAAGATGGCGGACAGATTGTGTATTGCCGCGCTGCTAGTGGCGCTGGCAACCGCGGCCGGCTGTGGCAGTGGCGGAGATGACGGAGGACCTGCTGCGGCGGCGCCACCGGTACCGATCCCCGCCCATTTGTGCGGCGGCGAGACGTTCGCGTCGCCGATTTTCGCGACCGCCACCATTAACGGCCAGGACGGCTGGTTCGTCGATCCTGCCGGAGGCTTCGATGAAGGTATCGTCGCCCTTGGGTCAGGCGCCTGTCGCGGCAACGGGGTCTGGAAGCTCAACAATGCGGTCACGAGCGGCGCATTCGGCAACCAGCCCGTGTCGCCCGCCTTTCCCCAGTCGGCCGGGGAGTCCAGCGTGCGCAGCGCGGGCGGCGGAGACACGATGGTCGTCTCGTTCTTCTTCCGAGCGGTTTCCCCGACCGCGGACGGCTCCACGTTCACGCATTCCTTCTCGCCAACCTCGTCCGACCGGCACACCTACCTACGGTTCACCAATGACCTCGACGCGAACGGCGGCTTCAGGATTATCAGCATCGACGGTGTCCTGCTCGATCAAACGCATTCTTTCGCCTCGAACCTGAGCCGCACTGCCTGGCACCACGTCAGGATCGTGAACCTGAACGTAGACGGCCTCGCCCCCGGCAGCATAGCGAACGACGTCGTGAGCATCTGGATCGACGGCACGCTGGCCGGGACTTTCTCGACGTGGGAGTCCTGGCGCGTGGCGCTGCCGGCCGCGACCCTGGCGGTCACCCGCTCGCTCTTTCGCCTGAGCATAGCCGCCGCGTCGGTCGATCCGTCGTTCACCTCGCCCCAGGGTTTCTACCTCGACGACTATGTCCAGCAGGTCCTGGACTCTTCCTCGCCGGCGACGATCCTCGAGTCCTACAAGACGGGCTTTGAGGTTCCCTGAAGCTACCAGACGCGCAATTTGGCCTGAAAGGCAATCGCGCCGCTGACGCGGTTGGGGATGCTCGGAACGAAGATGACATTGAGGCCGATGCCCTCGCCTTCCACCGCGAGCATCGGCAAGGGCGCCACGAACCAGCCGCCGTTGCGATAGCGCGGATAACCGTCCATCACGGCGACGGCAACCCCCGCGCTCACGTTCACGCCGCTGACCTGCCAGTGCAGCGGTCGCCACTGGTAGGCGGCAAGGCGGCTCCTTTGGCGGTCGCTGTTGATGATGCTGGCGGCCGCCAGCAGGTGGTCCTTGCCGAGCAGGAGCTCGGCACCGAGGCCCGTATTGTTCTCGCGGTAACCCTTGCTTCGATCGAAATGGTACGAGTAGACCCCGGGGTTGATCCAGACCTGCGGCTGGAAATTCTCAGCCGGCGCCTGCGCCCGACCATCAGCGCACACGAGCAGGGCAAAGAGCGGGACGAGGCTTCGGTGGAACATCGGGCTGCCGGGACGGTCGAGTCTGAACCACCGCCTCCCATATGGCAAGCCGGCAGGATGCATGTCAGTCGCCGACCACGGCGACGCGCGGCGCCGACGCGGCGATGAATGCGACGCGTCGCACCGAATCGAGGTAGCGCGCGGCCCATTCACCGTCGGGCAGCAGCGCGTGTTTGATTCCACTGTCGAGTTCCGGCGCAATAACGCGCGCCGGCAGACCGGCGTGCTCGAGGAGCGTGACGGCGATGTCGTCGGCTTCGCGCTCCTGTTGCGCCTCCCAGCTGCGCGTCAGCATGCTCGAGCCCACCTTCGTCGCAACTAACCGGGCGAGCACGTTGATCCCGGGCAGCAGCATGCCGAGCGCGGAGAACACGATGGACGCGCCGGAGTTCTCCGCCGCGTGCCGCGCGATCACGTGCGCCATTTCGCGGGCGATGAGGAATGCGATCACGGTGTCGGTCGGTTCCAGACGGGCGAGCCCCGCACCGATGGCAATGCGCCCGCCGGCGCTGGATCCGGTACTCGCGCCGATGGCATGGTTCACTTCGACCCTGAAATTGTCGATCTGCCCGAACAACTCAGGGTCGATGCCGCGCGCGGAGACTTCCAGGCGCGCGCCGATCGTCGCCACCCTGGCGGCGAAAGCGGCAATGTTTTCGGCGCTGCCGCAGTCCTGTTCGCACGCGGGTGCCGCCGTGCCCGGGAGCCCCGCGGAAACTGCAAAACTCGCATCAGCGTGCGCTGCCTGCACCGCGGGCAGCGCGAGAATCTGGTCGCGGCCGGTGATCGGATGCGTCGAGCAGCCTGCCAGCAAGGCCAGGCCCACCAGGATGCCGGCCTGCCGCACGCGGAACGATCAGTGGCGGTTCAGCAGCAGGCCGATCACCACACCGGCGACGATGGTGAGGCCGGCCGCCGTGCCGATCGCCTGCCACGGGTGCACGTGCACGTAATCATCCGCCGTCTTTGACGCGGCCTCGACCTTGTCCGTCGCGGCATGCTGCAGCTCGCGCAGCCGCTCCTTGGCGTTCGCCAGGCTCTGTTCGGCGCCGGCACGCAGGGCGCCAACCTTCTCACCGCCCGCGGTTGCCACGGACTTGAGCAGTTGCTCTGTTTCGGTCACGACCGCGTTGAATTGTTCGACTAGCTGATCCTTTGTCACCACACTGGAATGTTGGCTCATGGCTCTCTCGGTTGGATGATCGAAATCGGCGTTGCCGGAGGCAACTGCGCATTGTGATTTCCGCGCGCGCCGCCATCTGTGCGCCAGGGCACGCTGGACAATAAAACGCCGCGCTAAGAGCGGCAGCGAACGGATTCCGTCGCATCGCCGCCATAACGTCAGTCACGAAAAAAGGAGAACCTGATGAACAAGAGCATGCTGGGATCCAGATGTGCGATGGCCCTTGCGCTGGCGGGAATGCTGGCGATCGGTCCCGCGCTGGCGGAGAAGCCGTCATGGGCCGGCGGCGGCAAATCGGACCGCGGCGAACGTTCTGACAAGGGCAACGGCCACAAGGAGAAGGGCGAGCGGGAGAAGGACGAGCGGAGCCACCACTTCGAGGGCCAGCACCGCACAACGGTGCACGATTACTACGAGCATGAATACAAGTCGGGGCGCTGCCCTCCGGGACTGGCCAAGAAGCACAACGGTTGCATGCCGCCGGGCCAGGCCAAGAAATGGAACATGGGCCAGCCGCTGGCGCGCGATGTGAAGTACTACACGGTTCCGCGACAGCTGGTGACGCAGATCGGCCAGCCGCCGCCGGGGTATCGCTACGTGCGGGTCGGCTCCGACATCCTGCTGCTGTCGCCCGGCACAGCAAATGTCGTCGATGCGATCCTGAATCTGGGACGGTCGTAGCGCAATTTTTTCCGCTGCCTAGCGGTTGCCGCGGCCGCCAGCCTTGTCATCGTCCCATGGCTGGCGCGAGACCGCCTTGGAAATGCGCTCATGAGACGTCTCCAGGTTGTCCTGCGATGACGCCGGTCTTTGCCTGGAGAGTCTCCGATACCAGTAAGCAATTGCAACAGGCATTTTCGTTTCGCGCGCTGGCGTCAGCGGTTAACGGTCGCGCCGATCCAGCCTGCAGCCGATGATGCCGTCGCGCTCGTAGTACACGAGACCATCCGGGCATACCAGCTGCACTTCGGGCTTGGCCGTGCAACTGAACGCGCCGGTACGCCAGTTCACTGTCCTCTCGTTCAGCGCCCAGCCTTCCGGACAGGTTGGCGCCGCGCCTCTGCGCGAAACCGGTCCAGGCGCGGCCGCCGCGAGGATCGTGACGGTCGTCGTCGCTGCCCCGTTGCAGGGACCGGTGGTCTTCACATTCCGGCCGCTTGCCCTGACGGTATAGGTACCGGGGCGGTTGAATATGCGCTCGTGTGGCCGGCTGAAGCCGCCATTCTCGTTGTCGATGACGCGCGAATCTCCGGCCATGCCGTCACTGTACTCGACGAAATAGCCGCAATGATCGTTGGATGCCGCGCTGCCGCTCACGGCAAACCTTACTGTTACCTGGCCGCCTTGGAGGGTCACGGTCGAGGCGCTCGGCTGAATCATGGTGATGTCCGCGGCAATAGCCACGCCCGCGCTGCCACAGAGAAATGCTCCCGCGGCGAACCGCGCTAGAGTGCCTGCTTTCATCATGATGTTCTCTCCTTGAACGTGGCTGGCCGGCTGGCCAGCGCTCCCGAAAGTTTGTTCCCATCGCCCCGCGCGCTCTGTGCGCGAACGCACAGACCCTTTCCCGACGGCTCCGCATAGTCACGGCCACGATCAACAGGAGACATTGATGAAAGCCCCATTCAGGACAGGATTGGCAGTGGCCGGATTGACGCTGGCGGCGCAGGCAGTCGCGCAGGTGAGTTTTTACGAGAACGAAGGATTCCAGGGCCGCACCTTCTCGACGAAGACCCAGGTCCGCGATTTCGAGCGCTTCGGCTTCAACGAGCGCGCCTCCTCGGCCGTGGTGCGGAGTTCGCGCTGGGAAGTATGCGACGACTTGCGCTTCAACGGCAGCTGCGTCGTCCTGCGCCCGGGCCGCTACCCATCGCTGGCGGCAATGGGATTGACCGACGGCATTGCCTCGATGCGGCCTGTCAGCGCCAGCGCGCGCATCGATGACGACCGCTACGCGCCGCTGCCGATCGCGTCGCAGGTAGTGTTCTACGAGAAAGAGGGCTTCCAGGGCCGCTCGTTCACCTCCTCGAAGCAGATCGGCAATTTCGCGCGCTTCGGCTTCAACGACCGCGCTTCGTCGGTCGATGTCGCGGGCGAGCAGCGCTGGGAAGCCTGCGAAGGCACCGCGTTCAGCGGGCGCTGCGTCATCCTGCGGCCGGGTCGCTACACGTCGCTGGTCCGGCTCGGCTTGAACGACCGCATCTCTTCGGTTCGTCCCGTGACCGCCAACGCCCGCATCGCCGACGATCGCTACGCACCCGAGCCGGTCGCCGTCCGTGACGGACGCGACTATCGCCGGCGCGACAGCGAGCAGATGCATCAGGCGACCGTGACTTCCGCGCGCGCGGTGGTCGCGACACCCGAGCAGAAATGCTGGGTCGAGGCCGCGCAGGTTGCCCCGGCACAGAACACTCCCAGCATTCCGGGCGCGGTCGTCGGCGCCGTGCTGGGCGGCATCCTCGGCCATCAGATCGGCGGCAAGGGAAGCACGCAGGACATCGCCACCGTGGGTGGCGCCGCCGTCGGCGGATACGCGGGCGCCAATTACGCCAAGATCGGAAGCAAATTGGGCATCGGCCAGCCGGCGCCGGCCCCGCAGAACGTCCAGCGCTGCGCTACGGTTCCCAGCGCGAAGCCGGACTACTGGGATGTCACCTACACCTTCCGCGGCGTGGACCATCGCGTTCAGATGACCTCGCAGCCGGGAACCACGATACCGGTGAACGAGCGGGGTGAGCCCCGCTCGTAATTCGCTTCAGGAAGACCGCTCTAGTCCAGCGTACGGCGGTAAACGAGCAGCCCCAACCCGATCATCACGGCCATGAAAGCCATGATCGGCCAGATGTTCGGCCAGAGCTCGGTGAAGGAGTTGCCCTTCAGCATGATGCCGCGCACCAGGTGCAGGAAATGGGTGAGCGGCAGCACCGAGCCGATCCACTGCGCCCATTCCGGCATGCCGCGGAACGGGAACATGAAGCCCGAGAGCAGCATCGAAGGCAGGAAAAAGAAGAAGGTCATCTGCATCGCCTGCAGCTGGTTGCGCGCGATCGAGGAAAAGGTGATGCCCAGCGTGAGATTGGCGGCGATGAAGAGCAGCACGCACAGGTACAGCAACAACGCCGAGCCCAGCATCGGCACGCCGAACAGCAGCTGCGCCGCGCCCAGCACGATCGACACCTGCACCAGGCCGATCATGATGTAAGGCACGATCTTGCCGGTCATCACCTCGATCGGCAGCGCCGGCGTCGAGAGCAGGTTCTCGAAGGTGCCGCGCTCGCGCTCGCGCGTCATCGCGAGGCCGGTCATCAGGATCATGGTCATGGTGAGGATCACGCCGAGCAGGCCCGGCACGATGTTGTACTGCGTCACGCCCTCGGGGTTGTAGCGCCGGTGCACGCGCAGTTCGACCGGATCGGCCGCCGGATTCAACCGCCCGAGCGTGCCCTGCAGGTCGCGCGCCAGCGCGTTGCGCGCAATGCCGTTGAGCGCCGCGATGGCGTTGCCGGTCGCCGAGGGATCGGTCGCGTCCGCTTCGACCAGCAGTTGCGGGCGCTCGCCGCGCGCGATCTTGCGCGAGAAATTCTCCGGAATGGTGACCACGAACTGCACCACGCCCCGGGCGAGCAGGTCCGCGGCCTCGGCTTCGTTGCGCGCTTCGCGTTCGATGCGGAAATAGCCGCTGTTCCTGAGCGCCCACAGGATCGTGCGTTCGTGGACGCCGTGATCGGCCGCGAGCACCGCGGTGGGCAAGTGCTTCGGGTCCGAGTTGATGGCGAAGCCGAACAGGATCAACTGCATCACCGGAATGCCGATGATCATGCCGAAGGTCAGCCGGTCGCGCTTCAACTGGATGAACTCCTTCAGCATGATGCCGACCCAGCGGGAGAAGGACAGACGCGCGGGAGAACGGGCGCGCGGAATACGCGCGCTCACTGGAAGTTGTCCTCCGTGCCTTTCATCAGTCCGACGAACACGTCCTCGAGGTCCGCGGCGTGGTTCGCCTCGATGAGCTGCTGCGCAGTGCCGACCGCGAGCAGCTTGCCGTAGGCGATGTAGGCGAGCTGGTCGCAGCGCGAGGCCTCGTCCATATAGTGCGTCGAGACCAGCACGGTGATGCCGTTTGCCGCGAGCGCGCGCAGCTCGTCCCAGAAATCGCGCCGCGCCTTCGGGTCCACGCCGGCCGTCGGCTCGTCGAGCAGCAGGAGCCGGGGCTCGTGCAGCAGGCAGGAGGCGAGCGCAAGGCGCTGCTTCCAGCCGCCGGAGAGCGCGCCCGCGAGCTGGTCCTGGCGCGCGGCGAGGCCGAGCTTCTCGATGGCCTGCGACACCGCCGCGCGGCGGTCGTCCATGCCGTACATGCGCGCGACGAAATCCAGGTTCTCGCGGATGGTCAGGTCTTCCCAGAGCGAGAACCTCTGCGTCATGTAGCCGACTTCGCGCTTGATCTCGGCCGACTGCTTCATGACGTTGTAGCCGAGCACGGTGCCGCTGCCCGAATCGGCGGTGAGCAGGCCGCAGATAAGGCGGATGGAGGTGGTCTTGCCGCTGCCGTTTGGTCCGAGAAAACCGAAAATCTGGCCGCGCGGCACCTTCAGCGCCAGGTCGCGCACCACGTGCTTGTCGCCGAAGCTCTTGTTCAATCCCTTGACATCAATGGAAAATTCCACAGGGAGAAAATCAATTCAACAACACATCCAGAGGCTGGCCAGGCTTGAGCCTCATGGCGTCGGCGGGTTCGGGACGCGCCTCGACGAGGAACACCAGCTTCGAGCGCTGGTCGCGGCTGTAGATCACCGGCGGCGTGTATTCCGCCTGACGGGATATGTAGGAAATCCTTGCAGATATGGCCGCGTTACATCCATCGCAGGTGGCGTGCACCGCCTGGCCGATTTTCAGGCCGCCGAGCGCCGTCTCGGGCACGAAAAAGCGCAGCTTCAGGTTGCCCGGGGGCAGCAGGCTCACCACCGGGCTGCCGGCCGCCACCCACTCGCCCTCGGAATACAGCGTGTCCTGCACCAGCGCTTTCGCGGGCGCGGCGATCGCCCTTTGCGCGAGACGCCAGTCGCTCTGCGCCAGCACCGCGCGCGCCGTTTCGACGTCCGCCTGCGCGGCCGCGATTTCCTTGTCGCGGCCGATCGCCATGCGCGCGAGGCGGATCTGCGCCTCCGTCTCGGCCACGCGCGCGATGTCGCGCTTGTGATTGCTGCGCGCCTCATCCAGGCTGGCCGCCGAGAGGAAGCCCTTGGCATGGAGCGCCTCCTGCTGCGTCAACCGGCGGGTGGAAAGCTCACGCGCGGCCGCGGCCTGGGCCTCCTGCGCCTGGATCGCGTCCAGCTCCGGCTTTCGCTTGCCGGCGGCAATGTTGGCGAGCTTGGCTTCGGCGTTGTGCACGCGTTCCCCGGCTTCGCGCCTGGATGCTTTTTCGTTCAGGTCTTCCAGCGTGAACAGCGGCGCGCCCGCCTCCACTTCCTGCCCGCGGCTCACCCAGCGCTTTTCCAGCTTGCCGGCGGCCGGCGCCGCCACCAGCACGTATTCGCCTTCGGCGTAGCCCTGGAAGCCGACGGCAGCCTTCTCGCCGCAGGCCGCAAGCGCCAGCAGCCCGAGGATGGTGGCCGCGAATCGGATCCGGATCATGTGCCGAACGATACCTCCGATTGCTGCACTCGAGCTTCTCCCAAGCGTACCTGGATACAGCCGTAGCACCTTCGAGTTAAGTGCCTGTTTCCTATGTTTTGCCCCTTATTGGTATTGGTCCCGCAGTGTCGGTATAGGCCCCGCAGTGCCGCCGTGATATATGGTAGTAGTCCGGGCCACCAGGGGTGGTTATGCCCAGCTATGACGCAACATGGACGATCGTCGGCAATTTCGATGCGCGCAGCGGTTTAGGCCGCTTTGAGACTCAGTTGTTCGCGCCAAGCGTTCAAGCTGCCGTGCGCCGGATCATGTCGGGAAAAATCATTAGGAAAAAACTCGACAACGCGCCGGAAGGATGGCCAAGCAGATTCACGAGTGGGGACATAGACAGCCTCCTATTGCTTGACCGGCTGCCGAACGTGTACTTGTGCCAACTCGTGCGAAATGGAAACTACCTGACCTTGCTCCTTCGTCGCACTGCGGGGATTGGAAAATCTACCCATCCCGTTCGTAGGCGGGCGCACCAAATACAGCACTCTGCACAACCCGGATAGTCACGCAGTCGGAGTCACCGGTCCGCAGGTCATAGATGCCCGCGCGCCGCCGCAACGCGGACGTTATCGCCCCTTGCCCAGGCGCAGCATGACGTAGCTGCCCGGCGCATCCTCAAGAGGGTTCTCGGGAGTGCGCGCGCAGACCTTCTCGCCGCCATTGCGCGCGTCCATCCAGGTTTGCCAGTCGTTCCACCAGGAACCCGGGTGCTGCGTCGCGGTCGCGAACCAGTCGTCGGCCCTGTCGGGCCGCGCGTCGTTGGTCCAGTAGTGATACTTCTTCGCCGCGGGCGGATTGACGATGCCCGCGATGTGGCCGGAACCGCCGAGCACGAAGCGCACATCGCCGCCAAGGTAGTGAGAGCCCTTGTAGGTGGTCTTCCAGGGCGCGATGTGGTCTTCCGCGGTGGAGATGAAATAGGCCGGCACCGTCACCTTCGACAGGTCGATCGGCACGCCTTCCAGCGTGATGCCGCCCGGCACGCCGAGCAGGTTCTTCAGGTACATGTTGCGCAGGTAGAAGCTGTGCATGCGCGCCGGCATGCGCGTCGCGTCCGAATTCCAGTACAGCAGGTCGAACGGGAACGGGTCCTTGCCCATCAGGTAGTTGTTGATGACGAAGGACCACACCAGGTCGTTGGCACGCAGCAGGTTGAAGGTCGAGGCCATCTCGGAGCCTTCGAGGTAGCCGCGCTCGTTCATCTTCTTCTCGAGGCTGTCGACCTGCGCCTCGTCGATGAACACGCCCAGTTCGCCGGGCGCCGAAAAATCCAGCAGGCTGACGAAGAACGTCGCGCTTTTTACCCGGTCGATCTGTTCTTTTTCACTGAGAAAACCCAACGTGGCCCCGAGCAAGGTGCCGCCGAGGCAATAGCCGATGAAATTCACCTGGCGTTCGCCGGTCGCCTTTTCCACCGCAGCCAGGGCGGCGAGCGGCCCCTGCTTCATGTAGTCTTCGAAGCCCATCTGCGCGAGGCGCGCGTCCGGGTTGACCCAGGAAAGCACGAATACGGTATGCCCCTGGTCGAGCGCCCATTTGATGAAGGAGTTCGTCGGGCGCAGGTCGAGGATGTAGTACTTGTTGATCCAGGGCGGAATGATGACCAGCGGCGTACGGTAGGCCTCCTGCGTGGTCGGCTCGAACTGGATCAGCTGCATGAGATCGGTCTGGAACACCACCTTGCCTGGCGTGGTGGCGACGTTGCGGCCGAGTTCGAAGGCCTTCTCGTCGGTCATGCTGATGCCGCCCCTCTCGATGTCGCCGAGAAGGTTGTCCAGGCCCTTGAGCAGGTTCTGGCCGCCGCTGGCCACCGTCTCGCGCAGCACCTGGGGATTGGTGAGCGCAAAGTTGGACGGCGACAGTGCATCCACGAACTGCCGCGTGAAGAACGCGACTTTCTTCTCCGACTCGGCGGGCAAGCCTTCCACGCTGGCCACTGCATGCTGCATATGGCGCGCCGTGATGAGGTACGACTGCTTCAGGTAATCGAACAGGAAATTGGAACTCCAGTCGTCGTCCCTGAAGCGCCCGTCGCCCTTCGCCGGAGTCGCGACCGGCGCCGCCTGCATGCCCATCGCCTTCATCCAGCTCGATTGCCAGAGCTGCATGTAATCGAGCATCAGGTTGGTCGAAGTCGCGGCCAGCGCGGCGGGATTCGACAGCATCTTCGCGTACAGGTCCATGTACGCCTTGGCGATGCCCAGTTCGTCGCCGGCAGCGCCGGCCGCGGGGTTGCGGCTCGCAAAATCCGCGAATATCCGCGCCGAGCGCTCGGCGACCTCGTGCAGGACGCGCGCGGTCTCATCGGGATTCATCGGCTGCGGTTTTCCGTCCATGGCCCCTCCCTTCAACCCCTACGCCGGCGCAAACCGCGCCACGCCATCGCCGCCCACGGTACGCGCCAGCTGCCCGTCATAGTGCAGGTAGTGCAGATGGGCGATCGCCTCGCCCAGCGCGAAAAAAATCTGGCTGGTATCGAGCTTGCGCTTGAACAGGATCTCGAGCACATCGGCCGCGGCGCGCGGCGATGCCACGCAGGCCGCCTGCAATTCGGCGAGCCGCTCCGCATGATGCGCCTCCAGCTGCGCGACACGCGCGTGGGCGCCGCGGAACGGCAGGCCATGCGAGGGCAGCACCAGTACGTCCTGGGGCAGGGCGAGATAGCGCCGGATCGACTCCAGGAACAGGCGCAGCGGATTGGAGCGTGGGTCGATCGGACGCACCGCGACATTGGTGGATATGCGCGGCAGCAGCATATCGCCCGAGATCAGCACGTTCAGCGCTTCGCAGTAGAGCGAAACATGCTCGGGCGCATGGCCGAAGCCGACGATCACCTTCCAGTCGCGGCCGCCAATCGCGATCCGGTCGCCTTCGTAGAGGCGCCGGTGCGCGATCGGAAAATCCGGCACCATGGATTTGTACATCCCGCCGCGGGTGAGCAGCGCATTCGCCTGCGCTTCGTCCAGGCCGTTGCTGCGGAACAGCTCCATCTGCGCCTCGGTGGCATAGCCGGCGGAACCGTTGCGCGCCGCATGCACGGTGAGAAACTCGCCGCGCGTCATCCAGAGCTCGGCGCCGCTGCGCTTGCACAGCCAGGCAGCGTTGCCCGCATGGTCCGGGTGGTAGTGCGTGACGAGCACGCGCGGCACCGGCTGCGAGCCGATTTTCTCCGCGAAGATTCGGTCCCACAGCGCGCGCGTGGGGTCGTTGCCGAGCCCGCTGTCGACAAGCAGCCAGCACGGATTTTCCTTCGATCCGTCTTCGAGCATCCACAAATTGATGTGATCGAGCTGGAACGGCAGCGCCATGCGCAACCAGTGCACGCCTGGCGCGACCTCGCGGGTCGTGCCGGGCGCTGGCGGTTCCGGAAACGGATAGTCGGGGACGGTCACGCGCGGGTTTGTCGAGCTAGAATCCATGCACCCTATCATGCAGCCCATCGAAAAGGAACGCGGCGAATTTTCCATTGGCGAACTGGCGAGCGAATTCGATGTCACGCCGCGCGCGATCCGCTTCTACGAGGACCACGGCCTGCTCGCACCGAAGCGCGCGGGCCAGCGCCGCATCTATTCGCCGCGCGACCGCACGCGCCTGAAGCTCACCCTGCGCGGCAAGCGCCTCGGCCTGACGCTGTCCGAAATCCGCGAGCTGATCGACATGTACGAGCCCGGGCGCGACGAACGGCCGCAGCTCAAGCGCTTCCTGGCGGTGCTGGAGGCGCACAAGGCGAGCCTGCTGCAGCAACGGCGTGACATCGAAGCGCAGCTCACCGAGCTGGAGGCCTTCGAGAAGAAGATCCGGCGCCAGTTGAAGCCGAGTTGACGTTTACGTAAACGTCAAGTAAGGTCACCGGTTGCCCATGGACTATCCCTTCCTCCGCTTTGGCCACGGCGAAACCATCGAGCTGCTGCGCGCCGCGGTGCGCGATTTCGCCGCCGCGGAAATCGCGCCGCGCGCGGCGCAGATCGACGCGACCAACCAGTTCCCGATGGACCTGTGGCGCAAGCTGGGCGCGCTCGGCCTGCTCGGCATCACCGTCGAAGAAGAGTTCGGCGGCACGCAGATGGGCTACCTCGCGCACATCGTCGCGATGGAAGAGATCAGCCGCGCCTCGGCCTCGGTCGGCCTGTCCTACGGCGCGCACTCGAACC
>JBDTRO010000212.1:0-4174 GCA_039931635.1 Betaproteobacteria bacterium | reverse complement strand
GGCGCAAGCGCGGCCACGGTCTTCGTCAAGTGCGCGCGCTACGTTGGCGAGGTGCTGGGCAAATACCACCCGCACGGCGACTCCTCGACCTACGAGGCGATGGTGCACCTCGCGCAGCCGTTCTCGATGCGCTACCCGCTGATCGAAGGGCAGGGTAATTTCGGCAGCCGCGACGGCGATTCCGCCGCCGCCTACCGGTATACCGAGGCGCGGCTGTCGCGCTACGCCGAGCTGATGCTGGCCGAAATCGGCGAGGGCACTGTTTCCTGGATCAAGAACTACGACGGCAAGTTCGACGAACCGCAGCTGCTGCCCGCGCGCCTGCCGTTCGGCCTGCTGAACGGCTCCTTCGGCATCCCGGTCGGCTTTTCCACGCGCATTCCGTCGCACAACCTGCGGGAAGTCGCCGAGGCGGCCGCGCATGTCATCAAGCACCCGAAGGCCAAATCCGGGGCAGGGGGCCCGGATCCAAAACTACTCAAAGAGGTCCTGGCGATCATGCCGGGACCGGACTTTCCCGGCGGCGGACAGCTCATATCGGCGAAAGATGAAATTCGCGCGGCCTACGAGACCGGCCGCGGTTCCATCGCCATGCGCGCGCGCTGGACCACGGAGCAGCTCGCACGCGGCCAGTGGCGCATCGTCATCACCGAGCTGCCGCACGGCGTTTCCGTGCGCCAGGTGCTGGAAGAAATCGAGGCGCTGGTCAACCCCAAGCCCTCCACCGGCAAGAAAGAGGTGTCGCAGGAACAGCGGCGCCTGAAGCAGTTCATGCTGGAGCAGATCGAGACCGTGCGCGACGAGTCCGACCGCAAGGCGAAGCTGCGCCTGGTGATCGAGCCGCGCACCTCGCGCCAGAGCCCCGACGAGACGATGAAGACGCTGCTCGCGCAGACCAGCCTGGAGACGCGTTACGCGCTCAACCTGACCTGGCTCGGCCTGGACGGCCTGCCCGAGACGAAGGACCTGGTCACGATCCTGAAGGAGTGGGGCGAATTCCGCCTCGCCACGGTCCGCCGTCGCACGCAGTTCCGCCTGAAACGGGTAGAGGAGCGCCTCGAGATCGTGATGGGCCGCCTGCTGGCCTACGTCAAGATCGACGAGATCATCAAATTGATCCGGTCGTGCGAAGACCAGCCCGAGGCCAAGCGCAAGTTGCAGGAGAAATACAAGTTCACCGAACGCCAGTCCGAGGACATCGTCAACCTGCGCCTCGGGCAGCTCACCAGGCTGGACGGCGTCAAGCTGAACGAGGAGAGGAAGGCGCTGGAGGCCGAGAAGAAAGGCCTCAACGAGATCCTCGGTGACGAGAAGGTGCTGAAGAAACTGGTCATCCAGGAACTGGCCGACGACTCGAAAAAATACGGCGATGACCGCCGCACGCTGCTCAGGGCCGACGAGCGCACGTCCATCGAGCGCACCGTGGTGGAAGAGCCGATCACCGTGATCCTGTCGAAAAAGGGCTGGGTGCGCGGCCGCAGCGGCCACGGCGTCGGGATGGACTCCGTCAATTTCAAGGATGGCGACGCGCGCTACCTGGAGTTGGAATGCAAGACCACGGACAGCCTCACGGTGCTGGCTTCAGGAGGCAAGTGCTTCAGCGTCGAGGCGGCGGCGCTGCCCTCCGGGCGCGGCGACGGCGCGCCGGTGAACACGCTCATCAATTCCGGCGCCGACGACATCGTCTGGATCGGCCTGGGCAGCGCCGAGGCGCAGCTGCTGATGAGCAATACCGCCGGCAATGGTTTCCTGTGCAAGCTGGGCGACCTCGCCACCAAGACGAGGCAGGGCAAGGACTTCATGAGCGTGCCGGAGGGCGCGAAAGCGCTCGCACCTGTTTTCCTGATTGAAAACCAGAAGCAGGTCGCCGCACTTTCTTCCGACGCCCGGCTCCTCGTCTTCCCCATGGACGAGCTGCCGACCCGGCCCAACGGCGGGGTGGGCGTGCAGCTGATCGGCCTGCCCGACAAGATTGCCCTTGCCTCGGTCGCCGTCACCGACGGCAAGAGCCTCGTCGTCTCCGGTGTGAAGCGCAAGAATCGCGCGGAGGAAACCCTGGACGCGAAAATGCTCAGGGAATTCGCCGGCAAGCGCGCCCAGCGCGGCAAGGTCTGCGACGTGGGATTCAGGCCGGACAGGATTGGCGGCTGAGAGACATGAGGGCTGAGAGGCAGGTCGTTCTCTAATATGCTACAATCGTAGCAATGGAGAGAACGGTAATTCGAAAACCTCCTCCGACCCAGGACCTCGCCAACCTGCTGTTCGGCGCCTACCGTTACCGGGTCCTGTCGCTCCTCCTTCTGCGCCCGGGCGACGGCTTCCATGTGCGGATGATTGCCCGACTCACGGGCATCCCTGCGGGCTCGCTGCACCGCGAACTGCGGCTGCTCGCCGGCGCCGGCCTGCTGAGCGCGGAAAGGGTCGGCAACCAGGTCCACTACAGCGCCAACGAGGACTCACCGGTGTTCGGCGACCTCGCCGCAGTGCTGGAAAAAACCGCCGGCGCGCCGCCGATCCTGGACGACCACTCGGCCGAACACAGCATCGAGCTGCCGCCCCGTCCCAAGGCAAGGAAAAAACGCCGCCGTGCGCGCCCCGCTCGCCGCTGAATTCCGGTCCCTGATCGCCCCCGTGGCGATCCTCGCGGCTGCCGCGCTTGCGCTGTGGATCGGCCCCGCGCTGCCGCCCTCGCTCGCGGGGTTGAAGGAGGCGGGGGCCTACTTCGTGCTGCTGGCCGGGGCGGGCATGGGGATGTGGTTCAACCGCGGGCGCGCGTTCGTCGCGGCGGTGTCGCTCTTTATCGCCTACCTGGGATTCCGTTTCGCGCTCGATTTCGGCGCCGCCAGTTTCACGGCGCGCGCGGTGTACACGGCGGCGGTGGTGCTGGTGCCGCTCAACATCCTGGTCGCCTTGCTGCTGCCCGAGCGCGGCGTGTCCTATCACGGCGACTACCGGTGGCTGTTCATCGTGGCGGGCGAAATCCTGCTGGTGGCCTGGATCGCCTCTTCCGGGCGCAGTGCGCTCTCGGGCGCCGCCTGGCAGACGATGCTGGACCACTGGCTGCTGCGCTCGCCGCCGGCGCCGTTCCTTGGCCGCGTGCTCTTTTGCGCGGCGTTGACTGCCGCGGCGTGGCGGGCCTGGCTGCATCCCGCGCTAAAGCAGGGCGGGCCGGTGTCGCCGATCGCGGTCGGCCAGGCGGGCGCGCTGGTGGCGTTTTTCATCGGCTGCGAATGGGCCGCCGATGAAGCGGTGTTCGGCGTGTTCACCGCGGCGGCGGGTGCGATCCTGATCGTCGCTATGCTGCAGGAGTCGCACCGCCTCGCCTTCAACGACGAACTGACCGGGCTGCCGGGACGGCGCGCGCTGCAGGAGGCGATGGCGGGCCTGGGTCCGCGCTACGTGCTGGCGATGGGCGACGTCGACCACTTCAAGTCGTTCAACGATACCCACGGCCACGACATCGGCGACCAGGTGCTCAAGCTGGTGGCCGAGCGCCTGGCCGAGGTCGAAGGCGGCGGGCGCGCCTTTCGCTACGGCGGGGAGGAATTCACGGTGTTGTTCGACGATGCCACGCTGGAGGAGGTCCTGCCGCACCTGGAAGCCACCCGCGCCTCGGTCGAGGCCTATCGCATGGCGGTGCGGGGCGAAGAGCGGCCGAAGGAAAAGGAACGGGGCGAAAAGCTGCGCGCCCCCGACAGCCAGCTGCCGGAAAAACTGCTTTCGGTCACGATTTCGATCGGCGCCGCCGCGCCGGGCGAAGGCGCCACGCCGGCCCAGGTCCTGAAAGCCGCGGACGAGGCGCTTTACCGCGCCAAGCGTGGCGGCCGGAACCGGGTCAGCCGATAATTGCCGGATGGACGCGGCCTGGATTGCGATCGGAATGCTCGCGGTGGTATTTGCGAGCGCGGCCTGGATCTACAACCGGTTGATTTCAGACCGCAATCTCGCGCGCGAGGCGTTCGCCGACATCGACGTGCAGCTGAAGCGCCGCGCCGACCTGGTGCCGCAGCTGGTCGAAGCGGTGCGCGGCTACGCGGCACACGAAAAAGCGCTGCTCGTCTCGGTGGCGGAGCTGCGCTCGGCCGCCGTCGCCGCCAAGCCCGGCGTCGACGCCGGGCGCTTCGAGCACGAGCGCGCCCTCGGCGCGAAGCTGAAGCAGCTCCTCATCCTGCAC
>JBDTRO010000211.1:0-2496 GCA_039931635.1 Betaproteobacteria bacterium | reverse complement strand
TCCGGCAGGCGCGCCAGTCGGTGTTCTGGTCGCTGTTCTTCATCTTCCTGCTGTATTTCACCGCGCCTTGCCTCGCGGTGCTCGCCAAGTACGACGTGTACTCGCACCTGGTAGGCAGCAAGTTTGCGGAGTTGCCTGCATGGGCGGCAGCTTGGCGACTAGTGGATCCGGCGCTTTTGACGATCACTGACCTCAACTTCGACGGTATCGTGCAGCTCGCGGAGATCGCTATCGGCGGTGACATCATCGTGCTCGCCACGCCGGAGATCGCAGGCTTGCCGTACGTGGTGTCCGGCTTGGTTGCCGCCGGCGGCCTGGCGGCAGCGCTGTCGACAGCCGATGGCCTGCTGCTCACGATCGCCAACGCGCTCTCGCACGACCTGTACTACAAGATGATCGACCCCAGCGCGACGACGGCTCGCCGCGTTACCGTGTCGAAAATCCTGTTGCTGGCCGTGGCACTGATCGCGGCCTGGGTGACGTCGTACAAGCCGGGAAACATCCTGTTCCTGGTCGGCGCGGCGTTCTCGCTGGCGGCCTCGGCGTTCTTCCCGGCCCTCGTTCTAGGGGTGTTCTGGAAGCGGGCCAACAAGTGGGGCGCCATCGTGGGGATGCTCGCAGGCCTGGGGGTATGCATGTACTACATGTGCGTAACCTATCCCTTCCTGCGCGACCTGATTGGCGTAACGGCGCCGATTGCTTCGTACCAGTGGTTCAGCATGAACGCGATATCGGCGGGCGTGTTCGGCGTACCCGTCGGCCTGGTGACAATTGCAGTCGTGAGCATGCTCACCGGCGAACCGTCCAAGCAGGTCCAGGAACTGGTGGAGCACGTGCGCTACCCGAACCTGTCCGGCGACACGGTGGTGAGCGAGGCCCGCTAGTCCGGCACGGTACATCCGGAAAAGGGAAAAGGCCCGCTTCGGCGGGCCTTTTTCTTAGGGCTGGAAATCCTTTACGAGGAATTCGAGTTCAGAGGCGCCGGCGTCGCGGATCAGCTGCCGGGTCGCCTTGGGATCGAAGCGCAGCAGGTGGTCAACCACGCTGCGGAACTGTTCCGGCTCCTGCAGGACGTGGTAGGCCATGCCGAGCTGGTACCAGGCATGCGGATTCATGGGCTGCAGCCTGGCGGCCTCGTGCAGCGCTTCGGCGGCCTTCCGGTGGTGGCCCAGCTGGGCGTGCGCAAGGCCGAGCCCGTACCATGCACGGTCGATCTTCGGATTGAGCCGCGTCGCCTCGCGGAAGGACTGCGCGGCCCGCTCGTACTGTCCGCGTTTGTCCAGGTTGAAGCCGAAGTTGAAGTGCGCCACTGCGTTGTCGGGCCGCGCGCGCAGCACCGTCTGGAAGTATGGTTCAGCCTCGTCGAATCGCTGCAGCCAGGTGAGCAGGTAGGCGGTGCGGTTCGAGGCATCCACCATGCCGGCATCCGCCGCGAGCGCCGCCCGGTAGGCGGCAATGGCCGCTTCGCGCCGGCCGAAAAGCTCGAGCGCACGCCCGCGCAGGTAAGATATCCACTGTTCCATTGAGAGGCTCCGTGTACGAGATTATCGTAGTTCTCAAGGCACTCACCGAAATTGCCGGTGTGGCCTTCCTCGGCCAGGGCGTGCTCTGGGTGCTTGCGGGCGCCAAACGCGAGCAGAATCACGTTTACAAACTGTTCCGTACCGTGACCTCGCCGGTCACCCGCTTCACCCGTGCGCTCACGCCGCGCGTCGTACTCGATGCGCACATCGGCTTGGTGTCATTTTTCCTTCTAGTCGTACTGTGGGTGGTCCTGACGGGCATCAAGATCAAGCTCGTGCTCGATCACGCAGCCGGTGTTTGAGGCCGCAAGACTGCGCGCCTTGTCGCTAGGGCTCGTCGGCGTCAGGCGGCTGGATCAGGCGCCACACGTGGCTGCACTTGCGGCAGCACACCTGGGATGCGGAGATCAGGCTGAAGCGTGCGTACGCGCCGCAGGAACCGCAGGTGGCATGCTCGCCGAGGCTCTCGGCCTCGACCATGATCTGCTGGTAGCGCATGAACCCGTAGAACCCCGTCATCGACGCGAGCGCCACAAGCGCGGCATAGGTGAGCACGCGCGTGACGGATTCGTGCAGGCTCAGTTCCTCGGCGCAGGCTGCGATGGCGATGATGCAGAACACGCCGCTGATGAGCCATGCATGGCCCTCGATCAGCCGGCGTTCGTACCAGCGAGCGAAGCCAAGCCGGCGGATGCTGTCGACAGGTTCCATGCAAGATCGATAATCCGCTTTCCCGGGCGGGACCACAAGGAACCGGCTCCGGACATGGTTCGCCGGCGACTGTTGTTTGCTTGGCCCGCAGCCGGGTCGGGTAAAATCTGCCTCCGCCGGAGAGATGGCCGAGCGGCTTAAGGCGCACGCTTGGAAAGCGTGTGTACGCTAATCACGTACCGTGGGTTCGAATCCCACTCTCTCCGCCAACTCCTCGGGCATAATGACCGCGGCGGGCCCCCCCGCATTGCAGCCTGGTGAA
>JBDTRO010000210.1:0-4582 GCA_039931635.1 Betaproteobacteria bacterium | reverse complement strand
GCAGGTTCTGGAGAAACTGGACGAAGGCCTGCTTCAGCCGCGCGAAATCGTGCTGGTAGGTCTCCATGTGGTCGGCGTCGATGTTGGTGACCACCGCGAGCACCGGCTGCAGGTGCAGGAAGCTCGCGTCCGATTCGTCGGCTTCGACGACGATGAAGTCGCCCGCGCCCAGGCGCGCATTCGAGCCCGCGGCGTTCAGCCGCCCGCCGATCACGAAGGTCGGGTCCATGCCGCCCTCGGCAAGCACGCTCGCCACCAGGCTGGTGGTGGTCGTCTTGCCGTGGGTGCCGGCGATCGCGATACCCTGCTTCAGCCGCATCAGCTCGGCGAGCATCAGCGCGCGCGGCACCACCGGAATGCGCCTCGCGCGCGCGGCGGCGACCTCGGGGTTGTCGCCTTTCACGGCGGTGGAGACGACGACCGCGTCGGCGCCCTCGATGTTGCCTTTGTCGTGCTTGATCGTGATGGTCGCGCCCAGCCCCGCGAGCCGGCGCGTCGCGGCGTTCTCGGCGAGGTCCGAACCGCTCACCTGGAAGCCGAGGTTCACCAGCACTTCGGCGATGCCGCTCATGCCCGAGCCGCCGATGCCGACGAAATGGATGCGCCTGACCTTGTGTTTCATGCGGCCAGCTCCTCGCAACGGTCGGCAACGATGCGGGTCGCCTCGGGCTTGCCGAGCGACCGGGCGTTCTGCGCCATGGCAAGCAACGCTCCTCGGTCCAGCGAGCCGAGCAGCGCCGCCAAACCCTGCGGTGTGAGCTTTTCCTGCGGCAAAAGCACCGCCGCGCCCTTGTCGGCGAGAAAGCGCGCGTTCGCCGTCTGGTGGTCATCCACCGCGTGCGGAAACGGCACCAGCACGCTTGCCATCCCGCCCGCGCAGAGCTCCGCCAGGGTAATCGCGCCAGCGCGGCAGATAACGAGGTCTGCCTCGGCGTAGCGGTGCGCCATGTCGTCTATGAACGCAAGCAGTTCGCCCTGGACGCCTGCCTTCTGATAGTGACCCGTCAGCGCGGCGAGGTGCCGTTCACCCGACTGGTGGACGACGGTTGGCCGGTCTGGCGCAGGCATCAGTCCGAGCGCCTGGGGCACCATCTCGTTCAGCGCCTGCGCGCCGAGGCTGCCGCCCACGACCAGCAATTTCAGCGGTCCGGCGCGCCCCGCGTACCGCTCGGCCGGCGCGGCGAGGTGCGCGATTTCGGCGCGAATCGGATTGCCCGTCCACTCGGCATTCTTCAGCGAGCCGGGGAAGGCCTCGAACGCGCGGTCAGCAACACCGCGCAATACCTTGTTGGTGAGGCCCGCGACGGCGTTCTGCTCGTGGATCGCAAGCGGTTTGGCGAGCAGGGAGGCCATCATGCCGCCCGGAAATGCGACGTAGCCGCCCATGCCGAGTACAACATCGGGACGAATTTCGAAGATCGCGCGCGCGCTGTTCCAGAACGCGAGCAGAAGGTTTGCCGGCAGCATCAGCTTGGCCACAAGCCCCTTGCCGCGCAGCGCCCGGGCGTGGATCCACGCCATGCGGTAACCGCGCGTGGGCACGAGTCGCGCTTCCATGCCGCCGCGCGAACCCATCCAGACGACGTTCCAGCCGCGGCCGCGCATTTCGTCGGCCACCGCCAGCCCGGGAAATACATGTCCGCCCGTTCCGCCCGCCATGATGAGGATGGTCTTCACGCGATGTTCAGGAACGCACTCATGCGTTGAGCCCCCTGGCGAGCTGGCGGTTTTCCCAATCGATGCGGATCAGGATCGCGATCGCCACGCAGTTCACGATCAGCCCAGAGCCGCCGAAGCTCATCAGCGGAAGAGTCAGGCCCTTGGTCGGCAGCAGGCCCATGTTGACGCCCATGTTGATAAGCGCCTGGAAGCCGATCCAGATGCCGATCCCCTGCGCCACCAGCGCGGGAAAGTAGCGCTCGCGCATCGCCGCCTGTCGGCCAATGGCGAAGGCGCGCAGCACGACCCAGACGAACAGCGCGATCACCGCCAGCACGCCGAGCAGGCCCAGTTCCTCGGCGATCACCGCGAGCAGGAAGTCCGTGTGCGCTTCGGGCAGGTAATGCAGTTTCTCGACGCTCGCACCCAGGCCCACGCCCAGCCACTCGCCGCGGCCGAACGCGATCAGCGCGTGCGACAGCTGGTAGCCCTTGCCGTAGGCGTCCGACCACGGATCCATGAAGCCGAAGATGCGCTGCATGCGGTAGGGCGACGAGAGCACCAGCAGCGCGAATCCCGCCCCGAGCATCACCAGCAGCGCGCCAAAGTGCCGGCCGTTCATGCCGCCCAGGAACAGCACGCCGAACGCGGTCATCGCGACCACCACGAAGGCGCCGAAATCCGGTTCGCGCAGCAGCAGCCACGCCACCACCAGCATCACCGCCAGCAGCGGCAGCAGGCCGCGGCGGAAATTCTTCAGCACCGCGTGCTTGCGCACCGTGTAGTCGGCCGCGTAGAGCACCACCGCGAGCTTCATCAGCTCGGAGGGCTGCATGTTGGCGATGCCGAGGTTCAGCCAGCGCCGCGCGCCATTGACTTCGCGCCCGATGCCGGGAATCAGTACCAGGACGAGCAGCACGATGCAGGCGGCGAAGAACCAGGGAGCGGCGGTCTGCCAGATGCGCACTGGCACCAGGAATACCGCGGTCGCCGCGCCCAGCGCGAGCGTGAGGAACATGCTGTGCCGCAGGAGGAAGTAGGCGGGATTGTTGCCCGCGTGGCGACTCGTCTCCGCGGTGGCGATCGACGACGAGTACACCATCACCAGGCCGAGCGAGACCAGCAGCAGCGCGGCCCAGGCGAGCGAGCGGTCGTACTCGGGCGCCGGACTTCCTGCCGTGCGCGTGTTTCCCTGGCCGAAAACGATGCTCGCCATTATTTCTTCAGCTCCCCGACCGCTTTGGCGAAGGCCTCGCCGCGGTGCCGGTAGTCGCGGAACATGTCGAAGCTCGCGCAGGCGGGCGAAAGCAGCACCGCGTCGCCCGGCGCCGCGATTTGCGCGGCGCGCGCGACCGCTTTTTCCATCGAGGCGACGCGCTCCACGGCGATACCGCTCGCGGCAAGCGCCTTTTCAATCAGCGCCGCATCGCGGCCGATGAGCAGCACGTGCTTCGCGTGCCCGCGCACCGCAGGCACGAGCGGCGCGAAGTTCTGGCCCTTGCCCTCGCCCCCCAGGATCAGCACGACCTTCTTCGACAGTCCGCCGAGCGCTGGCGCGAGCCCATTCAGCGCGGCAACCGTGGCGCCGACATTGGTGCCTTTGGAATCGTCCAGCCACTCGATGCCTCGCCGCAGCGCGACCCGCTGCATGCGGTGCGGCAAACCCTTGAAACTGCGCAGGCCCTGCGCCAGCGATTCGACCGGCGCGCCCGCAAGGTGCGCGAGCGCGCAGGCGGCGAGCGCGTTGGAGGCGTTGTGCGCGCCGGCAAGCGGCAGGTCAACGGCGGCCAGAATGCGCTCCTTGCCGCGCACGAGCCATTGTTCGGCGATGCCGAAATCCTCCGGCATGTCCGGAGCGTCGAGCCCGAATGTCACCTGCGCGCGTTGCGGCAGGGCGAGCGCCATGGAGACGGAATCGCAGCGGTTGAGCACCTGCGCGCCCCCGCCCATGAAGATGCGCGCCTTGGCTTCGGCATATTCGGCGAGCCCGGCGTAGCGATCGAGGTGATCTTCCGAGAGATTCAGCATCGCCGCCGCGGCCGGCGCGAGCGACCAGGTGGTCTCGAGCTGATAGCTGGAGAGCTCCAGCACCCAGGCGGCGGGTGGTTTTTTTCTCGTGAGCAGGGCGTCCAGGGCCGGTGGAGAAATGTTGCCCGCAACTTCGCAGTCGATGCCGGCGGCCCGGAGCAGGTGTCCGGTGAGCGCGGAGACGGTGCTCTTGCCGTTGGTGCCGGTGACCGCGAGTACGGTTCCGGCGGCGGCCCAGGCAAAAAGCTCGATGTCGCCGACAACCGGAATGTTTTTCGCGAGCGCAGCCTGGATCAGTTCCTCCTCGAGTGACAGGCCCGGGCTGATGCAGACGAGATCCACGTCCTTCAGCAGCGAGGTCTTGAACTTGCCGGTGTGCAGTTCGCCGGAAAAATCCGTCCGGCGCGGCGGCGCGGCGCGCGTGTCGGCGGCACGCACGATGCCGCCCTCGCGCTCGACCCAGTTCGCCACCGACAGCCCGGTGTCGCCCAGCCCGAGGACGAGCACGCGCCTGTCCCGCAGCGGCACCGCCGAAGGCTTCCCGGGCAGCGAAACGGACGGTTCGCGCATCATCTGAGCTTGAGCGTCGAGAGGCCGAACAGCACCAGCATCATGGTGATGATCCAGAAGCGCACCACCACCTGCGATTCCTTCCAGCCTTCCAGCTCGTAGTGGTGGTGCAGGGGCGCCATGCGGAAAATGCGTTTCCCGCCGGTGGTCTTGAAATAGATCACCTGGATCATCACCGAGAGCGTCTCGGCGACGAACACGCCACCCATGATGAAGAGCACGATTTCCTGGCGCACGATCACTGCGATGGTGCCCAGCGCGGCGCCCAGCGCGAGCGCGCCCACGTCGCCCATGAACACTTCCGCCGGATAGGCGTTGAACCAGA
>JBDTRO010000209.1:0-2222 GCA_039931635.1 Betaproteobacteria bacterium | reverse complement strand
GCCGGCTGCGCGAAGAAGACCCCGTCCACTGGAGCCCGCGCCTGAAGTCCTGGGTCCTGACGCGCTACGACGACGTCAAGGCGGTGTGCCTGGACAAGGAAATATCGTCGGACCGGCTGCGGCCGTTCTTCGCCACCCTGCCGGGTGCGGAGGCCGCGCGCATCGGCGAGATCATGCGTTACCTCACGCACTGGATGGTGTTCCGCGATCCGCCCGAGCACACGCGCCTGCGGCGCCTGACCACCAAGGTGTTCCACGTGCAGTCCATGCATGCCATGCGGCCGGTGGCCGAGGAGCTGACCGAGTGGCTGTTCGAGCGCATCGGCAACCGCAGCGAGATCGACTTCGTCGCTGATTTCGCCGGCCCGCTGCCCGCGCTGGTGATCATGGCGATGCTGGGCGTGCCGAAGGAGGAGCTGGCCAAAGTGAAGCGCATGTCGGACGAGATGGCGCTTTTCATCGGCAGCTCGCGCATGTCGCCCGAGAAATACGGCATCGCCGAGGCGGCGACGAAGGAAATGGCCGGTTTTTTCCTCGAACTGATCCAGGACCGCAAAAAACAGGCGCGCAAGGACCTGCTTTCCGACCTGGTCCATCTGGAGGACGGCGGCGACCGGCTGACCGAGGATGAGCTGGTCGCCACCTGCATCCTGCTGCTCTTCGCCGGGCACGAGACCACCACCAACCACATCGCCAACGGGATGCTGTCGCTCCTGCGCTTCCCGGGCGAGCTGCAGGCGCTGCGCGAGGACGAAGGCCTGGCGCCGCGCGCGATCGAGGAACTGCTTCGCTACGACGGCCCGAGCGGCGCGCAGGTAAGAGTCGTGAAAGTGGCGCAGGAGATGCGCGGCAAGACGCTCAAGCCCGGCGACCGGGTATTCATCATGCTGAACGCCGCCAACCGTGATCCCGAGGCCTACGACGATCCCGACCGCCTGGTGCTCAACCGCAAGGACGTGCCGCACCTCACCTTCGGCTTCGGCATGCACATCTGCCTGGGCTTTCCACTCGCGCGAATGGAAGGCCAGGTCGCGCTGCCGGCCGCGGCGCGGCGCTGGAGGAACATCGCGCTCGCCGCGCCCGAGGCGAACCTCGAGTGGTTGAATTCACTGGTGTTTCGCGGCATGAAAGCGCTGCCGCTAACGGTCTCTCGTTAGCCGTTCATGACAATTTCCACGATTCGCCATGGCGCTGTAACCGTCTATCCTGGCGAGAAATCCGGCAAGTACCCCGACGGCAACCAGCTCATGGTGCGCGGTGCCGACACGCTCGTGGCGTTCGACACTCCGCTGGTCGCGAACCGTCTGGGCAGCGAACTCCTGGATGCGGACCTCGTGGTGCTGGGCCATGTCCACGAAGACCACATGGCGGGCTTGCACCGGCTGCGGCACGCACCGGTCCACGTGCATGAGGCGGATGTGGCAGCGGCGCGCAGCTGGGAAGGACTGGCGCGGCACTACGGCTACGTGCCCGAGGTGCTGGGGCGCATGCGGGCCATGATCGAGAAGGATTTCCACTACGCGCCGCGTCCCGACGCCGTGGCCTACAAGGACGGCGCGTCCTGGGACCTCGGCGGCGGCGTGACGGTGCGTGCCCTCCACATGCCCGGCCATACCAACGGGCATTGCGTGCTGCTGGTGGAGCCCGGCGGCATTGCCTTCATCGGCGACATCGACCTGTCGTCGTTCGGGCCGTACTACGGCGACGCCACCTCCAATCTCGCCGATTTCCGGCGCACGCTGGCAGCGGTGAAGGACATTCCCGCGAAGGTCTGGATCACATCCCACCACAAGGGCGTGATCACGGACCGGGAGGTTTTTCTCACCTTGCTTCAGGCTTTCGCCGGCCGGCTGGACGCGCGGGAAGAGGCGATCGCGGCGCATCTTGGGCAGCATCCCTCCACGCTGACCGAACTCGTGGCGCACCGCTTCGTCTACCCGAGGCACCTGCACGACCTGTTCTACACGGACGCCGAGCGCCGCGTCATCGAGCAGCACCTCGAGTCGCTGGCGAGTGCCGGGCGCGCCTTCGACGAAGGCGGGCGCTGGCGAATCGCCTAGCCGGGCTTGACCGCAGTCAAGAATTCCGGCGTTGCCGACAGCCGATAATCGAAGCGTGAAGAAAAAGGGAAGATTCGGCTTGAAGGGCCGCGGCGTTGATCCTCGGGCGCGGGAAGAGGTCCGCGCGCTGCTGGGCAAGGAGCCGCGCCGCCGCGACCTGCT
>JBDTRO010000208.1:0-10929 GCA_039931635.1 Betaproteobacteria bacterium | reverse complement strand
CCGCTCGATTCGCTGCCCTGGGCCTCGGCCGGCGATCTGCCATGGATGCACGCGCCCGATCCATTCGAGCAGCAGCATGTCCTGCCGCGCCGGCCCAAGGTCGTTCTTCAGGCAGTAACGAACAAAACCAGCACGACCGCGAGCGGCGCGCCTGAGCCTGACCCGGCTCCTGCCCCCTTCGAATCCGCGGGCTGGATCACGCGCACGGCGATCTGCGCGGAGCCGCGCAACGGCGTGCTCTACATTTTCATGCCGCCCGCCACCGCGCTCGAGGACTACCTGGAACTGGTCGCCGCGGTCGAGGCGACCGCCGCTGCGCTCAAGATCCCGGTGATCCTCGAAGGCTACGAGCCGCCGCGCGATGCGCGCCTGGAGGCCCTGCGCATCACGCCGGACCCGGGCGTGATCGAGGCCAACGTCCAGCCGGTGAAGAGCTGGACCGAACTGGTCGACAACACCACCTTCCTCTACGACGCCGCGCACCACACGCGGCTCACCACCGAGAAATTCATGGTCGACGGCCGGCATGCCGGCACCGGCGGCGGCAACCACTTCGTGCTGGGCGGCGCGAGTGCCGCGGATTCGCCATTCCTGCGCCGCCCCGACCTGCTCGCGAGCATGGTCGCCTGGTGGCACAATCACCCGTCGCTGTCGTACCTGTTCTCGGGCATGTTCATCGGCCCGACCAGCCAGCACCCGCGCGTGGACGAAGCGCGCAACGATTCCGTTTATGAGCTTGAAATTGCTTTCAGGGAGCTGGAAAAACAGGCAAAGGATTCAACACCCCCCTGGCTTGTCGACCGCCTGTTCCGCAACCTGCTGATCGACGCCACCGGCAACACCCACCGCGCCGAGTTCTGTATCGACAAGCTGTACTCGCCCGACGGGCCCACCGGGCGGCTCGGCCTGCTCGAATTGCGCGGCTTCGAAATGCCGCCGCACGCCCAGATGTCATTGACGCAACAGCTGCTGTTGCGTTCCCTGGTAGCGCGCTTCTGGCAAAAGCCCTACCGGCCGAAGAAGCTGGTGCGCTGGGGCACCGAGCTGCACGACCGCTTCATGCTGCCGCACTTCGTCTGGCAGGACTTCGAGGACGTGATCCACGAAACGTCGGAAGCCGGCTACCCGCTCGATGCCGAATGGTTCGCGCCGCATTTCGAATTCCGCTTTCCGCGCATCGGTGAATTCTCCGCGCGCGGCGCGCGCTTCGAACTGCGCACCGCGCTCGAGCCCTGGAACGTGCTCGGCGAGGAAAGCGCTTCGGGCGGCACGGCGCGCTACGTCGATTCCTCGGTCGAGCGCCTGCAGATCCGCGCCACCGGCATGACTGGCGAGCGCCACGTCCTCACCTGCAACGGCCGTGCCATCCCGCTGCAGCCCACCGGCAACGTCGGCGAGTACGTCGCGGGCGTGCGCTACCGCGCCTGGCAGCCGTACTCGGCGCTGCACCCCACCATCGGCGTGCAGGCGCCGCTGACCTTCGATCTGGTCGATACCTGGATGGGCAAGTCCATGGGCGGCTGCCAGTACCACGTCGTCCATCCCGGCGGCCGCGCCCACGCCGACTTTCCGGTCAACGCCTACGCGGCCGAAGGCCGGCGGCTCGCGCGCTTCTCCCTGAACGCCCACAGCCCCGGCCGCCTCGCGGTGCGCGCCGAAGAGCGCAATCCCAACTTCCCCTTCACCCTGGACCTGCGGCGATAATTGAAAATCGGGGTCAGAGCCCGATTTCCGGAGACTTGAGCATGCGTACACGTTCGCGCACAGGCGCCTTCATCCTGATCCTGATCGGCGTCATTTTTCTCCTCATTAACCTGGGCGTCCTGCCCATCGCGGAGGTGCGGGAGCTGCTGGCGAAGTGGTGGCCGCTGATTCTCATCCTTATCGGCGTCTGGCTGCTCGCGCGCCCGCGCAAGGGCGAACAATGAAATGGCCGGCGCGGTGATCGAATCCCTGCTGCTCGCGGTGACCCGCGTCACCACGATGTTCGGCCAGCGGACACTGACCAACGCCACCGGTTTTTTCTTCGAACGCGACGAACGGCTATTCCTCATCACCAGCCGCCACGTGGTGCTGGACAAACCGAGCAAGCACTTCCCGGACCGCCTGGAGATCGAGCTGCACGTCGACCCGGAGAACGTCGCCGACACGGTGGGCTTCTCGATTCCGCTCTACCGGGACGGCAAGTCACTGTGGCGCGAGGGCTTCGATGCAACCAGCGCGATCGACGTCGTCGCGCTTGAACTGGAGCGCGGCGCGCTGCCCGAATCCCTGTCGTTCCACGCCTTCACGCCCGCGCACCTGGTCGAGCGGCTGGAGCAGGTGGAGATCGGCACCTCGGTGCTGATCGTGGGGTTCCCGCTGGGCGTGCACGACGAACTGCATCGCCTGCCCGTGGCGCGCCATGCGGTCATCGCCTCGGCCTTCGGCATCCGCTTCCAGGGCCACGGCTATTTCCTGACCGACGCGCGCCTGCACCGCGGCACCAGCGGCGCGCCGGTGGTCACGCGCGAAACGTCGCCGCGCGCGGGCCGCGCCGACCTGGCCTGGCGCCTGCTCGGCATTCACGCCAGCCGGCTCGACATCGCCAACCGCGACATCGAGCAGGATGAAGCCCTGGATCTCAACTGCGCCTGGTACGCAGACATCCTGCTCACGCTGACGAAAAAAGCGGCGGCAGCGCCCGCCAAGGCATAATTCGCCGCGCATGATGCGCGAATTGCTATCCCACTACCTGCCGGCAGACTCCCGCTACGACGAGATGCTGGCCGCGCCGTCCGTACCGCGCACGCACTGGCAGCACATGTTCGAGCAACTTTCGGGAACACCGCCCGAGGCGTTGCGCGAGCGGGCGCAATGGCTGCAGCGCCAGGTGCGCGAAAACGGCGTCACCTACAACGTCTATGCCGATCCCGAGGGCGCCGACCGCCCCTGGGAACTGGATATGCTGCCGCTGATCCTGCCGGCGGAGGAATGGGCCGGCATCGATGCGGCGATCCGGCAGCGCGCGACGCTGCTGAACAAGGTGCTGGTGGATGTCTACGGCGAGCAGCGGCTACTGGCCGAAGGCCTGCTGCCGCCCGCGCTGGTCTACGGCCATTCGGGATACCTGCGGCCCTGCCGCGGCATCAAGCCCCCGGGCGGGGTGATGCTCCATCTGTATGCCGCCGACCTCGCCCGCGCGCCCGACGGGCGCTGGTGGGTGGTGGACGACCGCACGCAGGCGCCCTCGGGCGCGGGCTACGCGCTGGAGAACCGGCTCGTGATCTCGCGTCTCTATGCGGATCTCTTTCGCGACCTGCGCGTGCAGCGCCTCGCCGGCTTCTTCGCCACGTTGCGCGACAGCCTCGCGCATTGGGCGCCCTCGGGCGGGGCGACGCCCTTCACGGTGCTGGTGACGCCGGGACCGCAAAACGAAACCTATTTCGAGCACACCTACCTCGCGCGCTACCTCGGTATCCCGCTGGTCGAGGGCAGCGACCTCACTGTGCGCGACGACAAGGTCTGGCTGAAAACGCTTTCCGGACTACAACGCGTGCACGTGATCCTGCGCCGCCTGGACGACGACTACTGCGATCCCCTGGAACTGCGCAGCGATTCGGCGCTGGGCATCAGCGGCCTGGTGGAGGCGGTGCGCCGCGGCAACGTGCTGGTGGCCAACGGCCTGGGCTCGAACCTGCTCGAGACCGGCGCCCTGCTGGGCTTCCTGCCCCGGCTGTGCGAACGCATGCTGGGTGAATCGCTCAAAATGCCCTCGGTTGCGACCTGGTGGTGCGGCGAGCCGGCGGCGCTTGCGGATGTGACGGCCAGGCTCGATCGCCTGGTGATCAAGGGCGCGTATTCCCAGATGCGCGTCGATCCCATGTTCGGCGAAGACCTGGACAAGCGCGGCCGTGCGCGCGTCGCGGCCATGCTGAAGGCGCGGCCGCAGATGTACGTGGCGCAGGAACTGGTGCAGCTCTCGCAGGCGCCGGTCTGCGACCGCGCGCAGCTACGGGCCAGCGCCATCGGGCTGCGCGTCTATGCCTGCGCGAGCCCGAACGGCTACGTGGTGATGCCTGGCGGCCTGACGCGCGCCGCCACGGGCACGGATGCGCGCGTGATCTCGATGCAGCGCGGCGGCTCGAGCAAGGACACCTGGGTGCTGTCGGCGGGGCCGGTCAGCACCTTCAGCCTGCTCAAGCGCGAAACCGGCCCGCAGGACCTGGTGCGCACGGGGCTCAATCTTTCCAGCCGCGTGGTCGAGAACCTCTACTGGTTCGGCCGCAATGTCGAGCGCTGCGACGACATGGCACGGCTGCTGCGGGTGGCGCTGCTGCGCGTGATCGAAGAGGGCCCGGTCGAGCGGGAGAAGACCTGGAGCGGCATTGCGCGCGTGCTGCGCTTCACCGGCATCTTCGGCGAAGCCGAAGCCGGCGCGGACGAAGTGGCGGTCGCGCGCGCGCTGCGCGCGGCGGTGATGGACGAGTCCCGGCCGGGGCTCGCCGGCGGCCTGAAGGAACTGCTGCGCGTCGCCTCGCAGCTGCGCGAGCGGCTGTCGCTGGACAACTGGCGCACGCTGAACCAGATGGCGCGCCGCCTGCAAAGCGGACGCAGCCGCCAGGCCGCCCTCTCCGACACGCTGGCCGAACTAGACCGGGACATTGCTGCATTCATGACCCTGGCCGGCTTCGCGCTGGATGGCATGACGCGCGACCACGGCTGGCGCTTCCTGTCGCTGGGCCGGCGCATCGAGCGGCTGCAGTTCCTCTGCGGCGTGCTGCAGGAAGCGCTCGCGGGGCCGGCGGACGCCGACCTTACCTGGGTGCTGGAACTCGCCGACTCGAGCGTCACCTACCGCTCGCGCTACATGGCGCGGCCCGAGTGGCTGCCGGTGCTCGACCTGCTGGTGCGCGACGTCACCAACCCGCGCTCGGTGGCGTTCCAGCTGAAGGGCCTGCAGGATTTCGTCGGCCGCATCGGTGACGCCTACGGCGAGAGCATGGAGGAGACCTTCGGTCCCGCGGTGATGGCCCTGGAAGCGATCGATCCCGGCGCGGACCTGCGGCACGGCAGCGCGCGCCTGGCCGCGCTGCTGCAGGAATGGCACGACGCCTCCTTCCGTCTCTCGGAACAGCTCGGCCTGCGGTTCTTTTCCCACGTCGGCGAAGTCAATCGCCAGACGTTTGCGATGTGAAGCAAGGCGCAACGTGAAGTACAACGTCCTGCACGAGACGATATACAGCTACGAAGCCCCGGTGGTGCTGTCGCAGCAACTGCTGCACCTGACGCCGCGGGTGCTCGAATTCCAGCAACTGGAACGGCACCGCATCGATATCCAGCCCGTGCCGTCCGAAACCAGCTCGCGCGAAGATTATTTCGGCAATCCGGTGACGCAGATCATGCTTGCCGCGCCCCATGCCTCGCTCGCGGTACGCGCGGAGTCGCAGGTCGGCGTAACCGCGCGCGGCGCATCCGCGTCCGACGGGGACCCCTGGGAGCAGGTGCGCGACCGCTTGCGCCGCGGCGGCGAGTCGCTGCTCGAACCGACCCAGTTCCTGTTCGAATCGCCGCACATCGAATTCTTCCGCGACCTTGCCGCCTACGCGGAGCGGAGCTTCGGCGCGGGGCGCGGCCTGGTCGACGTCGCACTGGACCTCACGCGCCGCATCCACGCCGATTTCACCTTCGATCCGAAAGCGACCAGCGTCGCCACGCCGCTGCGCGACGTTCTCGCCAGGCGCCGCGGCGTATGCCAGGATTTCGCCCACTTCATGGCCGGCTGCCTGCGCAGCCAGGGCGTCGCGGCACGCTACGTAAGCGGCTATATCGTCACCTCGCCGCCACCGGGCAAGCCTCGCCTAGTCGGCGCCGACGCCTCGCACGCCTGGGTGTCGGTCTGGACCGGCGCGGGATGGCTGGATCTCGACCCCACCAACAACGTCGTGGTCGGCGACGGGCACGTCACGCTCGCCTGGGGCCGTGACTTCAGCGACGTTACGCCCATGCGCGGCGTGATCCTCGGAGGCGGCGAACAGGACCTCGAAGTCCGGGTCACGGTCACGCCGCTGTAACTCGGTAGAATTGCCCGCATGGCGGACCGCAAATTCGGCTTCGAAACGCTTTGCCTGCACGCGGGGCAGATTCCGGACGCCGCCACCGGCGCGCGCGCGGCGCCGATCTACCAGACCACTTCATTCGTGTTCGATTCCGCCGAGCACGCGGCGAGCCTGTTCAACCTGCAGACCTTCGGCAACGTCTACTCGCGCATCTCCAATCCGACCGTGGCGGTGTTCGAGGAGCGCATGGCGGCGATCGAGAACGGGCGCGCCGCGCTCGCCTGCGCCACCGGCCAGGCCGCCGAGGCCACGGCGCTGCTCACGCTGTGCAAGGCGGGCGACCACATCGTGTCCGCCTCCACGCTGTATGGCGGCACGCACACGCTGCTCGGCGTGAATCTGAAGAAACTGGGGATCGAGACCAGCTTTGTCGATCCTGACAATTTAAGTTCCTTTAAATCAAATATAAGAAAAAACACAAAACTCCTCTACGCCGAAACGCTCGGCAATCCGCTCATCAACATCGTGGACATCGAGGCGCTGGCAAAGATCGCGCATGAGGCCGAAATCCCGCTGGTGCTGGACAACACCGTGCCCTCGCCCTACCTGTGCCGGCCCTGCGACTGGGGCGCGGACATCGTGATCCATTCGGCCACCAAGTACATCGGCGGCCACGGCACGACGATGGGCGGCGTGATCGTGGAATCCGGCAGATTCAACTGGGGCAACGGCAAGTTCCCCGAGTTCACCTCGCCCTCGCCCGGCTACCACGGCGTCGTGTTCCACGAAACCTTCGGCGATTTCGGCTTCACCATGAAGGCACGCATGGAGATCATGCGCACCTTCGGCCCGACCCTCTCGCCGATGAACGCCTGGCTGCTGCTGCTCGGGCTGGAATCGCTGCCGGTGCGCATGGACCGGCACTGCGCCAACGCGCTCGCGGTGGCGAAATTCCTCAAGGACCATCCGCGCGTGGCCTGGGTGAACTACCCGGGGTTGCCGGGAAATAAGTATTTTTCCCTATCTCAAAAATATTTGCCCAAAGGGGCGTCCGGTCTTCTCAATTTCGGCGTCAAGGGCGGCGCGAAGGCGGGCGAGAAGTTCATCGACGCCTCGGAATTCATGAGCCACCTCGCCAACATCGGCGACGCAAAGACGCTGATCATCCATCCGGCCTCGACCACGCACCGGCAGATGAGCGACGAGGAGCAACTGAAGGCGGGCGTCACCCCCGACATGATCCGCATGTCGGTGGGCATCGAATCGCTGGACGACATCCTGTGGGACATTGACCAGGCACTTGCAGTATCGGCGCGGGTCTGACCGCGCCGATTCAACACGAATCGGGGAAAGCATGATCAGCTACCAGTTTCTCGAGCACGGCAAGCCCCTGCAGAAAGTTCTCCAGGACACGCCAAAACCAAAGAACACGGAAGTGCTCGTGCGCGTCACGCGCTCGGGCGTGTGCCATTCGGACCTGCACATCTGGGACGGCTACTTCGACTGGGGCGGTGGCAAGAAATTCTATGTGAAAGACAGGGGATGCCTTCCGCCGTTTACCCTGGGCCATGAGCCTTTCGGAGTAGTTGAAGCGTTGGGCCCGAAGGCAAAGGGCGTGAGGATCGGCCAGAGGCGCATCGTCTATCCCTGGATAGGCTGCGGCAAATGCCCGATCTGCAAATCAGGCCAGGACAACTACTGCGTCTCCGGCTCGCAGTTCCTTGGCGTCAACCGTCCCGGCGCCTACGCGAGCCACGTGCTGATCCCGCATCCGCGCTATCTGGTGGATTCGAGCGGCGTCGACGACGCCTTCGCCTCCACGCTCGCCTGCTCCGGCCTCACCACCTACAGCGCAACCGCGAAGCTGCCGAAGCTCGGCCCCAAGGACTGGGTGGCGGTGCTCGGCTGCGGCGGCCTCGGCCTGGTATGCGTCTCGGTGCTGCGCGCGCAGGGCGTGAAGAACATCATCGCCTGCGATATCGACCCGGCGAAACTGGACGCGGCGAAAAAGCTCGGCGCGAAGCTGACCCTGGATACGCGCGTCCCGGACGCCACGCAAAAGCTCGCGGCACTCGCACTGGGCAGCCTCGCCGGCGCCATCGACCTCGTCGGCATGCCCGCCACCGCCGCGCTCGGCCTGGGCGCGCTCAGGAAGGGCGGCCGCTACGTGCTCTGCGGCCTCTTCGGCGGCGAGCTTACGCACCCGCTGCCGCCGTTCGCGCAGCGCGCGATCGGCCTCGTCGGCTCCTATGTCGGCAACCTGCAGGAACTGAAGGAAGTGGTCGCGCTGGCGAAGAAAAAGAAGCTCAAGGCCACGCCGGTCACCATCCGCCCGGCGAGCGAAGTGACCGAGATCCTGGAAGACCTGAAGGCCGGCAAGGTGCTTGGCCGCGTCGTGCTGGCGTTCTAGGCCCGTCCGTAGCCGCGCAACAGTGCCCGGCACATCAGGGCGACGACGAGGATATTGAGCGCCAGCGCCGCGGGCGCAAGCCAGCCTGCGCGCTGGTGTAACTCGTACAACTCGAACGGGATGTAGATCGCGCCGCTGATGGCCGCGAACCACTCTGCCCAGCGCCGCCGGTGCCAAAGGCCGTAGGCTTCGACGAACCTCACCAACGCATAAGCCGCCGCGCCGATGACCAGCAGCGTCGCCCGCGATTCGGTCAGCGCCGCCGCCGCATCGAGGAAGACGCGCGGATAGCGGCTGGCGGGATTGAGATGCAGGTGGCTGACTAGCTGCTCGGCCACGTGCTGCACGTCGTGATGCACGATCGACAGCAGGCCGAATCCGGCAAGCAGGACTACCGTGCCCTTGGCCGCCTCGAAGACCGCGACCGCACGCGTGCCGTCAAACCGAATGGCGCAGCAGTTCGAATGCGTACACGAGAAACGCGATCCAGGCCACTGTGAACAACACGGTACGGGCCCTGAAAAGGCTGAATCCGGTGATGTGCACCACGGCGTGCGCCACGCGCGCAAAGAAAAAGACCATGGCGCAGTTCTCGGTGACGGAGGTCCACACGCCGGCCGAATGGGCGATCAGGACAACCGCCGCGAACGGCGCGAAATTTTCGACCGCATTCACATGCGCGCGGTTGGCGCGATTGACCCAGTCGGGCAGCGGCGAGGTCGGCGCGACCTTGTAGTCGGCGGGCTGGATCGGTCCGCGCGCCAGCACTTTGCCTACGACCACGGGAATCCACAGGACTCCGGTGAGCATGGCGGTGAACAGGAGATAGAAAAGCTCGGTCGTCATCGTTGCCTCCAGTCAGGTCACCGCGCAGGTTAAGCCTTATCGGCCCACAGGAGCCGAATGCGCTGCCAGACTGTCGGAACGGCCGGCGCCATGGACTTTTCCGCCGCTCAGCCGCGCAGAGGCAGCGCGGCCCCAATCGCCATGAACATGCCGCCGCAAGCCTGGTTGAAGCGTCGTCCGACCCGCGCCAGCCAGGGGCTGATGCGATGCGCCATGCTGGCGATGAATATCTCGGTCGCTATTTCGATGACCGCAAACGTGGCCGCCATGATGACGAACTGGACCAGGAGGCTGCGCTCGGGATCGATGAACTGCGGCAGAAAGGCAGCGAAGAAGAGCAGCGCCTTCGGATTCGTCAGCGCGGAGAGCGCGCCTTGCCGGAACATCGACCAGCCTCCCCTGGGTTCTGCTGTAGCACGCACTTCGAAGCCGATCGGCGGCGCGCGCCAGACCTGGATGCCGAGCCAGATCAGGTAAGCGCCACCCACCCACTTCATGACCAGCAGCCACACCAGGGAAGCCTGCAGCAAAGCGCCAATGCCGAGCATGGAGAGGGCGACGACGGTGATGAAACCGAACGCGCCTCCAAATACGGTGAACAGCGCCTTGCGCCTGCCGTGCAAGGCCCCATGCGTCAACGCCAGCAGCCCGTTGGGTCCGGGTGACAGCGAAAGCCCGGTCGCCGCCAGGAGGTAGATGAGCCAGGTGTCCAGGTTCACGGCGGCTTGCTGCGTGTCAATTGCTTGCGCATGGTGATGAAAGTCGGGCGATCATAGCCTGCGTGGGCGCGCTCGGCAGTCCTGACGAACCCCATCGCCGAAAACGCCTTGTGATTCTCGACCAGCTCTATGCGCGCGTCCAACTCGAGATACGGGAGCCTGGCGCCGCGCGCATGCTCCTCGGCGGCACGCATCAAGCGCCGCCCAATGCCCTTGCCCTGCCAGTCCGCCAGGACGGCCAGCTTGCCGACGTAAAGCGAATCGCCCTGCTGCCTGGCAAAGACGCAGCCGACGAGTTGGTATCCAACGGTAGCCAGGAACAAGGCTTCCGCCTGCGCTTTTGCGGCGATCGAGCTCAGGGTAAGTTCATGCACGGAAGAAGGAGGATCAATCCGTTCTTCCATGAATGCGAACGATTCCTTCAGCAATCGCAACAGCCCGGCCCAGTCGGCAAAATTCCCGGCGGCGCGGGCAATCTGAATAGCCATCTCTAGTACTCCAACGGGAAATTCACTCCTGCATACGTGCCAGCACGTCTTTGCGAGACTGAACCGATGGCGCAGTATGTCCATAGCCCGCCCAGCGCATCCACTACTCCGAATGCGACAAGCATGGGTTCCACGGGTTTCAAGAAGACCAAATGAAAATCGTTTCTCGAGGAGAAACATCTTTGTTTTGTTCTAGGTCTTCTTTCTCGTTCTGGCTCACTTCGAAACCTGCATTGCTTGCAGTAAGCGCCTAACGTCCGGCTTCAGGCGCGCGCCGCCCGCGGCGCGTCGCTCTGCAAGCCGTTGTCAGGTGGCACATTCTCGAACTGGGCCCGACCTTGGAAAGCCCGCCGCCAAAAGCGGACGTTCCGTCAATCATTCCGACCGCCATGGGGTCATCCGCGGTATCCAGCGCGGGACGGCGGCGC
>JBDTRO010000207.1:0-12666 GCA_039931635.1 Betaproteobacteria bacterium | reverse complement strand
ATGGCGGAGCAGAATTTCCACCAGGCGATCCGCATCGCCGACCGCGGCTACATCATCGTGCACGGCGAGATCGTGTTCGAGGGCAAGACGGTTGCCGACCTTGCCGCGAACGACCTGGTGAAAAATTATTATCTGGGTACGGGCAGCTGAGCATTTAGCGCGCGATTGATCTTTTTGTCCGGCTGCGCGGCCGGCGAATTGTCAGTTTGTGAAATCGGGCGGCAGGCGGTGCAGGAGAAGCGCACAATTCCTCCGAAAGCGAGGATGTGCGCATGGAGCCCATGAGGGTTCGCCCGCGCAGCGTAGCAGTCGAACTCGCGCTGCTGGTGGCCATTGTTGCCGTTCCGCTCGCGGGACTCGCCGCCCTTTTGCTCTACGAATCCGCGCAGCGCGAAAAGAAGCACGCCTCCGACGTGGTGCGGCATATGGCGGTATCCACCGCCGAGCACGCGTCAACCTATGTTGCGGCGGTGCGCACCACCCTGGAAGTGATCGCCACCCGGCCAGGGGTGCGCGCCATGGATCCGAATGATTGCGATCCCGGATTGCCGGATCTGCTGAAGTTCTATCCGCACAGCGAGAACATTCTGGTCGTCGACCTCGAGGGCCGCATCCTCTGCGGCGCCATCCCGCCGCCGCGGGACCGCGTGGTGCGCATCGCCGATGACGCGCTGCTCAAGGACATGATCGCCGATCCGCGCCTGCGGCTGTCGAAGCCGGTCGTCGGCCGTGTCAACAAGCGCTGGGTCGTGAGCGCGGTGCAGCCGGTGTTCGGAGCGGACGGCCGCCTCGCGGGCACGGTGTCGATGGCGATCGACCTGCTCACCTGGATTCCGTTCCCGGCGATCGTGGGCGCGCAGCAGAATACCGCTGTGGCAGTGCTCACCAACGACGGCATCGTGATCGCACGCTCTTCCGAGCCGGAGAAGTGGATCGGGCGCGACGCGAGCAGCGGCGAGATCCACCGCCATGCGGCCAACGTCAAGGACGGCATGCTGACGGCGCGCGGCGTGGAAGGCATCGAGCGCGTCTGGGCTTTCACGCCGGTGCCGGGCGCCGACTGGTACGCGATTGCCGGCCTGCCGGCCGAACAGGTCTTCGAGCCGGTGCGGGTCGGGATCATCGAATCCGTCGCGCTGCTGATGGTGGGGCTGGCCGCCGCGATCTCGATGGCGTTTTCGCTGGCGCGGATCCTGGTCCGGCGCGTGGGCAGCGAACTACGCAGCAGCGAGGCGAAGTTCAGCGTCGTGGTGCAGCATTCCTGGGATGCCTTCCAGCTGCTCGGGCCGGACCGGCGCATCCTCTACGTGAGTCCCTCGGTCACCCGCATCCTCGGCTACCAGCCTGAGGACCAGATCGGACGCATATCGGCTGATTTCGTCCATCCGGAGGATATCGAGCGCACGGCGGGGTTCATGCGACAACTGCTGGCTTCGGCCGGCGCTTCCGTGTCCACGCAGGTCCGCGTCCGGCACAAGGACGGCTCCTGGCGCTGGGTCGAATCCTCCGCCACCAATCTGCTGGACCACCCGGACGTGCGCGCGATCGCGGTTAACTACCGGGACATCACCGACCGCAAAGTCCAGCAGGAAAAAATAGAGCGCCTGAACCGGGTTTACTCGGTGCTGAGCGGCATCAATGCGGCGATCGTGCGCATCCGCGACCGGGACGAACTTTTCGCCGAGGCCTGCAGGATCGCGGTGGCGGACGGCCGGATGCGGTCTGCCTGGATCGGCGTGGTCGACCGCGAGACGAACGAGGTGAAGGTGGTCGCCTGGCACGGCGGGGACGCGCAATTCGTGGAATCGCTGCGCGGCCGCACGTCCATGCGAATCGACGCCGCCGGCGATACCGGCATCGTGGCGCACGCAGTAAGCGGGAGAACGGCTGTCGTGTCGAACGATGTCGCGAACGATGCCAGGGTGACGTTGAAGGTCGACTTGAAGGCGCTCGGCGTCCGATCGCTCGCGGTCCTGCCGATGGTGCTGAATGGCGAAACCGCCGCGGTGCTGATGCTGCATGCCGCGGAGCTGGGCTATTTCGACGCCGATGAGATGAAGCTGCTGCTGGAACTGGCGGGCGATATCGCGTTCGCCATGAACCATATCCGCGAGCTCGAAAAGCTGGATTACCTGGCTTACTACGACTCGCTCACGGGCCTCGCGAACCGGACCCTGTTCATCGAGCACCTGGGCCAGTATCTGCATACGGCGGGGCAGGCGGGAGAAAAGGTCGGGCTGGTGGTCGCGGACGTCGAACGCATGCGAAACGTAAACGACTCCCTCGGCCGGCAGGCGGGCGACGCGCTGTTGAAGGCCCTCGCGGCGCGCCTGTCGCTCGGCGCAGACCGCACGGAACTGGCGCGCATCAGCGCCGACCAGTTCGCGATCCTGCTGCTGGGAGTGAAGGGCAGGTCGGCGGTGACGCGCCGCTTCGAGCACATGTGGCAGGATTGCTTCGGCGCTCCGTACACGGTGGATGGAACCGAGCTGCGGATCGCCGCCAAGGCGGGCATCGCGCTGTTCCCGAGCGACGGCATGGACGCCGAGACGCTGGTGCGCAACGCCGAAGCCGCGCTGCGGCAGGCCAAGAAGACCGGCGAGCGACACGTGTTCCACGCCGCCGCGATGACCGAGCACACGGCCGAAAAGCTGACGCTGGAGAATCGCCTGCGGCGGGCGCTGGAGAAGGGCGAGTTCGTGCTGCATTACCAGCCCAAGGTCAACCTCGAGTCGCGCCGCCTCATGGGCGTGGAAGCGCTGATCCGCTGGCAGAGCCCCGAGCTCGGCCTCGTGCCGCCCGGGCAATTCATCGCCCTGATGGAGGAGACCGGGATGATCCTGGAGGCGGGCGCCTGGGCGATATCGCAGGCCGTGCGGGATCACGCGCGCTGGCTCGAGCTCGGGCTGCCGGCGCCGCGCGTCGCCGTCAACGTGTCGGCGGTGCAGTTGCGCAAGAAGGACTACCTGGCGACCCTTTCGAAAGCCTTGCAGCGCGGCGCGGCGCCTACCGGGATCGACCTGGAAATCACCGAGAGCCTGGTGATGGATGACATCCAGGGCAACATCGAGAAACTGAAGGAAGCCCGCAAGCTGGGCGTGAGCATCGCCATCGACGACTTCGGCACCGGCTATTCCTCGCTCGGGTATCTCGCCAGGCTGCCGGTGCAGGCCCTCAAGATCGACCGCTCCTTCATCATCACGATGCTGAACGAGCCCGACACCATGACGCTGGTATCGACGATTATTTCCCTGGCGCATTCGCTCAAGCTGAAAGTCATCGCCGAGGGCGTCGAAACCGAAGACCAGGCGACGATGCTGCGCCTGCTGCGTTGCGACGAGATGCAGGGATACCTGTACAGTCGGCCGGTGCCCTTCGACGAGATCAGCGGGCTGCTGCGCACGGGATGAACGCCGAACGCAAGACGCTCGACGCCACGGCGGTGTCGGTGATGGTGCTGCTGTGCCTCATCTGGGGCATAGGGCATGTCGCCGCGAAGTTCACCGCGCAGGGCATCTCGCTCGTGTTCCAGTCCGGCATCCGGTCGCTGGTCGCCACTGGGCTGCTGCTCGCCTGGGCGCATTTCAGGAACATTCCGCTGTGGGAGCGCGACCGGACCTTCTGGCCGGGCATCTGCGCGGGACTGCTGTTCGCCGCCGAATTCGTATTCATCTTCGCCGGCCTCGGCATGACCGACGCCGCGCGCATGGTGGTGTTCGTGTACCTGGCGCCCTGCATGACCGCTTTCGGCCTGCACCTCCTGATCCCGCAGGAGCGCCTGAACGCGCGCCAGTGGGCCGGGATCCTGGTGGCGTTTGCCGGCGTGGCGGTGGCGTTCGGTGACGGCTTCGCCGGCGGCCGAGGCACCCTGCTGGGAGATTTCTTCGGCCTGCTGGGTGCCGCGCTTTGGGCCGCCACCACGGTGCTGATCCGCGCCAGCCGCCTCGCCTCGGTAAGCGCGCCCAAGACGCTCTTCTACCAGCTCGCCGTCTCGGGTCCGGTGCTGCTGGCGGTTTCCTGGCTGATGGGCGAGCCCGGCCTGATCAAGCTCACGCCGCTGGTCGCCGCGGCCTTCGCCTACCAATGCATCGCCGTCGCCTTCGCGAGCTTCCTGACCTGGTTCTGGCTGATGCGCCACTATATGGTGGCGCGGCTTTCCGTACTGACCTTCCTCACGCCGCTGTTCGGTGTCCTCGGCGGCGTGGTGCTGCTCGGCGAGCCGCTGACAGCCTCCTTTGCCGCGGCGGCAGTGCTGGTGGGGGCGGGGATATACCTGGTGAATCTGAAGGACTGAATTCAAACCCGCTTCGCGGCCTCGCTTCCGAGCAGCTGCTCCAGGTCCCGGCGCCCCTGCTGAGCCAGAGTGATCAGCTGCTTGGTGTCCTTGCGGTGCTTCGCCTGCTGGAGGAGGCCCTGTTCGTCGTGGCGCCGGAAGCTGGTGACGACGCGCCGCGCGGCGATCCTGGCGTAGCCGAGGTGCTGCAAGGCAATCTCGGTGAGATCGAGGGCTGCGCCGAACGTTTCACGTACCGCCGGAACGCCCAACTCGACGTATTCGTAGGCGTCGGTGCGGCTGTAGGCGCGCACGATGATCTTCAGGTGAGGGAAGTGCTTGCGCGCATCGGACACGATGCGCATCGCGGTCGCGGGGTCGTCCACGGCGACCACCAGCAGCTTTGCCTTGCGCGCGCCCGCGGCTTCGAGCAGGTCGAGGCGGGTGGCGTCGCCGTAGTAGGCCTTGGTGCCGAACCGGCGCACCAGCTCGATCTGGTTCGGATCGTGGTCGACCACCGTGCTGCGGATCTTCATGCCGCCCAGCACGCGCGATACGACCTGGCCGAAGCGGCCGAAGCCGGCGATGATCACCGGGTTGGATTCGTCGATCGCGTCTGCCGGACGTTCCCCGACCTGCAGGAAGCGCGGCGCAAGCACGCGTTCGTAGAGCATCATCAGGAGCGGCGTGCTGAGCATCGACACCGCGACGGCGGCGTTCAGCAGGTCGAGCGTCGGGCGCGGCACGATGCTGCCCGCGGCGCCGAACAGCACGAAGGCGAATTCGCCCACCTGCGACAGCGCGAGCGCGAACAGCGTCGCGTCGGCGCGCCCGCAGTAGCCGAAGGTCTTGGCGATCGGATAGAGCAGCAGGAATTTGGCCGCGACGATGCCGAAGGCGATCGAAAGAACCAGCACCGGCGAGCGGGAGAACAGCCCCATGTCCACCGACATGCCGACCGCGATGAAGAACAGGCCCAGCAGCAGGCCCTTGAACGGCTCGATGTCCAGTTCCAGCTGGTGCCGGTATTCCGAATCGGCGAGCAGCACGCCGCCGAGGAAGGCGCCCAGTGCCGCCGAGAGGCCGACCCATTGCATCAGCGCCGCGATGCCCATCACGAGGAACAGCGCAAAGCCGACGAAGATTTCGCGCTGTCTCGTGTTCGCGATGTAGCGCAGCACAGGGCGCAACAGGTAGCGGCCGGCCACGATCAGAAGAACGATGATGCCGATGGCCGTTGCCATCGCGGTCCAGTCAAAGCCCTTTTGCGTGCTGCCCGTTGAAAGCAGGCCCAGGATGAGCAACATCGGGATGACGGCCAGATCCTGGAACAGCAGCACGGAAAAGCTCGCCTGGCCGCCGGGCGTGGGCAGCAGGTTCTTTTCCTGCAGCGTGGCGAGGCCGATCGCGGTCGAAGACATGGCGAAGCCCATGCCGGTCACCAGCGCCACCTTTGGCGCCATGCCGAGGGCCCAGGCCGCCGCCGTCACGACGCCGGTCGTCACCGCGACCTGCGTCGCGCCCATGCCGAAGATGGACTTGCGCAGTTGCCAGACGCGCGCCGGGTTGAGCTCCAGCCCGACCAGGAACAGCAGCAGCACGACGCCGAATTCGGCGATCTGCAGGATCGCCTCGGGCGCCGTCACCAGCGCGAGGCCCCAGGGGCCGATGGCCACGCCCGCGACGAGGTATCCCAGCACCGAGCCCAGGCCGAGGCGTTTGGCGACCGGCACCACCAGCACGCCCGCGGCGAGGAAGACGAGCGCCTGTTCGAGAAATCCGTGATCCTGCATGGCGATGCTCCGCTCGGTAAAGGTCGAATGAATCTAGCACGGTAGAATCCCGGCCATGGGGAAGCCGATCGACACGGCGCAGTTCGCCGCGGATTTCAAGCTCGGCATGCGCAGCCTGGCCGGCGCGGTGAACATCATCACCTGCCGCCATGACGGGCACATCTACGGCATGACGGCGACGGCCGTGTGTTCCGCGACCGCGGAGCCGCCGACGGTCCTCGCCTGCATCAACCGCAGCACCACCACCCACGATGCCGTTTCGAAGGCGGAGATATTCTGCGTCAACGTGCTGCGCCACGAAGACCGCGAACTCTCTGGCCTGTTCAGCGGCGCACATGGCAACGAAATGCGAGGCGAGGCGCGCTTCCGCGCCGAACAGTGGGATCAGCTGTCCACCGGCGCGCCGGTGCTCAAGGATGCGCTGGTGGCGTTCGACTGCAGGGTGGTCAACCGGATGGTGCATGGCACGCATACGGTGTACCTCGGCGAAGTGCAGCAGCTGCTGATCGGCCGCAAGGGCAAGCCGCTGCTCTACGCCGACGGCCAGTACGCCAAGCTCGCTTCGCTCGCGCACGGCGAGCCGCTCCCCGAGGGCCTCGACTACTGGGGCGAATAGGTGGAGCCCACTCCGCCAATATCGTTGTGGGCGCTGTATTGGGGCTTCCTTTCCATCGGCGCACGCTCTTTCGGCGGCGTGCTGCCCTGGGCGCACCGCGTGATGGTGGAGGAAAAGCGCTGGCTCGCGCCCGCCGATTTCGCTCAGGTGCTGGCGTTGTGCCAGTTCCTGCCCGGCCCCAACGTGGGCAACGTATCGGTGGTGCTGGGGCGGCGCTGGTTCGGCCCGGCGGGCGCCATCGTCGCCTTTGCCGGGCTGATGGCTTTGCCGCTGGTCTGGGTATTCGCCCTCGCCCTGCTGTATGCGGATTTCTCCACCGTGCCGGCTGTCAAAGCGGTCGTCACGGGCGTCGGCATCGCCGGTGGCGGCCTGTTCATCGGCACCGCGTTCAAGCTGGCCAAGCCGCTCGCGCGCAAGCCCTGGGGCATCGCGCTCGCCGTGTCCTGCTTTGGCGTCATCGCGATCGGCCGCGTGTCCTTGTTCGTGGTGCTGCCGATTATGATCCTGCTCGGTTGGGTGGCCGCGAAAAGGGGGTTGCTCTGATGATCCAGATCGCGCTTTATTTCGCGCTGCTCTCGCTGGTGTCGGTCGGTGGTATTCCGTCGGTGATGCCGGAGATGCAGCGCCAGCTGGTGGACGTGCAGGGCCTCATCAGCGCGGCCGAGTTCACCCAGTTGTTCGCCATCGCGCAGGCCTCGCCCGGCCCGAACGTTCTGGTGACGGCGCTGATCGGCTGGAAGGTCGCGGGGATCGCGGGCGGGCTGATCGCGTTCGGCGCGTTCTGCGGGCCCGCCGCCGTGCTCGCCTATTGCATCGGCGGCTTCTGGGACCGGATGCGCGACGCGCCCTGGCGCAAGATCCTGCAACTCGCGCTCGTTCCCATCACCGTCGGCTTCGTTCTTTCAGGCGGCTATGTCCTCGCCACGCCTCAAGGAGTCACCTGGCAGAGCGCCCTGATCGCAGGCGCGAGTGCCGCAATTCTCTACGCCACGCGCCTCAATCCGCTCTGGGTGCTCGCGGGCGGCGGCGTGCTTGGCTACCTTCTCTTCTGACCTGGAGAAACCGATGACCAGTCCGGTGTATGCCCTCAATCTCTTCAACGTCGCGAACCGGGAGGAATACATGGCGTATTCGCGCCGTTCCGCGAAGGAAGTCCAGGCGCACGGCGGCAAGGTCATCGCGCTCGGTAAATTCCGCGAGGCGGCCGTCGGCGACATCAAGCCGCGCAACGTCCTGATCCTGGTCGAATGGGAATCGAAGGCCGCTTTCGACGGCTACTGCAACGACCCGAAGATCGCCGACCTGCATCCGCACCGCGAGAAAGGCGCCAGCGACTACATCTGGCATTTGTTCGACAAGCTCGAGGACCTGCGCCCGATCCTGAAGTGACGGGCAATCGCCCGTCATCCCCGCGCAAGCGGGGATCCACGCATTACAGCGCCTTCGTCCAGAAGTGCCGCTCGCGCGAAGCGAGCAGCGGCACCGCATTGGCGAGGTACTTCTTGAACGCATCGCCCGCCTGGTGCGCTTCGAACGCCTTCTGGTCGTCGTACACCTCAAATAACATGAGGGAGGTCTTGTCCTCCGGATCCACCAACACCTCGAATTGCCGGCAGCCTCGCTCCGCGCGCGCGGCCCGGGCGTTCTCCAGCACCTGGTCCATGAAACTGTTCAGGTTCTCCGGCTTGACCTTGATGTTTACCTGCAGCACTAAGCTCATTAGTTCTCCGTAAGTGTTTGATATAATTCGCCCCGTCGCGCCCGTAGCTCAGATGGATAGAGTACTTGGCTACGAACCAAGGGGTCGGGCGTTCGAATCGCTCCGGGCGCGCCAATTCTAAGGGGGCCAGCATCTGCTGGCCTCTTTCATTTCGGCTAGACTGTTTCTGCAAGCTCATTGGGGAACAGACAATGGCGCAGAATCGACAACTGACGGCGATTATCGAGCGGGAAGGCGACGGCTACGTCGCGCTTTGCCCGGAGTTGGATGTTGCCAGCCAGGGTAGCAGTATCGAGCAGGCGCGCGCCAATCTGAAAGAAGCGCTCGAATTGTTTTTTGAGACTGCTGATCCGACGGAAATCAAAGGGCGATTGCATGACGACGTGTTCGTCACGCGCATAGAGGTCGCGGTTGGGTAGGTTGCGCGTCTTTTCCGGCAAGGATCTTTGCCGCTTTCTTTCACAGCACGGGTTTCAGCAGGTCAGGCAGCGCGGCAGCCACGCTGTCATGCAGAAGCGCACCGAAGCCTCCACCGTCACGGTCCCTGTTCCGATGCACGACGAGGTGCGTATCGGGACGCTTCAATCTATCATCCGGCAATCTGGCTTGGCGCGTCAGCTTTTCGAGTACGAAAAGGCGGTTTCACCGCGAAACGCCGAAAACGTGCCGAGTTCAGATTGGCTGTGACCGATTTGTGGCTGAATGTGGCTGGTTAGCGGAGCGGCAAGCGTTGCAAGCTGCTGATTTCAAAGCTGCATGAAATGGCTTTGGTTGCTTACAAACCAAGGGGTCGGGCGTTCGAATCGCTCCGGGCGCGCCAAATAATAAGGGCTCACCAGTTTCTGGCGGGCCCTTTTTCATTGTCGCGTACTGTGCAGATTTGCGCCCGAAACGGAACCGTGCTTCCGGTCCGTGCGCTATCAAACAGACCACAATACATGCGGGTGCTGAAATTCGCCAGGCGACCGGGCCTGAAGTCGCTTCTCGTTCAACCGCTTTTCAAAGGAGATTGCAGATGAATCATCAACTCAAGGACGTAATGAGCCACAACGTCAAAGTCATCAGCCCGGACATGACCATTACCGAAGCGGCACGGGAAATGTGTGAAGGCGATTTCGGGATGATGCCCGTTGGCGAAAACGACCGCATGATCGGGACCATCTCCGATCGCGACATTGCAATCCGGGCCGTGGGCGAAGGCAAGGGTCCCGGCACGAGCGTGCGCGAAATCATGTCCGAAGGCGTTTTCTGGGCCTACGACGACGATACGGTGGAACATGCGGCCAAGCTCATGAGTGAACACCAGGTCCGGCGTTTGCCGGTGGTGAATCGCGACAAGCGACTGGTCGGCATAGTCGCGCTCGGTGATTTCGCGGTCGACAGCTCGGAAATAAAGCCCGCCGCTGAAGCGCTTTCGAAAATTTCGGAGCCGTCACGGCCTTGAGAGCGCCGAGCAGAATCTTGCTGCTGCGCCATGCGGACAAGCCCGAAGATGCGGACGATCCCGGCCTTTCGGAAGCCGGTCGCGCCCGCGCCGTAAAACTCGCTCAGTACATTCCGGCGCGATTCGGCAAGCCGGATTTCATCTTCGCCGCCGCAGCGAACAAGAAAAGCATGCGCTCGTGCCTGACGATGACGCCCTTGTGCGACGCGACAGCCGTCCGGCTCGACAGTTCTGCGCGCGCCAAGGACTACGAAAGTCTCGCCGCATTACTTTTGTCGGATGATATCTATGCGGCCAAACTGGTGATCGCGTGTTGGTCCCATGGCGAACTTCCGGCGCTGGCCGCTGCGCTGAATGCACGTCAAGGTGACTATCCGGACCCGTGGGACCCTGCGGTATTCAATTTGATCCTGCAACTCGACTACAGCGTGGATGCGCCGCCGGTCCTGACCCGCGTGATTGAACCGTTCTGAGTACTGCAGTATTGCTTATGCGGGCCCTGTTTATTGGTACCGCACAGCTAACTCACGCGCAATGGTTACCCTAACGGACGCGGTAGTCGTACCGAACCCGAAACCCCGTGCACTGCTCGATCTCCGCATCGCTCATTACCCCCTTGTATACGCAGACCGGCTTGGGAACGGGGCGATTGGCCATGGAGCTGGCCGTGAAGGAACCTTTGGGGAACTGCGCCAACGCGACCGCCGGGCAAAGCAGGAGCGCCACGCTGATGATCGTCCATGCCGCGTCGCGGCGCATGCCGGGCCTTGCACTTTGCATGTTCATGATTACTCCTTTCGGTAAAGCTGCCTGCCAGGCGCGAATTCACTGCGCCGTCAGTGGAAGCATGGGTCATTGTTCGCGGAAAGCGGCGCAAAATCTGTTCGATAGCCCACGTACGCCGGGACGAGACTCGTTGCATGCCGTTACCACGCGAGAGCAAAGCAAATACGGCGTGAAAGACTGCTTTTGGCGACGTTCTCAAGTGGTACCTGCGTTAGCCTTTCGGCCGATGAGAGCGGCTTTCAGGAGCCTTAGAGCCGCGGACTGTGCCCTACCGAACATACGATTTGCTCGTTGGCGCGCACCATGCTGGATGAACAAATCGATAGCTGCCATCCCCAATCGTCTCCTTGCCTCGCTGCCGCGCAAGGAATATCGAAAGCTCCTGCCGGATTTGTCGCCCGTCACGCTGAAATTTCGCGACGTGCTCTACGAGCCGGGCAAGCCCATGCGTGACGTATATTTTCCGAGCACGAGCCTTGTGTCCCTCCTCACGATCGTGGACGGCAACACCGCGCTCGAGGTCGGAATGGTGGGGCGTGACGGCGTTGTCGGTAGTCCGCTGGCGCTGGACATCAGCGTGTCCTCGGTCCGCGCAATCGTGCAGGGGGGCGGTCCCGCCCTGCGGATGAGCAAAGCCCGGTTTCTGCGCGCATTGCGGGACAGTCCACGCTTGCAGCGCGGGGTGGACCGCTACATCCACGCACTGATGGGGCAAGTCGCCCAGACTGCGGCGTGTAACCGCTTCCACCTGGTAGGGCCGCGGCTGGCCAAGTGGCTCCTGATGACGCGCGACCGCGTAGGGTCTGGTGAATTTGAAATAACACATAGATTTCTCGCCGGCATGCTCGGCGTGCGCAGGACGGGCGTTACCGGGGCGGCCGCTGCCTTCAGGCGGCTACACCTGATCGAATACAGCCGGGGCTTGATCACGATCTTGAATCACCGCGGCCTCGAAGCGGTCGCCTGCTCATGCTACGCAGCGGGAACGGGAACGGGAGTTGGAGCTTTCACGCCATGGCGGCCAGCTCGACGACGAGCCAATGGTGGCGTGGAAGGCGCGGGTGATCTCCTGCGTGCGCGGAAGGTTCGAGAACTAGCCGAGACGGCCGAGCTTGCGGAAGTGGCCTAGAGTGGGGATATCCGCAGACCAGCGATTCGTCGCTGCCTAAGTCACAGGCGTACGCAAGCGATCTCAGCAGGCGCCAGCGGCAAAGCTGCTGTTCGACGGTGTGGTGCCGGTTGCACACCGCCGTCTGCGCCATCGCGTGATCAGCGCCTGGGTGAAGCGGAGCAGCAAATGTTGCAGCTCCCCGCCACGCTCGAATTCCTGCTCGCCGGCAGCGGCGCTATTGCTGGATGAAGCTTCGCGTTCAAGGTTCACTACGCCCGTCTTTTAGTGCATCCGTCCCCGAACGGGGCGACTAGATTTTTCATTCTCCTCAGTACGAAGAACGGACAGGGTCAAGTAGTTTCCATTGCGCACGAGATGGCATAAATAAACGTTCGGTAGCAGATCAAATGAAAAGAGTTTGTCTATGTCCCTAGGGGTGAATTTGTTTGGCCAACCGTCTGGCGCGTTGTCAAGTTTTTGCTTAATGATTTGCGCTGATAGGACCCGACGAACAGCAGCGCGAGCGTTTGATGCGAACAACTGAGTCTCAAAGCGACTTAAACCGCTGCGCGGATCGAAATTCCCGACGATTGTCCAATTTTCCATTCGGCCGGACATATCCATCTCCCTGGTATGGGTCCGGTAGCGGACCCTCGCCATTTATACACACTTTTTTGGTCTTCGGTATCGAAATACGGATTTAAGAGACCCCGGGTCGCTGCCATAGGGGGAAAGGCAGCGTCAGCGGATAATTAGAATCTCGACAAATTCGCATTTCGAAGACCGAGCTGGTCGACATACGCAACGGACTCGCGCTCGGCGCCGACGGCTACATCACCAAGCCCTACAGCAAGAATCAGCTCGCCGATGACCTGCCCCGGTTCTTAGGACCAAACATAACTTGAGAGAATGGCTCCCGCAAC
>JBDTRO010000206.1:0-21508 GCA_039931635.1 Betaproteobacteria bacterium | reverse complement strand
CACGCGCAGCTTCTCGGGCTCGGCGCCCTTCACGCGGATGACTTCGTCCACCACCTGGAACGCCTTCGGGCCATCGGGCGCGAAGTAGCCGCCGGCGGCATCGAGTTTCTCGATAAACAGGTCCTGCACGTCGGGGCCGGTGTTCGTCATTCCCCATGCGATGCGGTCATTGCGCCCAAGGATCACGCCGGGCACGCCCGGCAAGGTCGAGCCGATCACGTTCAGGCCAGGAGCCGAGATGTGCGCGAAGTACCACACGGGCGGCGCCGTGAGGCCGAGGTGCGGGTCGTTGGCAAGCAGCGGCTTGCCGCTTTCGCTGCGCTCGCCGGACACCACCCAGTTATTTGAACCCAGGCCTTCATTGTCGGGCGCGAATTGCGCCAGGCGCACCGCGTCGCGTTCCATCGAGCTGTAGAGCTCCTTCAAGTCCGCGATCACCGGCACCGGATCGCCTGGATAAGGCGGCAGCAGTTCGTGGATGCGCGCGAGCGGCAAGGTCCGCGCGAGGCGCATGCGCAGCAGTTCGTTGCGCCAGTTGCCACCGAGGTCCCAGGCCATCATCTTTATCCAGGAGACGGAATCGGCGGGCTGCCAGGGTTCGGGACGCGCGCCGGTGAGCCAGAATTCCACCGGCAGCACCGGGTCGGTGGCGAGGAAGGCATTCACGCCGGCGGCATAGGCATCGAGCAGCTTGCGCGTTTCGGTGTCCAGCGTGCGCAGGTTCGCTTCCGCCGAGCGCCGCACGCCCAGCGTGCGCAGGAACCGGTCGGCCTCCAATCCGCCGGGGCCGACGATCTCGGACAAGCGGCCGGCGGCGATGCGGCGGCTCATTTCCATCTGCCAGAGCCGGTCCTGGGCGTGCACGAAGCCCACCGCGAAGCTTGCATCCTCCGGGCTGCTTGCAAAGATGTGCGGGATGCCATATCGGTCGCGCAGGATTTCGGCTCGCGCGCCCAGTCCTGCCAGGCGGATTTCGCCTGTTGTCTGGGGCAGCGACTGGCGCAGGAAGAAATAGAACCCCGCCAGCAGCAGCACCGAGAGGATCGCCGCGGCGGCGGCAAAACGCAGGCTGAATTGGAAAAGTCGTCGCATTTGCGGAAGAATACCCGCGATATTCGGGCGTTCTATGGCCCGCCTTATGCCGCACCGCCGCAATTCTGCTAAGGTGGGGGCAGATGCTCTACGACATGTTCGAAGCGCAGCACCAGCTTCTTGGCCCATGGCGGTACGCGGCAGAAGCGGCCCGCGGCTGGTTCGGCCATCCTTTCAGCCCGCTCAGCTACTCTCCGATCGCGCGCCGGATCACGGCTTCCAGCGAGCTTTTCCTGCGCGTCACCCAGCGCTACCAGAAACCGGCCTGGAATATTGACCATACGACGGTGGATGGCACGCCGGTCGCCGTCGAAACCGTGACCGAGCTGGACAAGCCGTTCTGCAAGCTGATCCACTTCCGCCGCGCGATCGAGGGACCGAAGGGCCGGCCGGCCAAGTCCCGCGATCCCCGCGTCCTGCTGGTGGCGCCGCTCTCGGGCCACCACGCCACCCTGCTGCGCGACACCGTGCGCTCGTTGCTGCCCGAGCACGACGTCTGGGTCACCGATTGGGTCGACGCGCGGATGGTGCCGCTCAGCGCCGGGCCATTTCATCTCGCCGACTATGTCGATTACGTGCGCGAATTCATCACCCTGCTGACCGACGCGCAGCAGCCGAACCTGAACGTGATTTCCGTCTGCCAGCCGACGGTGCCGGTGTTGTGCGCGGTGGCCCTGATGGCGCAGGAGGGCATACCGAATCCTCCGAAGACCATGGTGATGATGGGCGGGCCGATCGATGCCCGTAAAAGCCCGACCGCGGTGAACAACCTCGCCACGCAGAAACCGTACTCCTGGTTCGAGCAGAACGTGATCCAGCGCGTGCCGGACAAGTATCCGGGCTACTCGCGGCGCGTCTATCCGGGATTCCTGCAGCACCTGGGATTCGTGGCGATGAATCCGGACCGCCACCTGAACGCGCACTGGGACTATTTCAACCACCTGCTCGCGGGCGACGACGGCTCGGCCGAGAGGCACCGCGAGTTCTACGACGAATACAACGCGGTGCTCGACCTGCCGGCCGAGTACTACCTCGACACGATCAAGTCGGTGTTCCAGGACTTCGCGCTGCCCAAGGGGCGCATGTTCATCCGCGAACAGCTGGTGCGGCCGCAGGAAATCCGCGCCACGGCGCTCCTCAGCATCGAGGGCGAGCTGGACGACATCTCCGGCAACGGCCAGACCGAAGCGGCGCACCTGCTGTGCTTCAACATTCCCGCGGAGCGGCGCGAGCACTACGTGGCGCCGGGCGCCGGCCACTACGGCATCTTCGCCGGCCGCCGCTGGCGCGAGACCATCTGCCCGAAGGTCCGGGACTTCATCCGCCAGCACGCGTAGGAAAAACGGGGACAGACCACGTTTTCCGGAACCAAGAATCGGGAAATCGTGGTCTGTCCCCGTTTTTCACTGAGCTACAGCTCGTAAGTAGAGCCTTCCTTTTCCATCACGGTTTTCTCCACCAGATCGCGCGACAGGTTGGGCGCGAACAACTCGATGAAGTCGTAGGCATAGCGGCGCAGGTAGGCGCCACGCTTGATGCCCAGGCGCGTGGTCGAGGATGCAAACAGGTGCGAGGCGTCGATGGAGCGCAGCTCCCGGTCGCGCCGCGCGTCGAAGGCCATTGATGCCATGATGCCGACACCCAGGCCGAGCTCGACGTAGGTCTTAATCACGTCGGCATCGAAGGCCGTGAGCACGACCTGGGGCGTGAGACCGCGCTGCTCGAAGGCGCGGTTGACCACCGATCGATTGGCGTAGGCGAAATCGTAGGTCACGATCGGATACTTCGCGACCGCTTCCAGCGTCAGCGGCGAAACCTTCAGCAGCGGGTGCTTCGCCCGTACCACGATGCAGCGGTTCCACTGGTAGCAGGGCAGCGCCGCGAGGCCGGGGTGTTCGGCGATGTGCTCCGTGGCGACGCACAGGTCCGCCTCGCCGCGCGCCACCTGTTCGCAGATCTGCGTCGGATTGCCCTGGTGAATGAAGAGCTGCACTTTCGGGTAGCGGCGCTTGAACGCGGCCACCGCCTTCGGCAGCGCGTAGCGCGCCTGGGTATGGGTGGTGGCGATGGTCAGCGTGCCGAATTTCTCGCCGGCGAAATCCTCGCCGGCGCGCTTCAGGTTGGCCGCGTCGGCCAGCATGCGTTCGGCGATCGCGATCACCGCGCGCCCGGGCTCGGTGATGCTCACCAGGCGCTTGCCGTTGCGCACGAAGATCTCGATGCCGAGTTCTTCCTCGAGTGCCTTGATCTGCTTGCTCACGCCGGGCTGGGAGGTGAACAGGGCTTGCGCCGCGGCGGAGACGCTCAGGTCGCGGCGCGCCACTTCGCACAGGTAACGCAGTTGCTGGAGCTTCATGGCCCTTATTCTATTCCAGCCTAAACGATGGAATAAAACCGGGCTACGGGAATATCAGCTTCGCAGCCGGTCCAGCGTGCGGTCGAGAAAATCCAGCCGGTCCTGGCCCCAGAAGCGCTCGCCCTCGAGCACGTAGGTCGGCGCGCCGAACACGCCGAGGCGTTCGGCTTCCTCGCTGTAGGCGCGGTACAGCTTTTGCACCGGCGCGCTTTCCTCCGCGGCGGCCAGTTCCGCGCCGGGCATGTCGTTTTCATTCGCCACGGCGATGCGGACGTTCCGGTCCGAGGTGTCGCGCTCCTCCGCCCACAATGCGCGCAGCAGGGCGTGCGACAGGCGCTGCGCGTCCAGGCCGCGCTCCTGCGCCGCGATCACCATCCAGCCCGGCGGCTTGTTCCAGCCCGCGGGCTTGCCGTCGGCGGGGTAGTACTTCGGCGCTAATTGCAGCGGCATGCCCAGATGCTTGCGCCAGCGGTCAAGTTCCAGTGCGTGATAGCTGCGCCGCGGCTCGGGTCGCGTGCGCAGGGGCACGCCGCCAGTGCGCAGCGCCACTTCCTGGAAGTCGTAGGGCTTCAGCAGCAGCTTTACGTGGTGGCGGCGCACGACGTCCTGCTGCTTCGGGCCGGCAAAATAGGCCCAGGGCGACGACAGGCTGTAGAAACAGGAAACTTCGACCATAGAATTGCAACTCTAATGGATTCACTCACCAAACGTGCGCGCGAAGACCTCGCGCGCCTGAATTTTCCGCCCGCCAACTGGGTGCCGCCCACGGACGGCCCCGATGGCCGGCCGATGCTGGACGCGCTCGTCGTCGGCGGAGGCATGTGCGGCCAGACTGCAGCGTTCGCGCTGCTGCGCGAGGGCGTGCGCAACCTGCGCTGCGTGGATCGCGCGTCTTACGGACACGAAGGGCCCTGGGCGACGTTCGCGCGCATGGAAACGCTGCGCTCGCCCAAGCACCTGACCGGCCCGGACCTGGGCGTGCCGTCGCTTACCTATCGGGCCTGGCACGAGGCGAAGTACGGCGAGGCGCACTGGAATGGGCTGCACAAGATCGCGCGCCTCGATTGGGCTGCCTATCTGCTGTGGGTCCGGGATACCGCCCAACTCCCTATTGAGAACGGCGTAGAAGTTGTTGCCTTGAATTTGAAGGAAGGATGCGTGGAGGTAAAGACAAAGACAGCCACAATCCATGCAAGGAAAGTGATCCTTGCCCTCGGGCGCGAAGGCAGCGGCGCTCCGCGCTGGCCGCAGTTCCGTACCTTCGATCCCGACCGGCGCGGCAAGGGCGTTTTCCATTCCTCGGATGACATCGATTTCGCGCAATTGGCCGGCAAGCGCATCGCCATCCTGGGCGCGGGGTCCTCGGCATTCGACAACGCGGGCGAGGCGCTCGAGGCCGGCGCGCAGGAAGTGGCGATGTTCGCGCGCCGTCCAATCCTGCCGCAGGTGAACAAGTCGAAGTGGACCGCCTTCCCCGGCTTCCAGCTCGGCTACGCCTCGCTGGACGACGCGCAGCGCTGGCGCTTTTACAGCTATATCTTCAGCGAGCAGGTGCCGCCGCCCTACGAGAGCGTTCTGCGCTGCGAAAAGCACAAGGGCTTCTCGCTGCGGTTTGCCGAAGGATGGGAGGACATTCTTCCGGGGCCGGAAGTCGCGACCTCGAAGGGCAACTACAATTTCGATGCGGTGATCGTGTGCACCGGCTTCGACGTCAATCTCGTCGACCGACCCGAGATCGCCTCGTTCCGCGATGCGATTGAAACCTGGCGCTCGCACGCGCCGCAGGGCGAAGCGGAAAAATTTCCGGAAGAAACCCGGTTCCCGTATCTGGGCGACGCCTTCCAGCTGCAAGGCAAGGCGGCCGGTCTTGAGCGCGTGCACCTGTTCAACTGGGGCGCGACCATGAGCCATGGCGCGCTTGCCGGCGACATTCCCGGTCTGGAGGCCGGCGCGCTGCGCCTCGCGCACGGCGTCGCGCGCGACCTGTTCCTCGCCGACGCCGGCCTGCACTGGCAGCGGCTCCTCGCGCACAACGAGGACGAACTCAAGCCTACGAACTATTTTGTCAGTCTATCGTCGCGCCGATCTGCTTGACGACGGCCGGCAGCAGGCAGAAAAGGACGAGGAGGTTGCGGTAACGGCGCATGTTCATGGTTCCTTTTCTTTAATTCCCAAAAGGAATATGGAATTAATAAAAAGGTATTTTGTCTGAATAAAGAGCAATCGTAGCATCGCGCTCCATGGACAGCAGCGTAAATGTACATCTACGACGACATCGACCAGCGGCTGGTTGACGAGCGCGTGGCCCAGTTCCGCGACCAGACGCGGCGCTTCCTCGCCGGCGAGCTGGCCGAGGACGACTTCCGCGCGCTACGGCTGCGAAACGGGCTCTACGTGCAGCGCTATGCGCCGATGCTGCGCATCGCGATTCCTTATGGTCTTTTGAATTCAAAACAACTAAGAAAATTGGCCGAAATAGCTCGCAAGTACGACCGCGGCTACGGGCACTTCAGTACGCGTCAGAATTTGCAGCTCAACTGGCCGAAGATCGAGGACGTGCCGGAGATCCTTGCCGAGCTCGCCACGGTCCAGATGCACGCCATCCAGACCTCCGGCAACTGCGTGCGCAACATCACGACCGATCATTTTGCCGGCGTGGCGCACGACGAGATCGTGGACTCCTTCGTCTGGTGCGAGCTGATCCGCCAGTGGTCCACGTTCCACCCGGAATTCAACTACCTGCCGCGCAAGTTCAAGATCGCGGTCAACGGCGCCGCCGCGGACCGGGCCGCCACCTACGTGCATGACATCGGGCTGCACGCCCTGGTGGGCGAGGCGGGCGAGACTGGATTCCGCGTCATCGTCGGCGGCGGGCTGGGGCGCACGCCGATCGTCGGCCACGTGATCAATGCGTTCCTGCCGTCGCGGCACATCCTTACCTACCTTGACGCCATCCTCAGGGTCTACAACCGTCACGGCCGGCGCGACAATATCCACAAGGCACGCATCAAAATCCTCGTGAAGGAGAGGGGGATCGAAAAATTCCGCGAGGAAGTGAATGCGGAATGGGCGCAGCTCAAGGACGGCCCGGCCACGGTCACCTGGGCGGAACTCCGCCGCATGGAAGGCCGCTTCACGCGGCCGCAGTATGACAAGCTGGTGGACGTGCGGTATCCCGCCGCAACGACGCCGTTTGCGGCCTGGATGAGGCGCAACGTCCATCGACACCAGCAGCCGGGCTACTCCGCTGTCACCGTGTCGCTCAAGAAGACAGGCGTGCCGCCGGGCGACGTGACCTCCGACCAGATGGAGCGCATCGCCGACCTTGCCGACCACTACTCGTACGGCGAGCTGCGCGTCACGCACGAGCAGAACCTGGTGTTCGCCGATGTGCGGCAGGCCGAGCTGCATGGCCTGTGGCAGGCGCTGCGCGAGCTGGGTCTCGCCACGCCCAACATCGGGCTGCTGACCAACATCATCGCCTGCCCGGGCGGCGATTTCTGCTCGCTCGCGAATGCCAAGTCGATTCCGGTGGCCGAGGCGATCCAGCGCCGCTTCGACGATCTCGATTTCCTGCACGACATCGGTGAGCTGGATCTGAACATCTCGGGGTGCATCAATGCCTGTGGCCACCACCACGTCGGCCATATCGGCATCCTCGGCGTGGATAAGAACGGCGAGGAGTGGTACCAGATCACCATCGGCGGCGCGCAGCAGGGGAAGATCGGCAAGATCATCGGGCCGTCCTTCGCGCGCGCCGACATTCCCGACGTCGTCGAACGCCTGATCGACACCTACCTCGAGCGGCGCGACAGCGACGCGGAGCGCTTCGTCGACGTGGTGCACCGCATCGGCATCGAACCTTTCAAAACCGGCGTCTATGGCAATCCTGATCAAAAATCGACAGATCGTCTCGCAGCTGTCGCCGCCTGACCTGGTGCTGGAGCCGGCCGACGATCCGGCCCTAGTCGCCGCGGCAGTCGGCATCGCGGGCGTGATCGCCGTCAACTTTCCCAAGTTCAGCGACGGGCGCGGTTACTCCATCGGACGGCTGCTGCGCGAGCGCTATGGCTACAAGGGCGAGCTGCGCGCGGTGGGCGAAGTGGCGCGCGACCATCTGCAGGCGATGGCGCAATGCGGTTTCGACGCCTTCCAGCTGCGCGAGGGCGAGAATCCGCTGGAGGCGCTCAAGGCCTTCGGCGACTTCACGGAGCAGTACCAGGCCACCGCCGCCCAGCCCGCGCCGCTGTTCCGCCGGCGCGCCGCGCAATGAGCAGGGAAACCCCGGCACGCGACCTGCTGGCCGGTGGCTGCCGGGATGATCGAGTGACCGGGACCGTTTACCTCGTTGGCGCGGGACCTGGAGCGACGGATCTGCTCACGCTGCGCGCCGCGTGCCTGCTTGAGCGTGCCGACATCGTGTTTCACGATGCGCTGGTGCCGCCGGGAATCCTGGCGCTGGCTTCGAAGGCCAAATTGGTCGAGGTCGGCAAGCGCTCGGGCCGGCATTCGACAGCGCAGAATTTCATCAACAAACGCCTCGTGGATGCCGCGCGCGAATTCCAGGCGGTGGTGCGGCTGAAGGGCGGGGATCCCATGCTTTTTGGCCGGGCCCATGAAGAGCTTTCATATCTGAAGAGCAAAAATATTAATTTCGAGATTGTCCCCGGTGTCACCGCAGCGTTCGCGGCCAGCGCCGACCTGGGCGTCTCGCTTACCGCGAGAGGCCTGGCGCGATCCGTCGCCTTCCTTACCACGCGCGCAGCGGCCGGCGAGCGCGCCAACGAATGGGTGAAGGTGGCGCTGGCCGCCGATACGGTCGTGATCTACATGGGCGCCGGCGAGGCCGAAGTCATCGCGCAGGCGCTGATCGGCGCAGGAAAGCCGCCGGCGACGCCGGTTGCGGTCGTCGAGCATGCATCGCTGCCCGGCGTGCGCAAACTTTCCGGCACCCTGGAGCAATTGCCTGCGCTCGTAGCCCGCTGCGGCAACGGGCCGGCGGCGATATTGATGGGCGAGGTCTATCGGGATGTTGCCGTGTCGCAGATAATCGCTTCATGGCCAAGCCAGCACTTATTCTCTTCGCCCACGGCGCGCGCGACCCGCAGTGGGCGCGGCCGTTCCAGCAGCTCGTAACCGAACTGGGCGAATTGCTGCCCGGCGAGCGCATCGTGCTCGCCTTCCTGGAGCTGATGCAGCCTTCGCTGCCGGCCTGCGCCGCGTCGCTGCACGCCGAAGGCGTGCGGTCCTTGAGGGTCGTGCCCGTGTTCCTCGGCATGGGCGGACACCTGAAGGAGGACCTGCCGAAGCTGGTGGCGACCATTCGCCAGAGCTTTTCCGATCTTGAGATTGCCGTCGAGCCGCCCATCGGCGAACAACCCGGAGTCATCGCCGCGATTGCACGAGCCGTAGCGCGCTGACGGCAGGCGCTCCAATGTGCGCTTGGACACATAAGGATTTGTGGTCCTGAAACTCTCTATACTTCGGCGGCTCGCATGGAGCGTGGCTACGATTTGGGGAGTCATGAGGACAGGAATTTGCTTTGCCCTGCTGGCCGCCTGCCTTGCAACTCAGCAAGCGAGCGCGGCGGATGACGCTGCGACGCCCGTCAAAAAGGCCGCGTTCGAACGGGAGCGCGCGTCTGACGACGCCCGCAACGTGGCGGACTGGGTCGTGCGTGCCGGCGACAACCATGCAGGCGACAATCGCAGCCTGTCCTTCGTGATCGTCGACAAGAAAGATGCCAGGATATTCGTGTTCCACGCGAACGGGCAGCTGCGCGGCGCCGCGCCGGCGCTACTTGGCGAGGCGCGGGGCGACGAGTCCGTTCCAGGCATCGGCGACCGTGCGCTGTCGGCGATTCGTCCGGAGGAGAAAACGACGCCTGCCGGCCGCTTCGTGGGCCAGTTGGGGGACAATGCGCGCGGCGAAGACGTGCTCTGGGTGGACTACGAAGGCGCGGTGTCGATACATCGCGTGATCGCGGGCACCAAGGAGCACCGCGTGCAGCGGCTGGCCACCCCGACGCCGCTGGACAACCGTATTTCCTTCGGCTGCATCAATGTGCCGAAGAAGTTTTTCGAGAACGTGGTGCGCCCGGCCGTCCTCGGGACCAGGGCCATCATCTACGTGCTGCCGGAAATCAAGGCGCTGCGCACGGTCTTCACTACGTATGACGGCGGTACTCCGGGAGCAGTCTCGACGCGTTGATTCCCCGTCACGGGTCCGACTGCGTGACGATCGCGAAGCCGCCGAGGAATTCAAGACCGACTAACGCCAGCACCGGAGTGGCGGCGGCTCGAAGCAGCATGCCGGACGTCATCTCGGCAAACGGCGTGCTGAAGAAATCCGGCGGCCACATCAGGCAGGCACCGCCCAGGAACACGATCGCAAACGTGCCGAAGAAAAGCGCACCCGCAAGCGGCTTGTCGCCTCGATCCGTCAACGAGACCCCTTGAAAGCCAGCCAGAGCGCGTAGAGCGCCAGGGCGGCGAACCAGGCGAGCGACCACTCGGCTATGGAGAGGCCGAGGAAGCGCCACGTTACCTCCGCGCACTGGCCCGAGCCCATGAACAACTTCTCGAGCGTGCGGCCGAGCGGAAAGTTCTCCATCATGAAGAACAGGTCCGGTCCGCACGCGGGGACTTGATCCGCCGGCAGATGTTGCAGCCACACCTGGCGCGCCGCGACGCCGAAACCACCGAGGGCGAGAATCGTTGCGGCGGCGCAGTAGAGAGATTTTCCGGTCCTGCGCGGGAAATGCATTGCTGCAATCGCGAACACCAGCAGGACGCCGTAGTAAAAGGCGCGCTGCACGAGGCAGAGAGGGCAGGGGTCCTGGCTGTCGAAATATTGCAGGTAGTAGCCGTAGCCGAGCAGTGCCGCGCAAATCGCCGCCGGCGCGGCGTAGTAGAGGCGATCTCTGTTCACCTGTTTTATGTTGCCTGCGTTACAGCCTGGTCGATCGCGCCGAACACCGATTGACCGTCGGGACCCAGCATCTCGATACGCACGCGATCGCCGAATTTCAGGAATGGCGTCGCCGCCTTGCCGCCTTTGAGGATCTCTTCGGCGCGGCGCTCGAAAAGGCAGCCCGCGCCTTTCTTGCGGTCGCGGTTCGACACCGTGCCCGAGCCGACGATGGCGCCGGCCGAAAGCGGCCGCGTTTTCGCGGCGTGCGCGACCAGCCGCGGGAAATCGAACTGCATGTCGCTACCGGCGTCGGGTTCGCCCAGAAGTTCTCCATTCACCCAGGCGCGCACCGTACCGTGCGCGCGCCGGCCGTCCCAGGCGTCGCCCAGTTCGTCCGGCGTCACCGCTACCGGCGCGAACGAAGATGGCGGCTTGGAGTGGAAGAAGCCAAAGCCCCTGGCGAGGTCGGCGGGAACCAGCGCGCGCAGGCTGACGTCGTTCAGCAGCACCAGCAGGCGGATCTGCTCGCCGGCCTTCTCCTTGTCCACGCCCATTGGCACGTCGCCGGTGATGACGCCCAGTTCCATCTCCAGGTCGATGCCCTGATCCTCGGATCCGGCCGCGATGTCGTCGCAGGGGCCGAGCAGGGGATCCGAGCAGCCCTGGTACATGAGCGGCTCCTTCTTCATGTTCTCCGGCAGTTCGCGCTTTTGCGAGCGCATGATGAGTTCAGCATGAATGAGGTACGCGGAGCCGTCGGCGAACTGGTGGGCGCGCGGCAGGGGCGCCATCAGCTGCCGCGGATCGAGGTCGAACGCCTGTGCCGATTGTTTCATTTCCAGCGTATTTGAAATATCTGACAAAAAAGGAAAAACATAGTTCCAGTCGTCGAGGGCCGCCTGCAGCGTCGGCGCAATGTGATCGGCCTTCAGCGCGCGCTTCAGGTCTCTGGATACGACCAGCAGCGTGCCGTCGCGGGTACCGTCTTTCAGGGTGGCGAGTTTCATGGCAATTATTTTGCACGTAATCTGGGCAGATCTTCCGGCGCTTCGATCTCCATGCGCAGGAGCTGCGCGGCGACGTTCTTGCCCAGGTTGTCCATGCGCAAGCTGCGCGCTGCGCCGCCCTGCAGCGCGGCATTCAATACGATTTTCAGCGCGAGGATGTTGTCCAGCGGCCAGAGCTGCACCGGGCCGTCGATCATCGCGGCGAAATGTTTCGCCAGGCGCTCCTTCGTTACTTCGCGCTTGAGCACCGCATAGGTCGGCGCGTCGAAGGCGAAGAGGCCGATATCGGCGCGGTCGGCCTTGTCGCCAGACCGCGCATGGGCGATCTTCCAGAGTGGAACCCGCATCAGATTTTCTGGATTTCTATTTTCACGTTCTTTTCCACCAGTTCCCTGGCAGCCAGGGTGGGCCAGATGCCCAGCAATTCCTTCGCCGGTTGAATGCCCTTCATGCTGCCGACGTACGGCGGGCCCGAAAGGCCCAGCCAGGGGAAGAGTCTGCCGAAGCCATCCGCCGCGCGCTTGTCCCTGGTGCGGATGGTCATGCGCAGGAAACACTCGTTCAGTTGATCCCGGTAGGTCGGATCGGCATTCGCGCCCAGCAGCGAGTTGTAGCCGATGTACTCGATGTTCGTGTCCTCCACCTTCCAGCCGCGCTCCGCCACGAGCGTCTGGATGATCTGCGCGCTTTTCTCGCACTTGGCGTAGGCCTCGGGCCAGGCGAAACCGATCATCCCGCTGCCCATCCAGCCATCCTGGTAGCCCGCGACGATTTTGAGTTTCGCCGGCCGCGCCGCGCCGCTCGCGCCGGAGACGCGCACCCGGTCGTTGCCCTCGTCGTCGAAGCGCAGGGTTCCCATGTCGAGCACCACGTCGGGCGAGACATAGGCGTGCGGGTCGTGCACTTCGTAGAGCAGCTGCTGGCGGATGGTGTCGAAGGAAACGCGGCCGCCGGTCCCGGGGGGTTTCGTGAACAGGGCGCTGCCGTCTTCGGACACTTCGGCGATCGGATAGCCAAGATGCGCGTAGTCGGGCACCTTGGCCCATTCCCCGGCCGAGCCGAAGTTGCCGCCCGAGCCTTGTCCGGAGCATTCCAGCAGATGGCCCAGGGTCAGGCCGGCGGCCATCCGGTTCCAGTCGTCCCAGCGCCAGCCAAATTCGTGTGCGAGGGGGCCGAGCGTAAGCGCGGCATCGGCGACTCTTCCCGTGAGGACGATGTCGGCGCCGCACGCCAGGGCCTCTGCGATCGGTTGCGCGCCCAGGTAGGCGTTGGCAAACAGCATCCGGTCGCGCACGTCCGCGATGCCGGCGCCGGTGTCCATGTGCGCGAGCGGCTCGCCTGCCGCGCGCAGCTCGTCGATGCGCTCCAGCACCGAATCGCCGCTGACGGTGGCGATGGTCGCCTTCCAGCCTTTGTCCTTGAATGCGCGCGCGATGGCTTCGCGCGCGCCTTGCGGGTTCAGGCCGCCCGCATTGAGCACGAATTTGACGCCGTGCTTCGCTGCCAGCGGCCACAGTTCGGTCAGCATCGGCACCGCGTCGCGCGCGTAGCCCGCTGACGGATCCTTCTGCCGGTCTTTCTGCAGGATCGCGAGCGTCAGCTCCGAAAGATGGTCCGAAGCAATGTACTGCACGCCGCCGCGCTCGATGGAGGCGCGCACGGGGCGCCAGGAGTCCCCGTAGAAGCCAAGCCCGGCGCCGACGCGAATTGTTTTCATGGCGAGCGAAGTCTAGCTAAAATTCATTCCGGGAGGAGGTTGGTTGAATCAGGTTCTGCAATTGCTGCTTGCGGGCGTCGCGCAGGGCTGCGTCTACGCGCTGGTCGCGCTCGGCTTCGTGCTGATCTACAAGGCCACCGAGACGGTCAATTTCGCGCAGGGCGACCTGATGATGCTGGGCGGTTTTTTCGCGCTCACCAGCAGCGTGATACTCGGCTGGCCCTACTGGGCCACGATCGTGTTCGCGGTCGCCGCGATGGCGGTGGTCGGCATGCTGATCGAGCGCCTGGTGCTGCGCCCGGTGCTCGGCCAGCCGGCCTTTACCGTGGTGATGATCACCATCGGCGTCGGCTTTACGTTGCGCGGCATCGTCACCATGATCCCGGGCTGGGGCACCGACACCTATACCTTTCCGACGCCGTTTTCCGACGGCACGTTCAAGGTCGGCGAAGTGATATTCGCGGTCCAGCAGGTGGCGGTGATCGGCATGACCGCGGCGCTGGTCGCCGTGCTCTACGTATTCTTCCGCTTTTCCAAGCTGGGCGTGGCGATGCAGGCCACCTCCCAGAACCAGCTGGCCGCCGCCTATATGGGCATCCCGGTGCGGCGCGTGAACATGATGATCTGGGGCCTGTCCGCCGGCGTCGCCGCGTTTGCCGGCATCCTGCTCGCGCCGGTGACCTTCGTGCACTCCAACATGGGCTTCATCGGCCTGAAAGCCTTTCCCGCGGCGGTGGTGGGCGGATTCGGCAGCGTGCCTGGCGCCATCGTGGGCGGCCTGATCATCGGCGTGGTCGAGGCGTTCTCCGGCCGCTACCTGCCCGAGGGTTTCAAGGACGTGGCCGCGTACGTGGTCGTGCTCGCCGTGCTGATGATCAAGCCCTCCGGCATTTTCGGCGAAACCGCGAAGAAGAAGGTCTAGGCAGAGCCAAAGGCGATCCCGAATGCGCTTCCTCTTCAAGACCGACTACGTGCAGGACCTGATGCTGTTCAAGCACGGCGGGCAGGTGTTCTGGTACGGCCTGCTTATGATCGTATTGCTCGCCGCGCCCCACCTGGTGGGCGAGTACGTCATGTCGCAGCTGCATTTCATCTGCATCTATTCCATCGTCGGCCTGGGCATGATGCTGCTGGTGGGTTTCACAGGGCAGATCTCGCTCGGTCACGCCGCCTTCCTCGCGGTGGGCGCCTATACCGAGGCGCTGCTGCAGGCGAAGGGCGTGCCCTTCTTCATTTCGCTGCCGACTGCGGCCCTGCTCTCGGGGGCCTTTGGCTGGGTGCTCGGCTTGCCGGCGCTGCGCCTGAAGGGCATCTATCTCGCGATCGCGACGCTGGCCTTCAACGTGATCGTCGAGGAAGTTATCGCCCGCTGGGAGGGACTGACCGGCGGCAACTCGGGCCTGCACTTGAAGCCCATCGAATTCTTCGGCCTGAAGCTGGACGGCGACACGAGCTTCTACTACCTGTGCCTCGGGCTCACGGTGCTGGCGACTCTCGGGCTGCTGAACCTGCTGCGCTCGCCCACCGGCCGCGCCTTCGTCGCGATCCGCGATTCGGAGATCTCGGCCAGCTGCATGGGCGTCAACCTCGCCACCTACAAAACCCTGTCGTTCGCCATCTCCGCGGCGCTCACCGGCGTCGGCGGCGCGCTCTATGCGCACAAGGTGACATTCATCTCGCCCGAGCAGTTCACGCTGCTGCAATCCATCGAGCTGATCACCATCGTGATCCTGGGCGGCGTGGGCTTCATCCACGGCGCGGTGCTGGGCGCGGCGTTCGTGATCGTGCTGCCGCAACTGATCTCGCTCGCCAAGGACTACCTGCCTTCAAATGTGGCGGGCTCCGGCCTTCAAGCGACGGTGTTCGGGCTGGTGCTGATCCTGTTCATCATCTTCGAGCCCTTCGGCCTCTATGGGCGCTGGCTCAAGGTGCGCACCTGGTTCGAGCTCTTTCCCTTCTACCGCCGCGGCATGTTCCGCCGCCAGAAGAGCTACATGAAATCGGAACGACTCAGATGAACTTCTTCAAGGTCGAAAATCTCGGCATCCGTTTCGGCGGCGTGGTCGCCGTGGACAAGGTCAGCTTCGAAGTGAAGCGCGGCGAGTGCTACACCATCATCGGGCCGAACGGCGCGGGCAAGACGACCATTTTCAATCTCATCGGGCTGCTCTATCCGGCGACCTCGGGAAAGATATTCTTCGAGGGCCGGGATCTCACCAGTTTCTCGCCGCACCAGGTGGCGGACCTGGGCATCGCGCGCACGTTCCAGAACATCGAACTGTTCGAGCACGCGACCGTGCTCCAGAACCTGCTCATCGGCCGCCACCGCCACCGCAAGACCTCGTTCTGGCAGGAGCTGCTGTTCACGCCGTCGGTGCGCAAGGCCGAACTCGCGCAGCGCGAGGCGGTGGAGAAGGTGATCGACTTCCTGGATCTCGCGAAGGTGCGCGACAGCCTGGTCGCCGGCCTGCCCTATGGCATACGCAAGGTGGTGGAACTCGGTCGCGCGCTCGCCACCGAACCGAAACTCCTGCTGCTGGACGAACCCTCCTCGGGCCTCAATCCGGAGGAAACCGACGACATGGCGTTCTGGATCGAAGACATCAAGCGCCACCTCGGAGTCACGGTGCTGATGGTCGAGCACGACATGAACCTGGTATCGCGCGTTTCAGACAGAGTGCTGGCGCTGAATCTGGGCGCGGCAATCGCCGAAGGCACGCCGGCCGAGGTGCAGGCGCATCCGGCTGTCATCGAGGCCTACCTCGGAAAAGCGGCATGAGAAAAACAGGGACAGTCCACGTTTTCGGCAAGCGAAAGCGTGGAAAACGTGGACTGTCCCTGTTTTTCGGGGCAAGCCGATGAATGCGGACAGCATCCTCGAGCTGGCGAACATCGAAGCTAGCTACGGCCCGGTACAGGCATTGCGGGGCGTAACCCTTGCCGTTCCGAAGGGCAAGATCGTCACCGTGCTCGGCGCCAACGGCGCGGGCAAGTCCACCATCCTGAAGACCATCTCGGGGATCATCGATCCGGGCAAGGGCCAGATCCGCTTCCAGGGCGAGGAGATCCAGAGCCGCGACCCGGCCTGGATCGTGCGCCGTGGCATCAGCCATGTGCCCGAGGGGCGCGAGGTGTTCGCGCTGCTGTCGGTGGAGGAGAACCTGCGCATGGGCGCCTACACGCGTAACGACGCCGAGGGCATCGCGCAGGACATCGAGATGGTCTACGGCTACTTCCCGATCCTGAGGGAGCGCGCGAAGCAGGAAGCGGGGCTGCTCTCTGGCGGGCAGCAGCAGATGCTCGCGATCAGCCGAGCGCTCCTGTCGCGGCCCACGCTGATGCTGATGGACGAGCCCAGCCTCGGCCTCTCGCCTCTGTTGACGCAGGAGATCTTCCGCATCATCACGCGCATCAACCGTGAAAAGGGCACCACCATCCTGCTGGTGGAGCAGAATGCCAATATGGCGCTCGAAGTCGCCGACTACGGCTACGTGCTCGAAGTCGGCCGCATCGTGATGGAAGACAGCTGCAAGCGCCTGCTGGAGAAGGAAGACGTGCAGGAGTTCTATCTCGGCATGAAGGCGCAAGGAGTGAGGGGGCAGCGCAGATGGAAAAAGAAAAAGCAATGGAGATGAGCGCGAGCGCGAACCAATTCGACACTGTCCCGAAGATGTTCTGGCATGGCGTGAAAACGCGCCGCCCGAAAACCATCTTCCGCCAGAAAAATTTCGGCATCTGGCAGAGCGTGACCTGGGACGAGCTGGGCCGCAGCGCGCGCGAAATCGGCATGGGCCTCGCGTCGCTCGGCTACCAGCCCGGCGAGGTGGTCTCCATCCTCTCCAACACCAACAAGGAATGGGTGTGCGCCGACCTGGGCGCGCTTGGCGCCGCGGGCGTGGTCAATGGCATTTACCCGACCGATGCGGCCTCGCAGGTCGAGTACCTGCTCACCGACTCAGGCTCGGTGTACGCCTTCATCGAGGACGAGGAGCAACTGGACAAGCTGCTGGAAGTCCGCGATCGCGTGCCGGGGCTGCGCAAGGCGGTGGTCTTCGACATGGAAGGCCTGCACGACCTGAACGATCCGCAGGTGATCAGCCTGGAGACGCTGCGCTCGCTCGGGCGCGAGTACGACGCCGCGCATCCGGGGGAATGGGAGCGGCGCATCGGCCTGCGCAAACCTGAAGACCTCGCGATCCTGGTCTATACCTCCGGCACCACCGGCAAGCCGAAGGGCGCGATGATTTCGCACCAGAACATCGTGCTGACCTGCGAAGGCTACCAGGCGGCGTTTCCACAGGGCGAAAACGACGAGCGCATGGCGTTCCTGCCGCTGTGCCATATCGCGGAGCGCCTGGGTGGCGAATACCACGCCATCCTCTCCGGCGCCGTGCTCAATTTCGTCGAGAACCCGGACACGGTGCCGGAGAACGTGCGCGAGATCTCGCCCACCATCTTCACCGCCGTGCCGCGCGTCTGGGAGAAGTTTTATTCCGGCGTGCTGATCCGCTTGAAGGAAGCCGGCCCGCTCCAGCAGTGGGCCTACAAGGTCGCGATCGGCATCGGTTACCGGCAGGCCAGGTTGCGCGAGGAGCGCAAGTCCGTGCCCGCAAGCCTCTCGGCCCTGTTCTGGCTCGCGCGGCTCCTGGTGCTGAACAATGTGCGCAAGGTGATCGGCGTGCACCGCGCCAAGTTCCTGGTCACTGGCGCGGCGCCGATATCGCCAGACCTGGTGCGCTGGTATATGGCGCTGGGCCTGGAGATGGTCGAAGTCTGGGGGCAGACCGAATCCTGTGGTGCCGTGACTTCAAACATCGGCGGTGCGGTCAAGCCCGGTTCGATCGGGCCGAAGATGTCGCACGCCGAGGTCAGAATCTCGCCCGAGGGCGAACTGCTGGTGCGCGGGCCGACCGTCTTCATGGGCTATCTGAACCAGCCCGAGAAGACTGCCGAAACCCTCAAGGACGGCTGGCTGCACACGGGGGACGTGGGCAAGGTGGACGCCGAGGGCTATTTCTACATCACCGACCGCATGAAGGACATCATCATCACCGCGGGCGGCAAGAACATCACGCCCTCCGAATTCGAGAACCAGCTCAAGTTCTCGCCTTACATCACCGATGCGGTGGTGATCGGGGAAAAGCGGCCCTACCTCACCTCGCTCATCATGATCGACCACGAGAACGTGGAGAAATTCGCGCAGGACAACGCGATCCCGTTCTCCAACTACATGAGCCTGTGCCGGCGGCCGGAAATCCAGGAACTGATCCAGTCCGAGATCGACAGGGTCAACAAGGCCTTCGCGAGAGTCGAGCAGGTGAAGAAATTCCGCTTGATCGAGCAGAAGCTCACGGCCGAGGATGAAGAGCTCACGCCGACCATGAAACTCAAGCGCAAGCTCGTGAACGACAAGTACAAATCCCTGATCGAGTCCATGTATGTGAGAGAGGCTGCGTGAAATTCGACCTCGAGGCGCATGCCGGCGCCATCGAGAAAGACGGCTACACCATCATTCCGGATTTCATGGACGCCGCACGCCTTGCGGAAGTACGGCGCGTGCTCGGCTTCTACCTGGGGTCGCACACCGGCCGCAATCCCTTCGAGGGACACAGCACCGAGCGCGTCTATACACTGGTCGCGCGCGGCAAGGTGTTCTGGGACATCGCGCTGGATGCGCGGGTGCTGGCCCTGTGCGACCGTTTCCTGCTGCCGAACTGCCTGCTGACTGCAAGCCAGGCCATCTGCATCCGGCCCGGAGAGCAGCCGCAGGACTTCCACCACGACGACACTTTCTACACGGTGCCGCGGCCCCGGCCGATGATCTCGATTTCGACCATCGCTGCGGTGGATGCTTTCACCGCGGAGAACGGCGGCACCGAGATCCTTCCCGGCAGCCATCTCTGGGGCGACGACTGGTGCGCCCGGGCCGCTGTCGCCAATCCCATGACGGTTGCCATGCCCGCCGGCGCCTGCGTCGTGTTCTCCGGCACCTTCGTGCACCGCGGCGGGGCGAACCGTTCGGCCGCGCCGCGCCTGGCTTTCTCCAATCAGTACTGCCAGCCCTGGGCGCGGCAGCAGGAAAACTTCATGCTCGGCGTGCCGCCTGAGGTGGCGCGCCAGATGCCGCCGCGGCTGCAGGAAATGCTGGGCTACTCGATCTATCCGCCGTTCATGGGGCAGCTCACCGCCAGCCATCCGGCCAAGGCGCTGGAGGCCGGTTTCGCGAATCCGGTCCGGGCCCAGGCCGCCAGCAGGGGAGCGCGGCTGCCGGAATGATAGAGTGTCGGACAGAGGGATATTTCATAAACGAGCTGGAGGAGGAAATACCATGAAGTTGATACCAGGATTGATCGCGCTGCTCTTCGCGGGCTCGGCCTTCGCGCAGACCCAGGGCGTGTCCAAGAACGAAATCGTCATCGGCACGATGCAGGACCTTTCCGGCCCGATCGTCGCGTTCTCCAAGCAACTCATCGCTGGCATGAACATGCGCGTCGACGAGATCAACGCCGACGGCGGCATCAACGGGCGCAAGCTGAAGCTGGTGGTCGAAGACCACGGCTACGACCCGAAAAAGGCCGTGCTCGCGACCCAGAAGCTGGTCCAGAAGGACAAAATCTTCGCCATGATCGGCACCATCGGCACGCCGGCAGCGCTGCCCTCAATGCCGATCCTGTTCGACAAGAACATCCCCCACCTCTTCCCGCTCACTGCCGCGCGCGAAATGTACGAGCCCCTGCACAAGCTCAAGTACTCCTTCGCCGCCACCTACTTCGATGGCGTGAGGTCGGGCGTGAAGCACCTGGTCAAGCTCAAGGGCTTCAAGAAAGTCTGCACCATGTACCAGGACGACGACTTTGGCCTGGAAGTGATGCGCGGTGCCGAGGCCGGCCTGAAGGACGTCAACATGGTGCTCGCTGAGAAAACCACCTATAAGCGTGGCGCGACCGACTACTCCTCGCAGATCGCGAAGATGAAGGACGCCGGCTGCGATTTCGTGGTTCTGGGCACCATCATCCGCGAGACGCTCGGCGCCATCGGCACCGCGCGCAAGCTTGGCTGGGGCGTGGATTTCATGGGCTCCTCGGCGGCCTACACCGAACTGATCCACAAGCTCGGCGGCCCGGCCATGAACGGCTTCTACGCGGTCAACACCGTCAACATGCCGTACCTGGACGACGCCTCCACCAACGTGCGCGGCTGGGCGCAGCGCTACAAGGACAAGTACAAGGAAGACCCGGCGGTGTTCTCGGTGTACGGCTACCAGGTGATCGAACTTTTCATCCAGATCGCAAACAAGACCGGCCCGAACCTGACCACGGACAACTTCATCAACACCCTGGACAAGTTCACCTCGCCGCGCGACATGTTCGGCGCCGACTCCATGAGCTTCACCAAGACCAAGCATCTCGGCTCCAACCGCTCGCGCCTGTCGCAGATCATCAACGGCAAGTGGACCCCCATCACCGACTACATCACCGACTAGAAATCGGGTTCAGAGTCCCGCAAGGAAACGGCGCCCTCGTGGCGCCGTTTTTCTTTTGAATCAGACCGCGCCAATGAACGTACTCTCCGTCAACGTGGGTCTGCCACGCGAAATCCAGTGGCGAGGGAAAGCCGTTCGCACGTCCATCTTTAAAGTGCCGGTGCCGGGTCGCGTTCGGGTCATGCGACTGAACATCCAGGGCGACCAGCAGTCCGATCTCTCCGTTCACGGCGGGACCGATAAGGCGATCTACGCCTGCCCATCGGAGCACTACGCGTTCTGGCGCAAAGAACTTCCTCGCCTCGAGTTTCCATGGGGCGCATTCGGAGAGAACCTGACCACCGAAGGCTTGTTGGAAGACAAGATTCACATAGGAGATCAATTTCGCGCTGGATCCGCCGAATTCGTCGTGACGCAGCCAAGGATGCCTTGCTTCAAACTGGGGGTCCGCTTCAATCAACCCGATATGGTCAAGCGGTTTCATCGGGGCGGGCGCACCGGCTTCTATCTCGCCGTCCTTCGAGAGGGAGACATAGGCGCCGGCGACTCGGTCGATCTCATCGCCCGGGACGAAAGCCGCATAACCGTGGCAGACGTCGTCGGGCTTTACACGGCGGATGCCCCGGACCGGGACCTGCTACGCCGCGCGAGCGCACTCTCCGCGCTGCCAGAAAGCTGGCGCGAGTATTTCCGCGAGCGCCTTCGGGAGCCCGACGCGTGATTCATCGAGTTTACTGGCCGGTCGCACGGATTTCCATGTCGCGTCGGCTCGGATGGCGGAGGATATGGACACATTGATGCGCAAATACGGGAGCACCCAGCCATGCAGATCAGATTCGTTGTCGCCGCAGTCCTGATGACGGCGGGGCAGGCCATGTCGCAGATGCCGTCGGATGTGGCGGCGAAGATCAGGGAGATCGGGCCGGTGCTCAACCCGGCGA
>JBDTRO010000205.1:0-10090 GCA_039931635.1 Betaproteobacteria bacterium | reverse complement strand
AGCAGCAGCACCTGGTGGAAGAGCGCGCGGAGCTCACCATGCAGCTTCACCTCGCATTCTCGAAAATTTCCATGCCGGTGGTAACCGCGATCAACGGCGCTGCCATGGGCGGCGGCGCCGGCCTCGCGATCGCCGGCGACCTGGCGGTCATGGCACAGGGCGCGAAGATCGGCTACCCGGAAACCCGGCACGGCATCGTTGCCGCGATCGTGATGGCCAACCTCGTGCGGCAGGTTGGACGCAAGTACGCTTTCGAATTGGTTTCACTTGGAGAGCCTTTGAATTCTCAAGAAGCTCTCGAGATCGGGATGGTCAATCGCGTTGTGCCGGATTCGGAACTGATGCCGAAGACCATGGAGCTTGCGGAAAAGCTTGCAGGGTTGAATTCAAATGCATTGAAGGAAACGAAAAGGCTTTTCCACGAAGTCGCCGACTTGCCGCTCGAAGAGGCGCTGAAGCGCGGCCGTGAAATCAACAAGCGCATGCGTGCGTTCCGGAACGGATAGAGGCGGCAATGCATGGGGGTCACGTTTGCGCTGCTGGCCATGCTCTCGTTCGCGACCAACATCATGGTTACGCGCTACGCGGTGGCACGCATGCCGGTGGCGGCAGGCTTCTTCATCGTGCTGGCGACCAATATCCTCTTTCCCGCGCTGCTGCTGCCGATCGAGCTCGCCTCGCGCGCGGCGCCGTGGTCCTGGGACTGGAAGGGCGCGGGCTTGTTTGCACTGGGCGGCATCATCGGCACCTTTCTCGGGCGCCGATTCCTGTTCGACGCGGTGCGCATCCTCGGGCCCTCGCGCGCCAGCGTGTTCCACTCGACGGCGCCCGCGTTTGCGCTTGTCGGAGCCTGGCTGCTCGCGGACGAACGGCTTGGGTGGTACGAAATCCTGCTGATGGCGATCGTCTGGGTCGGCCTGTGGTTCACGCAGCCGCGCGCCGGTACGGCCGGCGCGCTCTCGCCCGCGGCGGCGCGCCGCGGCTTCTTCGTCGGCGTCATGACGGTGGCCGGCTTCGGCCTGGGCAACGTGCTGCGCGGCCTGGCGATGCGCAACTGGGACGAGGCCGTGTTCGGCACGGTGATTTCGTCCATGGCGGCGCTGCTTTGCCAGGTCGCCGCGACGCGCGACTGGTCGAAGATCGCGACGCAGCTGCGCGCCGCGGACCGCAAGGCGATCTGGCTGTATGTCGCGTGCGGCGTATCGACCGCGCTCGGCTCGATCTTCGTTGCGCTGGCCATGAACCACATGGAGATCGCGCTCGCGGTGCTGGTGGTGCACACGACGCCGCTGGTTATCTTCCCGGTGAGCGTGTTCCTGCTGAAGAATCGCGAAGACCTCGCGCCGCGCACGTTGCTGGGCGCACTGCTCGTGCTGACCGGCATCGCGCTACTGGCGTTTAGATGAAACCGCTTCAACACCTCACGATCCTCGACCTCTCTCGGGTGCTGGCATGCCCGTTCGCGAGCATGATCCTCGCGGAACTGGGCGCCACCGTGATCAAGGTCGAGCAGCCCGGCGCCGGCGACGAGACGCGCGGCTTCGCGCCGCAGCTCGCACGCGACAGCGCCTACTACTTCGCCTGCAACCGCTCCAAGGCGTCCATTACCGTCAACCTGCGCACGGCGGAGGGAAAAGAAATCGTGCGGGAACTGGCGCAGAAGGTGGACGTACTGGTGGAGAATTTTCCCGCCGGCACGCTGGCCCGCTACGGCCTGGACTTCAACATGCTTTCCGCGCTGAACCCGAAGCTGGTCTACGTCTCGTGCACCGGTTTCGGCCAGACCGGTCCGTACGCGCACAAGAAAGGCTACGACACCGTGTTCCAGGCGATGGGCGGGCTGATGAGCCTCACCGGTGAAAAGGGCGGCGGCCCGGTGAAACCGGGTTTGCCGGTGGCCGACCTGACATCGGGCCTGTGGGTGGCGATCGGAATCCTGGCGATGCTTTCCGGGCGCGAGAAAACCGGCCGGGGCGCCCACCTCGATTTTTCGATGCTCGACGGCCAGGTGAGCCTGCTGACCCTGGCGGCCGCGCGCTACTTCGCTCTGGGCGAGGTGCCGCCCAGGCTGGGCACGGAGCATCCCGGGCGGGTGCCCTCAGCGACGTTCCGCTGCAAGGACGGCAAATTCGCGCATATCACCGCCAGCGACCAGCACTGGAATCCGCTGTGCAAGGCATTGGGATTGGGCGAGTGGGGATCGAGTTTTGGTTCAAACGAAATAAGAGTTCAAAAGAGAAATGAAGTGATGCAAGTTCTCAACGACGCTATCGAAAAGATCGGTCGCGCAGATCTGCTGAAGAGGCTCGACGAAGTGGAAGTCCCGATCGGCCCGGTCAACGACGTCGCCGAGATCCTCGCCGACCCGCACGTGCGCGCGCGCGGACTGGTCGGCAGCTTCGATTACCCGGAGGTGGGCGAATTCAAGGCGCTCGCACTGCCGTACAAGTTCCTCGGCTGGGACAATCCGGAGATCGGCGCGCCGCCGACTTTGGGCGGCGATACGGAAAGGCTGCTCGCGGAAAAGTTGGGCTACTCGCCGGAAAAAATCGCGGCGCTCAAGGCGGCGAAAGCGATATGAGCGTCCTGCATTCCACCGGGAATGGCATCGCGACGCTGACCCTGAACCGGCCGGAGAGCCGCAACGCGCTCAACCTCGAGATGTGCGACCGGCTGATCGCGGCTGCCGGAGAAATTTCCGCCAGGGACGACGTCAAGCTCGTCCTCGTACGCGCCAACGGGCCCGTTTTCTGCGCCGGGGCCGATCTCAAGGAGCGCCAGGGCATGAACGAAGCCCAGGTGCGCGAGCGGCGCATGAAAGGCTTCGGAGCCTACGCGGCGCTCGAAGCATTGCCGATGCCCGCCATCGCGGTAGTGGAAGGGCCTGTGGTCGGATCGGGCTGCGAGATCGCCGGCGCCTGCGACTTCATCGTGGCGACGCCGGCGGCGTCCTTCCGCACGCCCGAGGCGCTGCGCGGCACGGTCGGCGCCACGCAGCGGCTGCCGCGCATTCTCGGCAAGCGCCTCGCCAAGGACCTGATGTTCACCGGGCGGACCTTGAGCGCAGAGGAAGCAAGGGAGGCCGGCCTGGTTTCGAGGGTGATTTCGCCTGCCGACCTGGAATCGACTCTTGAACAGATAAAGCAGACCATTCTCAGCGCGCCCCCTGATTCGCTGCGCCTCGCCAAGCGCTGCATCGACCGCGGCGTGGAACTCGATCCGAAGGGCGCGCTGGAGACGGAAATCGCCGCGATCGAGGAGCAGCTCGCCGCCGGCCACTGGATGGGGAAGAAGTGACCTGGCAGCCGAAAGTATTGGGTGATTTCCTGGCGGAAAGGGATGGGAGCGCAGAAGCGCTTGTGACTCCGTCTGTTCGCCTTTCATACAAAAGTCTCTTTGAAAAGGCAAAACAGGCCGCCGGCGCCCTGCAGGCCCTGGGCATCGGCAAGGGCGACCATGTCGCAATCCTGATGCCCAACGGCGAGCAGTGGTTGTCGCTGTTCTACGGCGCGGCGCTGATCGGCGCGGTCACCGTGCCGGTGAATACGCGCTTCAAGGCTGCCGAGATCGATTTCTGCCTCAAGAAGTCCGGCGCCAGGGCACTTTTCTATGTGGGCAGATTCCTGAACAACGACTACGCAGCGATGGTGAAGGAGATTGGGTTCGAATTTGCAGTTGATATCTCCAAGGGTCTTAAGACCGAGACTTACAAGAAAGTCCAAGTCGAACCCCAGGACCTCCTTCTAATTCAATTCACCTCCGGCACGACTGCGTATCCCAAGGGCGTGATGCTCACGCACGACAACATGCTGCGCAACGCCTGGGCGGCGGGTACGCGCATGGGCGTGCTGCCAGGGGACCGCTATTTCAACTGCCGGCCCTTCTTCCACGTCGGCGGCTCGACCTTGTCGGCGCTGATGTCCCTCGTGTTCGGCTGTTGCCTGGTCACGCTGCCGACCTTCGAAGCGCGCGCGGCGCTGGAGATGCTGGAGCGTGAACGCTGCACGCTGATCTCCGGCAACGACACCATCTTCCAGATGCTGATGGGGCACGAGGACTTTGCCAGGCGGAAACTCAGTCTGCGCGGCGGCTGGGCCGCGGCCGGACCGCAGACCATGCGCGCCATTATCGACAAGCTCGGCATGGAGACGGTTTGCGCGGCCTATGGCCTATCGGAAGCTTCACCTAACGTCGTCATGAGCGATTGGCAAGATTCCGAACAGCTGCGTATCGACGGCCTAGCCCTTCCTCTTCCCGGAACTGAAATCAGAATTTCAAAGGAAGGCGAAATCCAGGTTCGCAGCTGGAGCGTGATGAAGGGATATTGCAACGATGCGGAAGCCACGGCGAAGGCCATGACCGCCGACGGCTGGTTGCGCACCGGCGACCTGGGCGAACTCACGCCGGACGGACGCCTGCGCATGGTCGGGCGCATGAAGGATGTGTTCCGCGTCGGCGGCGAGAACGTGGCACCGGCCGAGGTGGAGGAGGTGCTGCTCGCGCATCCCGCGGTCGAGACCGCCCAGGTGGTTGGCGTGCCGGATGCGCGGTTGGGAGAGGTAGGGTGTGCGTACGTGAAATTGAAGAATGGTTTTGAAATTACAGAAGAAGAATTAAAAGAATGGACCAGGAGTAAAAGCGCAAACTTCCGGGTCCCCCGGTACCTTCGCATCGTCAGTGATTTCGAAACCATCGGCATGACGGCGAGCGGCAAGGTGCAAAAAACGAAGCTGCGGGAACAAGCGTTGAAGGATTTCGCGCTGCTTCCCAACCCGTGAGCAACCGCGCCATCGTGGTACTGGCGTTGGGCGGCTTCGCCAGCGCCGCCGCACAGCGCGCGGCCGACCCGCTGCTGCCGCTGCTGGCCGATGCCTTCGGCAGCACGGCGGGCGGCGCATCCGCCGTCATCACGGCGTTCGCCGTCGCCTACGGCGCGCTGCAACTCGTCAACGGACCGATCGGCGACCGCGTCGGCAGGTTCCGCATGGTGTTCTGGGTGACGGCGATCTCTGCCGCCGGCAACCTCGCCTGCGCGCTCGCGCCCTCGCTGCCGCTGCTCGTGGCGGCGCGCTTCCTGAGCGGCGCGACGGTCGGCGCCATCGTGCCGCTGTCCTTCGCCTGGATTGGCGACGTGGTGCCGTACGAGCGGCGCCAGGCGGTGCTCGCACGCATCCTGATCGGCACCATGCTGGGCGGGGCGCTCGCGACGACGCTCTCCGGCGTGCTGGGCGAGCGCTTCGGGTGGCAGGCGATTTTTTACGTCCTCACGGCGCTCTACCTGGCCGTTGCCGCACTGCTCTACCTTGAATTGCGCAACAACCCCGCGACGCAGCAGCGCGGTGTTCCGGCGCCGATCGCCCGCAGCTTCGCGAACATGCTCGGACTGCTGCGCGGCGCCTGGCCGCGCATCGTGCTCGCGACGGTATTCGTGGAAGGCGCGTTCTCGGCCGGCGGGACGGCGTTTGCCGCCTTCCATGGGCACCGCAACCTCGGGCTGAGCATCGCGGAGAGCGGCGCGCTGGCGGCGGCGGTGGCGGCGGGCGGGCTGCTCTACGCGGCGCTCGCGGGGCGCCTCGTGCCGCGTCTGGGCGAGCGCGGCCTGGTCGTCGTCGGCGGGCTGCTGCTGTGCGTAGGCCTGCCCGGTTTCGCCGCGGCGCCGAGCGCGGCCTGGGCGATTCCCTGCCTCATGGCCCAGGGCATGGGCCTGTTCATGATGCACAACACGCTGCAGGTGCACGCCACGCAGATGGCGCCCGAAGCGCGCGGCGCGGCGCTGGCCGTGTTCGCGTTCTGCCTGTTCTCCGGCCAGTCGCTCGGCGTGTGGCTCGCATCGCTGCTGGTGGATTCGCGCGGCACAGTGCCGGTGTTTCTTGCCGCGGGGCTGGGCCTGGCGACGCTCGCCTATTTCTTCCAGCGCAAACTGGCGACAAGGCAACAAATTGATTCCTATGATCCGGGAGTGCCATGACCGATTCAGACCAGACGCTGCCGATGTTGCGCGAAACCCTGCGCCGCTTCGTCGAGAAGGAGGTGGCGCCCCGGGCCCATGTCTGGGAAGAGCAGGGCTTCGTGCCGCGTGAAGTGCTGCGCGAGATGGGCAAGCTGGGGTTCCTCGGCTTGCGCTATGCCGAGGAATACGGCGGCGGCGCGCTGGATGCGCGCGCCACCGCTTTGCTGGCCGAGGAACTGGGCCGTTCCACCTTCAGCGGCTTCGCCATCACGGTTCTCGTGCACACCGACATGGCTTCGCCGCACCTGGTCAACGCCGGTTCGCCCGATCAGATCCGCCAATACCTGCCTGGCATCGTCGAGGGCAAGCTCATCACCGCAGTCGCCGTCACCGAACCTGACGCGGGTTCCGACGTGAAGGCGATCCGCACCAGTGCGCGGCGCGACGGTAACGACTACGTGCTCAAGGGCAGCAAGATGTTCATCACCAACGGCGCGCTCGCCGACCTTTATTTCGTCGCCGCCAAGACCGATCCGGCGGCGGGTTCCAAGGGCATCTCCATCTTCATCGTCGAGAAGGGGATGAAGGGGTTCTCCGTCGGGCGCAGGCTGGAGAAGATGGGCTGGCGCTCGTCCGACACCGCCGAACTCGTCTTCGACGATTGCCGCGTGCCGGCCGCCAACCTGCTGGGCGAGGAGAATCGCGGCTTCTACGCCATCATGAAGAATTTCCAGAACGAACGCATCGCCATCGCCGCGATGGCCATGGGCGAGGCTTCGAAGGCGATCGAGCTGACGCTGAAGTACGTGCGCACGCGCAAGGCTTTCGGCGCGACGCTGTGGGAGAAGCAGGCGATCCGGCAGCGGCTTGCCATGCTGGCCGCGAAGGTGGAAGCGGGGCGCCAGTTGGTCCTGCACGCCGCCGCGCTGGATGCGCAAGGCCGGGATTGCGTGAAGGAAGTCTCCATGGCGAAGGCTTACTGCGCGGAACTGCTGAACGACGTCGTCTACGACTGCCTGCAATTCCACGGCGGCTTCGGCTACATCAAGGAATCCGCCATCGAGCGCATGTACCGCGACGCGCGCGTGCAGACCATCGGCGGCGGCGCGACCGAGGTGATGCTCGAAGAAGTCGCGAAACGCCTCTAGGCCGGCCGGAAATTCAGCCGCCGGCCCGCTCGCGCAGCCGGGCGGCGGTCCACCCGCCGGGAGCGAGCCGTTCGATGAGCGGATTTCGCGTCGCCGTGTCGGCGCCCCAGAGGGTCGCAGCCAGCGCCAGCGCAGCGTCGGTGACGGGCGTTGCAATACCGGAGCTCCTGCCCAGCGCCTGGATAAACGCCAGCCCGTAGGGCGCGTCTTCCGCGATGAAGCGCGTGGCCAGCGAGGCGGGGCCATCGGGCCCGCCGCTGCGCAGGACGACAATTTCGCGCGCGATGGATTCGAGCGGCCCTGGCGCAACGTCAAAGGAGCGCACGAAGTGCTCGTGTATAGAAGGCAGCGCGTAGCCAAAGGCCCGCGCCACTGCCAGGCGCTCGGCGTCCAGGGTTTCGATGATGCGGCACACCGCCGGCGTCATGTGACGGTACACGCCCCAGCTCTCGCCCAGTTCGGCGCGAGTCAGATTCGCCAGCATCAGCGGCACGTGCGCCACCGGGTTGATCGGCGCGAGCGACGCGGCAAGCACGTCCGGCAGGAGATCGAAGCGCTCCCCGAACAGCTTGCGGGCGATGTCCAGCGCCTCGGCTGTGCGGGCCGCAGGCAGCGCCGCCACGTCCAGGCGCTTGCGCACCGTTGCGACACGTACGTGGCCGGGTGCGGTGCGTCGCCCCGTGACGACCGTCGTCGGCGAGGCAATGGAAAGCACATTCACGCCGCGCACTTTTGCCGCTTCGTGAAGCAGAAGGGCTGAAGCACTCGCCACGGGCGTCCACCAGATCACTTGCCCGGTTCGGACGGCAGGCGCAAGGATGTCGATCAGCTCTGCGGCTCCATTGGCTGGAATCGTGATGAGGATGACGTCTGCATCCACCGTATCGGTGGGGAGATGCGGCGCAAACTCCGCTTGCACTACGCCTTCGGCCGTCAACTTTCCACCTGCCCCAGCGAAGGCCTGGCGAGAAGCCGCGCGTGGCGACCAGATTGAAACGCTGTGGCCGAGCGTGTGCAGGAGGGCGGCGGAGGCGAGGCCGATCGCGCCGCAGCCGACGACGGTGACGCGCAGGCCCACTACTCTACCTTGATGGCGCCGCTCTTGATGACCCGCGCCCAGCGGGCGCTGTCCGCGTTCATCACCTCGGCGAACTGCTGCGGCGTCCCGCCGACCGGATCGGCGCCGAGGTCCTCGAGGCGCTTGGCGATGCCGGCATCCTTGAGCGCCGCATTCGCCTCCGCGTTCAGGCGGCGGACGATGTCCTGCGGCGTGCCCGCCGGCACGATCAGGCCGGCCCAGACCGAGACTTCGATCTGCGGATAGCCGAGTTCGTTCGCCGTCGGGACCTGGGGCAGCATCGGCGAACGCTTGCGGGTCGTGACCACGAGGGAACGCACTTTCCCGCTGGCGAGCAGCGTGGCGGCCGAAGCGGTGGTGGTGAACATCATGGGAATCACGCCGGCCAGCATGTCCTGCGTCGCGGGCGCCGCGCCCTTGTACGGCACGTGCTGGAGATCCAGCCCTGCGGCCTGCTTGAGCGCCTCCATCGTCAGGTGCGAGACGGTGCCGGGTCCGGTCGAGGCGTACGCCAGCTTGCCCGGCTGCGCCTTGATCGCGGCCAGCAGCTCTTTGAAGCCGGTCTCTTTCACGCCCGGGCCGACGATGAGCGTCATGGGCGCGTCGATGAGGTGCACCACCGGGACGAAATCCTTCGCCGGGTCGTAGGGAACCTTGCGCAGCGCCGGCTCGATCGACATTGCTCCGGCGGAGGCGAGGAACAGCGTATAGCCGTCGGGCGCCGATTTCGCCACGGCTTCGGCGGCGATCTGCCCGCCCGCTCCCGCGCGATTCTCGATGATCAGCTGCTGCTTGAGCGAGTCGCCCATTTTCTGCGCGACAAGCCGCGCGATCACGTCCTGCGAGCCGCCGGGCGTGAACGGCACCACCAGCTTCAACGGCTTGGAAGGGTAGGTCTGTGCGGCGACGGGCGCCGCTAACAGGACGGCGAGGGCGAGCAGCAGGGTTCTCACGAGACCTTGCTCCGCGACAGGACCATGCGTTCGTAGAGGCGGGCGAGGATGCTGCTTGCGGTTTTCTCGAACAGGAACGGAAACAGCGCATGCAGCAGGCAGGCGGCCGACGCAGCCAGCAGTTGCCGCGCGAAGTACAGGGCGTTGGCGAGATGTTCGCCGTACGTTTCGCCGACCGAGGCCGGATGTGCCGTGAAGTGCTGCGTGAGCATTGGGCTGAGCCTCTTCGTCGAATGTTATTCCAACAGCGTATCGGCTTGAGCGGGGAAAAGGTTACCAATATTCACTACGGTATTCGTAAATAATAGAATATTTTACTAAGATATATAAATATTAATATATAATTTCATAATGAAATCGAAATCCAAGGGACGTCCTTCCGAAATCCAGTTGGACCAGATAGACCGCAAGATCCTCACCCTCCTGCAGCAGGACGCGCTGCTGCCCCTGCAGCAGATTGCGGTGCGGGTGAACCTGTCGACCACGCCCTGCTGGCGCCGGATCCAGCGCTTGCGCGAGAGCGGCGTGATCCGGGCGAACGTGGCGCTGCTCGATCCGACCAAAGTGGGGCTGCCGGTCAGCGTATTCGTGGCGGTGAAGAGCAGCCAGCACAGCGCGGCGTGGCTGGAGAAATTCGCACGCGGCGTGAAGGACCTGCCGGAAGTGGTCGAGTTCTACCGCATGAGCGGCGAAGTCGACTACCTGCTGCGCGTGGTGGTGCCCGACATCAACGGGTACGACGTGTTCTACAAGAAGCTGATCAAGGTCGCGGAGCTTACCGACGTCAGCTCGAGCTTCGCCATGGAGCAGATCAAGTACACCACCGCCCTGCCGCTGGAGGAATAGCGGCGGCCCGCTAGCCGACGACCGCGACCACGTCGCCTTCGTTGACCATGTCGCCTTCCTTGACCCGCAGCTCGAGCAGCTTGCCGGCAGCCGGCGCGACGACCGGGATCTCCAT
>JBDTRO010000204.1:0-3948 GCA_039931635.1 Betaproteobacteria bacterium | reverse complement strand
GCGAGGATGTGGTTGAACACGGCGCGCCGCAGGTCGGTGACCACGCGCTCGCCGATCGTCATCATCAGGTAGAAGCGCACGAAGGTCGCGGCCGACAACAATGCCGCGACGCCGATCACCGCGCCCAGCGCGGCGTTCAGCAGGTCCGCATCGGCGCTGCCGAAGCCCTTGTCGACGACGTGCTTGAGGCCCTGGCCGAGCGCCAGCACGCAGCCCGCTGCCACCACCAGCGCGCACAGCGCGAGCGCGATCTTCAGGCGGTAGGGGGCGACAAAACGCGCCAGGCGCAGTGCATGCCTCATGGGCAAGCACTCTACTAGAAATATCGTCATTCCCGCGAAAGCGGGAATCCACATGGATCCCCGCCTCCGCGGGGAAGACATCAGGGGATTTGGCTACCTGCCGTAGAAACGGTAGTTGTTGCGGCCCAGCTGCTTGGCCCGGTACATCGCGGCGTCGGCGTTGCGCAGCAGCGCGTCGCCGTCGCCGGCGTCCAACGGATAGAGCGACACGCCGATGCTCGCGCCGATCGTGAAGTCGCGCCCGTCGACTTGGAACGGCGGCGCCAGCGAGCGCAGGATTTTCTCGGCGACCACCTGGCATTCGCCGTCCTGGTGCACGTCCGGGATCACCACCACGAATTCGTCGCCACCGTGGCGGGCGAGCGTATCGGCCTTGCGCACGCAGCCGGCGATCCGGTTCGCGGCCTCGCGCAACACCGAGTCGCCCGCGCGGTGCCCGAGCGCGTCGTTCACCTGCTTGAAATGATCCAGGTCGATCACCATCAGCGCCACGCGCGCGTCGCGGCGCTGGGCGACGAACACGGCCTGGCGCAGGCGGTCGTCGAGCAGGCGGCGGTTCGGCAGGCCGGTAAGCGTGTCGTGGTAGGCGAGGAAGCGCGCTTCCTCTTCCTGGCGCTTGCGCTCGGTGATGTCCTGCGAAACGCCGATCATCCGGTACGCCCTGCCCGAAGCGTCGGCGAGGGTCTTGCCGTGCGACGACAGCCAGGCCACGCGTCCATCCTGGCGGATCACCCGGTATTCGCTGGAAAACACGCCCGCCGCCTCCCAGGCGGCGGTGACCGCGGCGCGGTGACGCTCGCGGTCGTCCGGGTGCACGATGTCGCGGAAATCGGCCCAGCGCGTGTAGCGGCCCGCATCCACGCCGACCATCGACGAGGGGTCGCTGCCCCAGTGCAGGCGGTCCGTTTCGCGGTCCCACTCCCAGTACATGAGCTCGGCCGCATCGACGGCGAGGCGCAGTTTCTCGACGTTCTCATAGAGCGCGGCGGCGGCGGCCTTCTCGGCGCTGACGTCGCGCGCCGTGCCGGTCGCGCCCACCACCATGCCCTGCGCGTTGCGCAGCGGAACCGCGTTGAACGAGAGATCCACGTTGCTGCCGTCGCGCCGCAGGTGGCGCGTCTGGTGATCGAACACGGCTTCGCCGGCAAAAACGCGGCGGAAAACCGCGAGATCCCGTTCGCTCAATTCCGGCGAGAGCAGGTCCTTCATCTCGCGACCGAGCAGTGCGTCCGGTTCGCCGCCGTAGATGCGCCGCACCGCGGCCGGGCTGAGGTAGGTCCAGCGCCCGGCGGCATCCATCGACCAGATCAGGTCGTTGGAGGTCTCCACCAGGTTGCGGTACATGGCCTCGCTCCTGCGCAGCGCGCTCTCGGCCGCATGCCGCTCGCTGACATCGGTGTAGGCGAGGATGATCGAGGCCTGCGGCGCCTCCGGGTCCACCGCGCGCCCGACAACGCGGCACCAGATGCGCGAGCCGTCCTTGCGCGCCAGCCGCATCTCGCCGTCACGCACCTCGCCGCCCCTCAGCAGCGCGTAGCGTTCGCCCGCTTCGCGCCACACCTCGTCGTTCGGATACAGAACGCGCGAAGACTGGCCGTTCAGCTCACCGGGTCCGTAGCCGAGCATCTGCTCGAGGCGCCGGTTGCAGCGCACGATGCTGCGCTCGGCGAGAAAGGCGACGCCCACCGGCAGCGTGTCGAGCACCAGCGCCTCCTCCGCCAGCACCTCGCCGTAAGCGTCCTGCGCGCGCCGCAGTTCGGTGATGTCGGTGAACACGCTGACGATTCCGCCGGCGCGGCTGCGCACCCACCGGCCGTGCAGCCAGCGTCCGTCGAGCGTGCGATAGTGGCGCACCGCGCCGTTGCCGCCGGTGCGGCGATCAAGCCGATCCTGCCGCCACTGCGCGGGTTGGCCGGCGTACTCGCGCGGCATCTGCTCGACTTCCAGCGCGTTGTGCACGATCGTCGCGTAGGGCGTACCGGAAAGTTCGGCTGCGTTGCGGCCCGCACCGTACAGCGAGGCATAGGCCTCGTTGCAGACCAGCAGGCGGTCCTCGCCATCGTAGACCGCGATGCCCTCGGGAAAACTCTCGATCGCGTCGCGCAGCTGTCCTTCGCTCTGCGCCAGCCGCCGCACCAGTTCCTGGTTCTCGACCTGCATGCGCAGCGTGCGCACGATGCTGCCGTGGATGCCCTGGTAGACGCGCACCATCACGATTCCGAACACCAGCACCATGAGCGCCAGCAACCGTTGCTGGCGGTCCGGCTGCGTCGCGAATTGCAACAGCACGCCGGCGAACGGCAATACGCTGAAACTGTAGAACGCCGCCGGGCTGGCGGCGTATACGCCCGCAGCGCCGACGATCACGCCGCCGGCGATGAAGATGGTCACGATCTGCAACAGCGGATCGGCCTGGGCGAAAAAGACTACGGGCGCGACCGCCCAGATTGCGCCCGCACCCAGCGCGCCCGCGGCGAACCAGAGTTCCCAGCGCGGCGGCTCGCGCAGCGCCGGTGCGCGCCAATACCAGGCCTGCAGGCCGACGCGCGCCATCGTAAGGAGCGCCAGCGCGGCGAACCAGCCCACCAGCAGCCCTGCCGGCACCGATCCCCAGAGGACCAGCACGACCAGACCGGCATTCGCGACCGACGCGAAATAGGCGGCGCGCGCGACGTTGAACAGCGCCGCCACGCGTACGGCCGTGAGTTTTCGATCGGACATCAATCCAAGCTACCCCCTCGGCCAGCATGGACGGCCGGAACTCCGGCACGCGGTTTACTTTCCCTTGCAGTTGCTCCGACGAACGGCGCACGCCCGGCGTCAGACGGCCCGCTCGACCTCGACCAGGCAGTCGTAGAAGGTCGCCGCCCCGCCCAGGTCGGCGGTGCGCTGGGAAGTGAGATCGTTCGCGTTCCTGCGGTCGCGCGCGAACTTCTTCCACCATACCGAGGGCGCCACCACCACGCCGCGGCGCGGCTTGTCGTTCACGCGCGCGCAGAGCGTGAAACTGCCGCGGTCGTTGAACACGCGCACCGTGTCGCCGTCGGAGATGCCGCGCTTCGAGGCGTCCTCCGAATGCAGCTCGAGGCTGGGCTCGCCCTCCGCGTCGCGGAAGCGCGGCAGGTTGGCGAAGGAGGAATTGAGGAAATTGCGCACCGGCGGCGACAGGAAGCTGAGCGGATACTTGCGCGCCAGCTGCGGATTGCTCGAGGGCAGCTCGGCGGGCGGGTTGTAGAAGGGCAGCGGATCGATGCCCTGCGCCTTGAGCGATGCGCTGTAGAACTCGCATTTGCCCGACGGCGTGTGGAAATTCCCTTTGGCGAAGGGCGCGAATCTGCCGGGCAGCGCGAGCCGCTTCCAGCCGTCACGCTTGAGCGATTCCCAGTCCATGCCGGCGAGGTTGGGGTGGCCCGAGCCGATTGCCTGGCGCGCGAGCGCGTCGTCCGAATCGTGGAAACATTCTTCCTCGAATCCCATGCGGGCGGCGAGGCGCCGGAAGACTTCGGCATTGGGCAGCGATTCGCCCACCGGCGCGATGGCCGGATTGTTCGCGAGCACGTACAGGTGCCCGTAGGATTTGTGGATGTCGGTGTGCTCGAGCTGCGTCGTCGCCGGCAGCACGATGTCGGCGTAGTCGGCGGTGTCG
>JBDTRO010000203.1:0-10446 GCA_039931635.1 Betaproteobacteria bacterium | reverse complement strand
GACGAGGTGGACTCGATCCTGATCGACGAGGCGCGCACGCCGCTCATCATCTCCGGGCAGGCCGAGGACCGCACCGAGATCTATTACAAGATGAACGACGTCGCGCCGTTGCTGACGCCGCAGAAGGAAGAAAAGAAGCAGGATGAGCCCGAGCCGCCGGGCGATTTCTTCGTCGATGAGAAGAACCACCAGGTCCTGCTCTCCGAGAGCGGGCACCAGAAGGCGGAGGAGGTCCTCGCGCGCATCGGCATGCTGCCGCAGGGCGCGAGCCTGTACGAGCCTGCCTACATCAACCTGGTGCATCACCTGTACGCGGCGCTGCGCGCGCACCACCTGTTCCACCGCGACCAGCATTACGTGGTCCAGGATGGCGAAGTGGTGATCGTGGACGAATTCACCGGGCGCCTGATGACCGGGCGGCGCTGGTCCGACGGCCTGCACCAGGCGGTCGAAGCCAAGGAAAAGGTCGGGATCCAGAACGAGAACCAGACGCTCGCCTCGATCACCTTCCAGAACTACTTCCGCATGTACGGCAAGCTCGCCGGCATGACCGGCACCGCCGACACGGAGGCCTACGAGTTCCAGGAAATTTACGGCCTGGAGACTGTGGTGGTGCCCACGCACATGAAGATGATCCGCGCAGACCGGCTCGACCTGGTCTACCGGACCACCAAGGAAAAAAACAAGGCGATCATCGACGAAATCCGCTCTTGCCACGAGCGCGGCCAGCCGGTGCTGGTGGGCACCACTTCAATCGAGAACTCGGAGCTGCTGTCGGCGATGCTCGGCAAGGAGAAGTTGCCGCACCAGGTGCTGAACGCGAAGCAGCACGCGCGCGAGGCCGAGATCGTGGCGCAGGCGGGCCGGCCGCAGGTCATCACCATCGCCACCAACATGGCCGGCCGCGGTACCGACATCGTGCTCGGCGGCAACGTCGAGAAGCAGGTCGAGATGGTCGAGGCGACCGAGGGCCTGGCCGAGGCCGACCGGAAATCGCGCGTCGACAGGCTGCACGGCGAGTGGCAGTCGTTGCACGACAAGGTGATCGCCGCCGGCGGCCTGCACATCATCGGCACCGAGCGCCACGAGTCGCGCCGCGTGGACAACCAGCTGCGCGGCCGCTCCGGGCGCCAGGGCGACCCGGGCAGCTCGCGCTTCTTCATGGCGCTGGAGGACCCGCTGCTCAGGATCTTCGCCGGCGACCGCATCAACCGCATCATGGTGATGCTGAAGATGCCGGAGGGCGAGGCGATCGAGCATTCCATGGTGACGCGCTCCATCGAGAGCGCGCAGCGCAAGGTCGAGGCGCGCAACTTCGACATCCGCAAGCAGCTGCTGGAATACGACGACGTCGCCAACGACCAGAGGAAGACCATCTACACCCTCAGGAACGAACTGCTCGAATCCGAGGACGTTTCGCCGCGTATCTCGGAACTGCGCGTTGGCGTGGTCACCGATCTTTTCCGCCAGTTCGTGCCGCCGGAAAGCGTCGAGGAGCAATGGGACATCGGCGGCCTGGAGACCGCGCTCGAAGCCGAGCTGCGGCTGAAGCTGCCGCTCAAGGCCTGGCTCGAAAAGGAACCCGAGCTGCAGGATGAAACGCTGCTCGGGCGCATCATCGAACGCGCCGAAGAGGCCTACCGGACCAGGATCCCCGAATCCGCGCAGGCCTCGTTCCGCCAGTACGAACGCTACGTGACGCTGCAGATCCTGGACGCGCATTACCGCGAGCACCTCGCGGCGCTGGACCACCTGCGCCAGGGCATCCACCTGCGCGGCTATGCGCAGAAGAATCCGAAGCAGGAATACAAGCGCGAGGCCTTCGAACTCTTCGGCGCCATGCTCGAGGCGGTCAAGCTCGAGGTGATCAAGACGCTGAATACCGTCGAAATCCGCGCCGCGGAGGAAGTGCCGGCAATCGACGACAAGTCGCACGTCGAGAACGTGCGGCTGCAGCACGCCGACTATGACGAAGCCCTTGCGGCGGGCGCCGAAGAGGAAAAGAAACCCCAGCCCGCGGTCCGCGCGACCCAGAAGGTCGGCCGCAACGATCCCTGCCCCTGCGGTTCGGGCAAGAAATTCAAGCATTGCCACGGGAAACTCAGCTAATGGCGGTGAATCTGCCGCCCCCCGATCCGAAGTCGCTCCACCCCGTCGCCGGCGTCGAGCTGGGCATCGCCATGGCCGGTATCAAGAAGCCGGGCCGCAAGGATCTGCTGGTGGTGCGCCTGGCCCCGGGCGCCGCGGTAGCGGGCGTATTCACGCAGAACCGATTCTGTGCCGCTCCCGTCGTCCTGGCGAAAAAGCACCTGAGGAATCCCACCGATGCGTTGGTCGTGAATACCGGCAACGCCAATGCCGGGACGGGCAAGGATGGATTGCAGCGCGCTTTGAAGGTTTGCCAAGCAGTGGCGGGAGAAATCCAGAGCAAAGCGGTCCGGATATTGCCGTTTTCGACCGGTGTCATCATGGAGCCGCTGCCGGTGGAGCGGATCGTCGCCGGCCTGCCCGCTGCGGTCGCGAATCTGCGGGAAGACAACTGGCATGCCGCCGCCGAGGCGATCATGACCACCGACACCGTGCCCAAAGCGTGCTCGCGCAAGGTGAAGCTCTCGGGTGGCGAAGCAGTGGTCACGGGGATCGCGAAGGGCTCCGGCATGATCCATCCCGACATGGCGACCATGCTGGCTTTCGTCGCGACGGATGCGCGCGTGTCGCGCGCCAATCTGCAGTCCATGCTGAAGCGGGTGGCGGACCAGTCGTTCAATTGCATCACGGTCGACGGCGACACTTCCACCAACGATGCCTTCATGCTGGTGGCTTCAGGGGCCGGTGTTGAAGTGCGCGGCGAGAAAGACAGGAAGGTGCTCGAACAGGCGGTTCTCCAGGTTTCCAGGCATCTGGCCCAGGCCATCATCCGGGACGGCGAGGGCGCGACCAAGTTCGTCACGGTGACGGTGGAGCGGGGGCGCAACACGGCGGAATGCCGCAGGATCGCCTATGCGATCGCGCATTCGCCGCTGGTGAAAACCGCGTTTTTCGCCTCGGACCCGAATCTCGGCCGCATACTCTGCGCGGTCGGCTACGCCGGGATCAAGGACCTCGATACCGGCAGGATCGATCTTTTTCTCGATGATGTTTGTGTCGTCAAATCAGGCAGCCGCTATCCTTCCTATGTCGAGTCTGATGCACTCGCTGCAATGAAGAAGCCGGAATTCACGGTTCGCGTCGTGCTGAATCGGGCCAGGAGTTCGGCCACGGTGTGGACCTGCGACTTTTCTTACGACTACGTGAAAATCAACGCGGAGTACCGGTCTTGAGCACGGATCTGGAGAAAATTCTGCAACGGCTGGAGCAGTTGCTGCCGCCGCCACCGCCGCCGACGGACTGGAAGGCGAGCATCGCGTTCCGCTGGCGCAAGGGCGCGCGGGGCGGCTGGCTGCAGCCGGTGCGCCACGTGCACCGCATGAAGCTGTCGGACTTGCAGGGCATCCAGGCGCAGATCGGCAAGGTGGAGCAGAACACGCGCCAGTTCATGGACGGGCGCCCGGCCAACAACGTGCTGCTTACCGGCGCGCGCGGCACGGGCAAGAGTTCGATCGTCAAGGGCCTGCTGAACAAGTATCACAAGCAGGGGCTGCGGCTGATCGAAGTCGAGAAGAGCGACCTGGCGGACCTGCCGGCCATCGTCGATAGCGTCGCCGGGCGGCCGGAGCGCTTTCTCGTGTTCTGCGACGACCTGAGTTTCCATGGCGCCGAGGAGGGCTACATCGCGCTCAAGGTCGCGCTGGACGGCTCGATCTCGACCACCGCCGAGAACATGCTCATCTACGCCACCTCCAACCGCCGCCACCTGATGCCCGAATACATGGCGGAGAATCTTGAGACCAAGTACATCGGCGACGAGATCCACCCGGGCGAGACGGTGGAGGAAAAAATCTCGCTCTCCGAGCGCTTCGGATTGTGGGTCTCCTTCTACCCGTTCGACCAGGACGAGTATCTTGCGATCGTTGCGCACTGGCTGAAATCATTCGACTGCCCGGCGAAGGCGATCGAGGGTTCGAAGGAAGAAGCCCTGCAATGGTCGCTCCAGCGCGGCTCGCGCAGCGGCCGCGTCGCCTACCAGTTCGCCCGGGACTGGGCGGGCAAGCACACCAAGAAGAGATAGCGTGGCCGGTGTGGTGGAAGTCGCGGCGGCGGTGATCGAGCGCCCCGACGGCAGCTTCCTCCTCGCGCAGCGCCCCGCCGGCAAGGTCTACGCCGGCTGGTGGGAATTCCCCGGCGGGAAGATCGAAGCGGGCGAACCCGCGGAGCGCGCGCTCGCGCGCGAGCTGCACGAGGAGCTCGGCATCGACGTGCGCACCGCCTATCCGTGGATCACGCGCACGCACGTCTACGCGCATGCGACCGTGCGGTTGAAATTCTTCCGGGTGACCGACTGGGCAGGCGACCCGCATGCGCGCGAACAGCAGGCTTTGGTCTGGCAGCGCCTTGACGAGCCGATCGCGGAACCGATGCTGCCGGCCAATGCGCCCGTCCTCGCCTCCCTCGCGCTGCCGCGCGAGTATGCGGTAACGGATGCGGGGAAATTAGGCGTGGAATTTACCCTGTCGCGATTCCAGGCCAGGCTGGAGCAGGGGCTGAAGCTGGTACAGCTGAGAGACAAGAGCCTTCCGGAGCGCGCCAGTTTTGCCGGCAAGGTCATTGCGCTTGCCCACCGCCACGGCGCGAAAGTGCTCGTCAACGGCGGCCCGCTTGCCGGTGGCGACGGAATCCATTTCACCGCGCAGCAGTTGATGGCGCTGAAGCAACGCCCGGCGGGCGGCCTCGCCGCCGCGTCGGTCCACACGCGCGCGGAGCTCGAGCAAGCGATGCGGCTTGCGGTGGATTTCGCGGTGCTCGGTCCGGTCATGCCCACCGCATCGCACGCCGGGGCGGCGACGCTGGGCTGGGATGGATTCGCCGCGATCGCGCGCGGCACGAGTATCCCGGTCTACGCCATTGGCGGCATGCGCAGGGAAAATCTCGAGGACGCCTGGCGCGCCGGCGCCCACGGACTGGCGATGATCTCAGGAAGCTGGCGCTGAGCCGGCGACCTTTTCGAGCGGGTGCGGCTGCTGGATGCCGAAGCCCTGCGCATAGCCCACGCCCAGCGCTTTCAGGCGCGTCAGGATGTCCTGGTCCTCGACCATCTCGGCGACCAGCTGGAAGCCCATTACTTCGCCGACGCGCAGGATGGCCTTGAGCTTGGCTTCGGCGGCGGGCGCAGTAAGCAGCTTGCGCACGATGACGCCGTCGACCTTCACATAGTCGGGCCGCAGGGTTTTCAGCGGCAGGAAGGTCGCCGTGCGGCGGCCGAAACCCGACACCATCACGCCGCAGCCGACGCTGCGGATGGCGCTGGAGAACCGGGTCGCCGCATCCAGGCGGTCGATGGTATCGCCTTCGCTGATCTCGAAATACAGCGCCGTGCCGCGTACGCCCGCCGACACCAGTTCCAGCGCCACTGCCTTGGGAAACGCCGTGTCCTCCAGCGTTTGCCGGGAAACGTTCACGGTAAAGCGCGGGATGCGCGACCCGCGCGCGAGATGCTGCACCACGTTGCGCACCACCCAGCGGTCGAGGTCCGGCATCAGACCGTAGTGCTCGAACACCGGCAGGAACTCGCCCGGCGGCAGCAGCGCCTTTTCTTCCTCTCGCAGCCGGATCAGCACCTCGGCCATCGGGAAGCGGACCGTGCCTGTAAGCGCGGCGATGGGCTGGCAGAAAAGCGCGAGCTCGTTCTGGTTCAGCGCCTGGCGCAGGCGCTCGGCCGGCTCGCTCCAGCCCGCGAGATCAGCGTCCATTTTCTGCAGCTGCGGATCGAACTGCTTCGGGCTCATGGCGATGGGTGGGTTATTTGTCGCCAGGTTCGGCGTCGGTCGGCGGCTCGATCAGCACGGGCACGCGGTAGGACTCGGAGGCCCAGTTGCCCAGGTCGATCAGCCGGCAGCGCTCGGTGCAGAACGGGCGCCAGGGATTCTCGGGCGCATACAGCGCCTGCGCGCCGCAGCGCGGGCACGGTACCGCTTTCACAGGTTGCAGAACGTGAGTTCGAAGCCGACGTCCCAGTCGGCGGTCTTGGCGCGCGTCTCCTCGCCGTTTTGCGCGAGGAAGCGGATGTTCAGGACATATTTGTTGGCGCTGATTTCGGGCACGCAGGGCAGGCCCGGCTCGAGGCGCACGCGGAGCATCTGGGCGGTCTTGCCGCCGAGCATCTGCTGGAAGGTCCCGAGCGGCGCGGCGAGGCCCTGCGGCTTGCCGGACTCGCGCAGGATGCGCAGGATGATGGCGGTGCCGTCGCGCAGCGGGTACAGGGGGCTGGTCCAGGCGGCCAGCTGGCCGATCCGTTCCTCGGCCGGCCGGTGCAGCCAGTAGTGGTAGGAAGGCAGGTCGAACTCGCAGGCGCCGCCGGGAATGCCGGTGCGCTGCTTGATCGACATCAGCCAGTCGTTCTCGCGCAGGTACTGGCCGATCCTGCCGGTCATCGAGAACAGGGCCGCGGAGGCCTGCTCGATGTCGCGCAGCACGCCCGTCAGGGCCTCTTCGGAAATGTCGGGGTTGTTGCGGAAGGTATGCAGCACCTGCTTCTGGCGCTCGAGTTCCTGCAGCAGGTCGGACTTGAGGTCGGCGCGCCCGGCGACCTCGAGGATCTCAAACAGGGTCAGCAGCGCGACATGGTGGTCGAGCGGGTCGGTGCGCGCGATGAAATGGCGCGAACGCTCGAACAGATCCTCCAGGCGCAGCAAGGTCCGGATGCGCTCGTTTAGCGGGTACTCATACGTGATGACGGCCAGACGACCCTCGCCGAAGGGCGAAAATGCGAGGATTCTGAGTGATTTAGCCGATCAACACAAATTGACTTCTAACCTTGGGCAAGCCGGAGGTAGTTTTCGTGCAACTGCCGGACCTGTTGCTGCAATGCGGCAATGGTGCCTGAATTGTTGATCACATCGTCCGCTGCGGCGAGTCTTTTCTCCCTCTGTATCTGGGCGGCCATGATGCGGCGGATTTCCTCCTCCGGCAGGCCGCTGCGCTGCCGTACCCGCGCGACCTGAACCTCCTCCGTGCAGTCCACCACCAGCACGCGCCCGACGCGCTCGCGATAGTCCGGCGATTCGATCAGCAAAGGCACCACGTGCACGGCGTAGGGTCCCGCCGCCGCCGCAATTCGGCGCGCCGATTCGGCACGGATCATGGGGTGCAGCAGCGCTTCCAGGCGCTGCTTTTCCTCGCCGTCCGCGAACACCAGGTCGCGCATGCGCTTCCGATTCATGGCGCCGGTGCCATCGACATACGCGCTGCCGAACTGGCGCTTTATTTCCGCGATCGCGCCGCCGCCCGGGCCAGTGAGCTCGTGGGCGATGGCATCGGTGTCCACCACGGTCGCGCCGAGGCGCGCGAACTCCTCGGCGGCCGCGCTCTTGCCGCTGCCGATCCCGCCGGTGAGGCCGATCACGAGCCTCAATAGGGGCGCCCCAGGTCGCAACGCAGGCCCCTCACCTGGCCAGGTACCAGCGCATGATGGGCTGGCCCCAGAACATCGCGACGATGGCGGCGATCGCGAGATAAGGCCCGAAGTGAAAGCGGAAGGCGGCATCCCAGCCGCGCCGCGCCGCCACCATCTGCAGGACGCCGAACGCGAGGCCGACCACCGAGGAAAGCAGGATCACCAGCGGCAGCATCTTCCAGCCGACGAAGGCGCCGATCGCCGCGTTCATCTTGAAATCACCGAAGCCCATGCCTTCCTTGCCGGTGGCGAGGCGGTAGGCCCAGTAGATGAGCCACAGGGACAGATAGCCGGCGGCGGCGCCGATCACGGCATCGAACAGCGGCACGAGCGCGCCGAACGCGCCGAACAGCAGCCCGGCCCACATCAGCGGCAGCGTAATGTCGTCCGGCAGATAACCGGTCGCGTGGTCGATGAAGGCAAGCGCGATGGTGGCCCAGATGAAGAGCATGCCGGCGAATGCCGCGGCACCGTAGCCGAAGTGCGCCGCCGACCAGGCGGCGCCCAGGCCGGCCAGAATTTCGACCGCGGGATAGCGCAGGCTGATGCGCATGCCGCAGCCCGCGCATTTGCCGCGCAGCGCCAGCCAGCTTGCGACCGGCAGGTTCTCGATGGCGCGGATGTCGCGGCCGCAGCCGGGGCAGCAGGAGCGCGGTGCGAACAGGTTGTAGCGCTCTTCCTTGGGCGCCTCCTGCCCGGCGAGCTCCGCGCAGTCGGCGCGCCAGGCGCGCTCCATCATCTTCGGCAGGCGATGGATCAGCACGTTCAGGAACGAACCGATGCACAGGCCGAAGGCCAGCGCGACCCAGGGAAAGACGGCGGGCTGGGTGAGCCCGCCCAGATCCGACATCAGCGGTTCCTAGACGGCGCCGCCGAGCTTGAAGATCGGCAGGTACATCGCGACCACCATGCCGCCGATCAGCGTGCCGAGCACCACCATGATGATTGGCTCCATGAGGGAGGACAGGGCCTCGACCGCGTCATCCACCTCGGCCTCGAAGAAGTCCGCCACCTTGCTGAGCATGGCGTCCAGTGCGCCGGTTTCCTCGCCGATCATGCACATCTGCAGCACCATCGCCGGGAACACGTTCGCATTCTGCATCGCCACGGTAAGCGCGGTGCCGGTCGACACCTCCTGCTTGATCTTGAGCGTTGCCTGCAGGTACACATAGTTCCCGGAGGCGCCGCCCACGGAGTCCAGTGCCTCGACCAGCGGCACGCCCGCCGCAAACATCGTGGAGAGCGTGCGCGTCCAGCGCGCGATCGACGCCTTGCGCAGGAGCGGGCCGAATATTGGCGCTTTCAGGCTGATGCGGTCCATGAAGATCTGCACCGCCAGCGAGCGTTTCCAGGCCTCGAGGAAGCCGTACACCCCGCCGCCCAGCGCCGGGAAGATGATGTACCAGTTGCCGACCACCCAGTCGGAGATGGCCATCACGATCAGCGTTGGCGTGGGCAGGTCGGCGCCGAAGCTCGCGAACACGCCCTTGAACGCCGGGATCACGAAAATCATGATCACCGAGGTGATGACCAGCGCCACCACGATGATCGACACCGGGTAGAACAGCGCCGACTTGATCTTTGATTTGATGGCGAGCGTCTTTTCCTTGTAGATCGCGAGCCGGTCGAGCAGGGCTTCCAGAATACCGGCGGCCTCGCCGGCCGCGACCAGGTTGCAGTACAGCGTGTCGAAATACAGCGGGTATTTGCGGAACGCCTGCGCGAGGGAGGAACCGGTCTCGACCTCGGTCTTGATTTCCACCAGCAGCCTGGCGACGGCGGGGTTGGAGGCGCCCTTGCTGACGATGTCGAACGCCTGCAACAGCGGCACGCCCGCCTTCATCATGGTCGCCATCTGGCGCGTAAAGAGCGCGACGTCCTTTTCGGACACGCTGCCCCCGCCGCCCATCTTCTGCTTCTTGACCTTGGAGACGACGACACCCTGGCGGCGCAGCGAGGCGTTGACCATGTTCTCGCCTGCGGCGCGCATCTCGCCGCGCACGGTCTTGCCGGCTTTGTCCTTGCCTTCCCAGAGGAAAGTGAATTCCTTGGGTCCGCCCTTTGCCGCCGCTGCAGTCGCCATGACCTACTCCCTCCCCGAACGCGGGGTGAGGAAAGATTCTAGCGCCGAGTCAAGGACTTGGCCAAATGTGGGAAAAATCACTTCAAGTGGCATCCGGCGCCGGTCCGCCCGGGGGCCGAAACAGGCGCACCGACTTCACGGCGCGGCCCTGGGCGCTCAGGATCTCGATCGGCACGCCGGCGATCTTGAGCGAGACGTTGGCCTCGGGAATGTCCTGCAGGTGCTCGAGGATCAGGCCGTTCAGCGTTTTCGGCCCGTCGGTCGGCAGTTCCAGCCCGAGGGCGCGGTTCACCTCGCGCACCGCTGTCGCACCGTCGGTCATCGCGGCGCCGTCCTCGTCCCAGGACAGTGCCGGCGCCGCCGAGGGTAATGCGGTCGTGAACTTGCCGATGATCTCCTCGACGATTCCCTCCAGCGTCACCAGGCCCATCAGTTCGCCGTACTCGTCCACCACCAGGCCGATGCGCTCGCGCTTGTCCTGGAAATACTGCAGCTGGGCGATCGCCGGCGTGCTGGCGGGCACGAAGTAGGGCTCGTCCAGCACGGCCTCGATCGCCTGCCGGTCGAGCGCGCCGGAAAACAGCAGCCCGAGCACTTTGCGCAGGTGCAGGACGCCGGACGACACGATGAAGGCGATGGCCGACAACGGCATCATGATCGTCCAGCAGCCCAACTTCCTCTACAATCTTGAAGGCCGCTACATTTCCACGCTCGACAACTGGCGCCTCGCACACAACAATTCCATCGCCACGCCCGCGAAACAGCACGGCATCTTCATGGCCTTCAGCTCGGACAATCTGCCCATCGATCCCCG
>JBDTRO010000202.1:0-6546 GCA_039931635.1 Betaproteobacteria bacterium | reverse complement strand
GCGGGATGCAGTTCACGGTGATGCCGTGCTTGCCGACCTCGCGCGACAGGCCCTTGGACCAGGAATGCATCGCCGCCTTGGCGCAGAACGCGCCGTTGATGCCGTCGGGCTCGCTCTTGCCGGTGATGCTGACGATGCGGCCCCAGTTGCGCGCCATCATCTGCTCGAGCAGCTTGTGGGTGAGCTGGCGCTGGCGCGTGAAGTTCAGCGTCAGGGCCTCGTGCCACTGTTCTTCGGAGGAATCGAGCTTGAATGAGCGCGAACCGCCCGCGTTGTTGATGAGGATATCCACCGCGCCCAGGCCCGCGAGCGCCGCGCCAGCGATCTGCTGCGGCGCATCCTCCTGCATGAAGTCGCATTCGATGATGACGAGTGCCGCGCCGATCTCCGCCTGCAGTGTTTCAAGGAGCGCGCGCCGGCGCGCGACCACCGCCAGCCGCACGCCTTCGGCCGCGAGCGACTTCGCAATCGCCCGGCCGATGCCCGCGCTGGCGCCGGTGACGAGAGCTGTTTTTCCTGAAATCCGCAAATCCATGACGATCCGTACTTCCAGTAAGAATTTATTTCAGAAATAGAAACGAAAAACCCTGGCGGGGAACGCCTACTTCTGGCCGAGCACCGGCGGGCGCCAGCTGACCGGCAAAGGACCCGGCGAGCGCAGCACGCGGATCATGCGCATCGCGGCCTCGCGCCCGTCGTAGTAGCGCGGGATCAGCACCGTTTCGGAAAAACCGAGCCGGCGGTAGAAGCGCCGCCCGGCTTCGTTGTCGGCGCGCAGTTCCAGGTGCACGCTGGCCATCCCCGCGGTGAGCGAGGACTCGAGCAGCCATTCCACCAGCCGCCGGCCGATGCCGCGCCGGCGCTGCACCGGCTGCACCGCGAGCAGCACCAGGTGCGCGCGCTCGTCGCCGAAGTCCATGATCGCGAAGCCGGCGAGCGCCGGGCGGGTGCCCGCGACATAGGTCGGTCGCCCGCTCGCCGCGAGCACCACGGATTCGCGCCGCCGCATGGCGCGCAGGATGTGCGCCGGGTCGTAGCGCCAGCCCAGGCCCGATTCGATGTGGTCGCGCGACATTTCCGCGATGGCGCGTGCGTCGCCCGGTTCCGCGACGCGGATCGTGACAGAGAGTTTCTCTTTCTTCACGCTGAAGATTGTGCCATGATTATTTGCCGGCGGAACGGGTGCCGAAAGTTTCTCGAATTCGGACCGCGCGCTCCAGGCCATCTATTGCCTCGAGCACCTTCAGGCGCAGGTCGGCGTCGATGTCGCCGCGCCGCAGGAAAGTTTCCACTTCGGCGAGCGCGGCGGGCCCGGTCTGCCCGCCGATGAAGGCCGCCAGCCAGTTGGCAACGAAAAAAATCTTCCGCGTGCGCTTCAGTTCCGGCAGGCGCGCCAGCGCCTCCGGCAGCAGCTGCTGCGTGAATGCCGCCTGCTCGGGTGCGTTCAGCGCGCCCAATGCGGTTTCGATCCAGCTTTCAGGCAACGTCCTGTCGTCGAGGAACGCATCGAACAAGCTGCGCTTGACCGCCGGGTCCGCCGCGCCCGCTGCATAAGCGTAGCGCCTGCCGTCGTCGCCCGGATCGGCCGCGGTTTGCGCCGCAAGCAGGGCGGGCGCCTCCGGATCGCCGCGCAGGGTCAGGCGCCGGATGATGCGGAAGCGGTCGCGGGATGCCATCGCGGGGCTGCGCAGCAGCCTCTTGAGATCCTGCAGCGCCGCAGGCGACCAGGCCAGGTCGATCAAGGTCCTCGTCAATAGCAGGTCGCGCGAAGTGCCGGCGCCATCGGCGCGCAACGCGCCTTCGATCGCCGGTGCGATGGCGTCGCGCTGGGCGTCATTCAGGTAACGCCGGAACGCGCCTTCGATGCGTCCGAGCAGCCCGGCAAGCGCGATATCGTCGCGCGTCTTCGGCAGCTGTTCGAGCGCATAGGAGAGAAATCGCTCCGGGGCGAGCTCCGCTTCCCGCACCGATTCCCAGATTGCCTCGAGCAGCTGCGCCCGCAGCAGCGTGCTACCAGCGTCGAAGGACGGAGCGAGCACGGCCTCGATGCTTTTCGCGTCCAGCAGGAAGCGGCCGTAACCGAAGTCGCCGTAGTTGGGAAAGACGAGGGCCCGGCCGGCGGGAATCCGGATGTTCAGGCTTCGGTGCTCGAGAAAGACATCGCGCGAGGGAGAAATCCTCAATTTCATTGGCCAGACGCCGTTCTCGCCGAGAGCGTCGCGCTGCTCGAGCTTGTTTCCTGTGATGCGCACGGTCGGCATGCCGCGGCGCTGTACCCAGGCGTCCGCCCAGCGGTTCAGTTTCCTGCCCGAGGCGCGCTCGAAGGCGCGCACCAGGTCCTGCCAGCCTGCGGCGGCGTAGGCGTGGCGCCGGACGAAATCGCGCACTGCGCGCTGGAAGACGGCCTCCCCGAGGTAGAACTCCGCTTGCCGCAGCACGGCCGGGCCCTTGGAATAGACGATGTTGCCGTAGGCCGATTTCGCATCGGCGAGGTTTTGCAGCGGATAACGGATGGCGGTGGTGCCGCGCGTCGCGTCCGTGCGCACGGCGCTCGTCTTCAGGGCGTGAAACGCCGTCCAGGCGTCGAACTCCGGCAGCAGCGCCTCGGTCGCCTTGGCGGCCATGAAGTTGGCGAAGCCTTCCTTGAGCCACAGGTCGTCGAACCAGCGCATCGTGACCAGGTCGCCGAACCACTGGTGGGAGGTCTCGTGAAATATCAGCTGCGCCCGCCGCAGGAGGTCCGTTGCGCTGGGTGGCGCCGGAAACAGCACGCGTTCCTCGTTCAGGAAGGTCGCGCCCGCGTGTTCCATGCCGCCGTACGCAAATTCAGGCAGCAGCACCAGGTCGTACTTCGCGAACGGGAATTTGCGCGCGAAGTAGCGCTCGAAGTACGCGGTCGCCTCGCGGTTCAGGCGCAGGACTTCGCCCACGTGCGGCTTGGCGGTTTCCAGCCTGGAGCGGCGCACATAGAGGCGCACCGCGTCGCCTTCGGCGCGCAGCGTCTCGAAGGGCCCCGCGGCGAAGGCGAAGAGATAGGTCGAGATCGGTTCGGTTTGCCTGAATTTGATGCTGCCGTTGCCCTGTTTCTCGATGGGACTGTTGGCAACCGCTTTCCAGTGCGGCGGCAATTCCAGTTCCAGGGAGAACCGGCCTTTGAGGTCCGGCTGATCGAAGCAGGGGAACAGCGTGCTCGCGTCCGCCGGCACGAGCAGGGTGTAGAGGTACTCCGATCCGTCTTCGCGGTCCTTGTAGCGCGTTACCGCGCTGCCTTGCACCGCGACCGGCGAATCGAAGGCGAGCTGGACGATGTTGCCGCCGCTCTTCAGGTGCTTCCTGCCGATCACCAGGTGCTCGTTGCTCGCTTCCGGGATCACCGCGACGCCGTTGACGCGTACGTCGCGCACCGGCGTGCCGCGCCAATCGAGGATCAGGTCTACCGGTTTGCGTGGGTACTGGACCGTGATTTCGACATTGCCCTTCAACAGCCCTGCGCCTTCAAGCAATTGAATGCGCAGCGCATAGCGAACGTCGCGGTAGTGCTTGGCGCGCCATTTCGCGAGCGGCAGGGAAATACCCGGCTCTATCGGCGGAGCGGCGAAAGACGATGGCGTGAGTGTCAGGTTTACCATGGCAAGAACGACGAAAATGATCAGACCGCGCATCGGGCAAAGTCTAACAAGGAGCATCCGCATGGCAGACCATTTTGATGCAATCGTCATCGGCGCGGGGCAGGCGGGGCCGCCGTTGTGCGCGCGCCTGGATGCAATGGGCCTGAAGACCGCCATCGTCGAGCGAAAGCTGCTCGGGGGCACCTGCGTCAACGTCGGCTGTATTCCCACCAAGACGCTGGTCGGCAGCGCGCGCGCGATTCACATGGCGCGGCGCGGCGGCGAGTACGGCTTCAGCGCCGGCGACGTGCGCGTGGACATGAAAGCCGTGAAGGCGCGCAAGGACGGCATCGTCAAGCAGTCCTCCGAGGGCGTCGGCAGCTGGCTTGCCGGCATGAAGAACGTCTCCCTGATCCGCGGCCAGGCGCGCTTCACCGCGCCCCGCACCATCGACGTGGGCGGCAGGACGCTGCAGGCGGACAGGGTCTTCATCAACGTCGGCGGCCGCGCCACGGTGCCCGACATTCCCGGCGTGAAGGACGTGCCGTACCTCACCAATACCACCATGATGGACATCGACCGCGTGCCCGAACACCTGGTCATCATCGGCGGCAGCTACATCGGCCTGGAATTCGCGCAGATGTACCGGCGCTTCGGCTCGAAAGTCACCGTCATCGAGCGCGCCGACACGCTGTTGCCGCGCGAAGACGAAGACGTGGTTGCCGGAATTCGCGCCATCCTGGAACGCGAGGGCGTGGAAATTTTTCTTTCCGCTGCTGATCTGAAAGTAAGCGGGGCGGGGGAGTCGATCAACGTCAGCTTCGCCGGAAAATCCGTGCAAGGCAGTCATCTGCTGCTGGCCGTGGGCCGCGTTCCCAACACCAGCGACCTTGGCCTGAAGGAAGCAGGCATCACCGCCGACCCGCGCGGCTACATCACCGTGGACGACCAGTGCCGCACCAGCGCCGAGGGCGTGTGGTGCATGGGCGACGCCAACGGCAAGGGCTCGTTCACCCACACTTCCTGGAACGATTACGAAATCGTCGCCGCCAACCTGTTCGACAACGATCCACGCAAAATCTCCGACCGCATCTCCTGCTACGCGCTCTTCATCGACCCGCCTCTCGGCCGCATCGGCATGAACGAGGCCGAAGCCAGGAAGAGCGGCCGCAAGCTGCTGGCCGGCAAGATGCTCATGACCCGCGTCGGCCGCGCCCGCGAGGCCGGCGAGACACAGGGCTTCATGAAAGTGCTGGTGGATGCAGATACGAAGGAACTGCTGGGTGCCGCGATCCTCGGCCTGAATGGCGACGAGATCGTGCACTCCCTGCTCGACGTGATGTACGCGAAGAAGCCCTACACCACCATCCAGCGGGCGGTGCACATCCATCCCACCGTGACCGAGCTCGTGCCGACGCTGCTCGGCAGTCTCAAGCCTTTCGCGGCCTGACGTGCTGCCATTCAGCGGCGCGCCTGTTTCTGGCGCGCCCGCTGCGATGGCGGGTTCGACCGCACTTTGCTCACGAGCGGGAAGCGTTCCGGATGATCAATCGATTCAACGGCAACGTCGACGTCAAGGTCGGGCCAATACAGATGGCGGGTACTCGGGAGCTCGACGTTAAGCAGTTGACCAATGGGGGCGTTGCGGAACCACGGAAACTGCTCGAACGGGACGAATCGCTCCTGGTCTCCGATAAGAAGCCAGAAGCCGTGCTTCGAAACGTTCGTCACCTCAACTTGAGAAGTGCGTTTTCCAGGCTTTGCGGATTTCATCTTCGTGCTCCTGAATCAACCGAAGGGCGGCGTTGACATGCCGCATGCTCAAACCGTAGTCATGGCTGCCCATCGTAATCAACTCGGAAGCTACTCCCTATTGGAAATTCCTCCGAGCCTGTATCACCGCGAAGATATCGACCAGCCTTTCAGAAGGTACTTCCTCTCTTCCGATCGCATAGAGTTCAGTGATGCGTCCCCAGATCCGTGACGTATCGGAGGAGGCGAAATCGGTGAAGTCGCACAGGCTAGACTCGTCGGTGATCAGGTAGTCGCCCGGAAGAAAGTCGAATACCTTGTCCATAAATTCGGCAGCGGCCTCGCGGAAATCCTCCAAACGGTCAGTCGAAGCAAGTTCAACCTTCTTTCCTTTGAATGCTCCGCGTTTGATATTCGTCATATGCCTGGCGGCAGAGATGCGATTGGTAGCGCAGTCTAACGTGGCGCTTAACGGCGCGCGGCCGCATTCTGGCCGCGCGCCGGTGCAGCCGCAGGTTAAGCGGCAAGGATCTGCGCTCCCCCGATGTAGTCAAGGGCGTCACGGAGCAACGCCAACTCTGCCTCATCGCCATGAAGGCTCCCGAATGTTCGCAGTTTAATGTTTAGTCGTCGATGGCTGGGGTGCACCAAGAGCGCAACTGCCGGAACAGTCAACGGGCAGTCCGTGAATTGGACCTCTTTTACCAATCCCGTCCCAGCTGCGTCGATTTTGGAAAATTGCTCCAAAGCCCACACTTGCAGCTTCGGACTGGCTAGCGAGAGGAAAGCGGCTGCATGTAGACCAAGGCAAAGAATCATGCGCGGCTGTTGCAGAACCAATTGTCGGCGAAAAAACGTCAGGCATTCATTTCGAAAGGAATAAGATCTCTGACCGGGGGATGGGCCGGTATTCTTGCCCGTTTCTCGAAGCCCCATATAGGCATTTGTGAAAAAACACGCTGTAGGTGGAATGCCGGCTCGGTCAAGTAAATTCAGGAGCTGTTTCCAGGTTGCAAGTTTTCGATTCTCCTCGCCACCTCTGAGGGAACACTCATAGTTGGAAAGATTGTCAAAATCCTGCCCAATGACCATCACTTTCAAAAACGGAAAATTGGGCAACTCGCGGCGCTCTTGAAAAACGCCACGACCGCCTGGGAAGAATGCAAGGCCTGGAATCAGCGTTGGT
>JBDTRO010000201.1:0-6308 GCA_039931635.1 Betaproteobacteria bacterium | reverse complement strand
CGCCGAGATGACCGCGGTGCGCCACGGCGTCAGCGAGCCGAGCTGGGCGGCGAAGCCGCCCGCCCGCTTCGATCCTTCGGCCTGCGAAGTCGTCCCGCAAAAGATTTGAACGTCGTCGCCATTCTGCTGGCGGCGGGTTCGGCGAGGCGATTCGGTTCCGACAAGCTGCTTCACCCCCTGCCGCACGACGTTCCCATGGCGGTGCAGGCCGCGCGCCACCTGGGCGCTGTTTTCCAGCAAAGCGTTTTTGCCGTTGTCCGTCCTGGAGCCGAGGCGCTTGCGGTTCGCCTGCGTAGCGAAGGCTGCACGGTGGTACCGTGCGCGAACGCCGACGAGGGCATGGGCGCGAGCCTCGCCTGCGGGGTGCGGGCCGCCGCGGACGCGGGAGGCTTCGTCATTGCGCTGGCCGATATGCCGTTCATCCGCTCGAGCACCATCGCTGCCGTGCGCGACGCTCTCGCCGCGGGCGCGCCGCTGGCGGCGCCGTATTTCCGCGCGCGGCGCGGGCATCCGGTCGGGATCGCAGCAAGCTTCCGCGAGCAGCTCGAGGCGCTGCGGGGAGACGAAGGCGCGCGAAGCGTGCTCGATGCGCACGCGGCCATGCTGGTCAAGATTCCGGTCGGCGACCCGGGCGCGATCCGCGACATCGATACGCCGGGGGACCTCGCTCCGCCGATCGTCGTATAGTTCCAGTCTCCGCATGGAAACCGCGCAACGGGCTGTGCTGTTCGTGGACGTCACGGACAGCACGAGAATCTACGAATCGCTCGGCGACACCGTGGCGCTGGCGGTGATCAACGGCCTGTTCGGCCACCTGGAGAAAATCGTCGCCAAGTTCTCCGGCACCGTCGTCAAGACGCTGGGCGACGGCATGGTCTGCGTGTTCGAGGATCCGGACGACGGCTTTCGCGCCGCCTGCGAGATGCAGTCCTCCGTGACTTCATTGGCGCAGCGCGCGAGCAACCGGCTGCAGGTAAAGATCGGCCTGACCTACGGCTCGGTGATCCTGTCGAAAGGCGACGTGTTCGGCGACACCATGAACGTCTGCGCGCGCCTGGTGACGCTCGCGAATCCCGAGCAGATCCTGACCTCCGGGCAGACGGTCGAGGCGCTTTCGCCCGGCCTGCGCACGCGCTGCAGGGAGCTCTTCCCGACCCGCATCAAGGGCAAGGCCGAGGAGGTGCCGGTGAGCGACGTCATCTGGCGCTACGACCCGGCGGTCACCGAAACCAACCTCACGCGCGCGCAGCTCGCGCCAAATATGCAGATGTCGCTCAAGCTGATCTACCGGGCGAACATTTTCGTGGTCAACCGCAACCGCCCGGTGCTGCAGATCGGGCGCGACGACAGCAACGACATCGTGATCGTGAGCCTGTTCGCCTCCAGGCTGCACAGCCGCGTGCAGGCGCGCGACGGCCATTTCGTGCTCACCGACCTGTCCACCAACGGCACCTTCCTGCTGGTGGACGAGCATTCCAGCGAAGTGCACCTGCGCCGGGAGGAGGCGGTGCTCGGCGGGCGCGGCTGGATCGGCCTGGGCAAGAGCGCCGCGACGCACGGCGACCACTCCGTCCGGTATAGCCTGCAGTCGGAAGTGGCCTGACTGGTAAAATCGCTCGATGTTCGCCACCAAGACGCTGGAGCAGGCCGACCCTGAAATCTGCAATGTCATCCGCCAGGAGGCGCGGCGCCAGGAGGATCACGTCGAACTGATCGCCTCGGAAAACTACGCCAGTCCCGCGGTGATGGCGGCGCAGGGCTCGCTCTTGACCAACAAGTACGCCGAGGGTTATCCCGGCAAGCGCTATTACGGCGGCTGCGAGTTCGTCGACATTGCCGAGAACATCGCGATCGAGCGCGCGAAGCGCCTGTTCGGCGCGCCCTGGGCCAACGTACAGCCGCATTCGGGTTCGCAGGCCAACCAGGCCGTCTACACAGCCGTGCTCAAGCCGGGCGACACGATTCTCGGCATGGCGCTCGCGATGGGCGGCCACCTGACGCATGGCTCGCCGGTGAACCTCTCGGGCAAGCTTTACCGCGTCGTGTCCTATGGTCTGAACGGAAATGAAGAAATCGATTACGAGGCCGCTGAAAAAACGGCACTCGCCGAAAAGCCCAAAATGATCGTCACCGGCGCCTCGGCCTATTCGCGCGTCATCGACTGGCGGCGTTTTCGCGCCATCGCGGACAAGGTGGGCGCCTGGCTGATGTCCGACATGGCCCACTATGCCGGTCTGGTCGCCACCGGCCTGTATCCGTCGCCCGTAGGCGTCGCCGATTTCATCACCACCACCACGCACAAGACGCTGCGTGGACCGCGCGGCGGGCTGATCCTCGGCAGGCCGGAGCAGGAGAAGGCCGTGAATTCGGCGATATTCCCCGGACTGCAGGGTGGACCGCTGATGCACGTGATCGCCGCCAAGGCGGTCGCGCTGGGCGAAGCGCTCAAGCCCGAGTTCAGGCAGTACCAGGCGAAGGTGCTGGAGAACGCGCGCACGATGGCGACGGTGTTGACCAGGCGCGGCCTGCGCATCGTTTCCGGCGGTACCGACTGCCACATGTTCCTCGTCGACCTGCGCGCGAAGAACATCACGGGCAAGGACGCGGAAGACGCCCTCGGCCGCGCCCACATGACGGTCAACAAGAACGCCATTCCGAACGACCCGCAGAAGCCGATGGTCACCTCCGGCGTGCGGATCGGCTCGCCGGCGATGACCACGCGCGGCTTCGGCCAGGCAGAGGCCGAGAAGATGGCGAACCTGATCGCCGACGTGCTGGAAGATCCGAACGGCGACCTGACGCGCGGGCGCGTGATCCGCGAGATCAAGACGATGTGCGCGCAGCATCCGGTCTACCCTTAGCCGCCCGCCGTGCGTTGCCCATTCTGCGCGAGCGAAGACACCCAGGTGGTGGACACGCGCTCCAACGAGGGCACCAATGTGATCCGGCGGCGGCGCAAGTGCCCGAAATGCGACAAGCGCTTCACGACCTACGAAAGAGTCGAGCTCAGAATGCCGCGCCTGGTGAAGAAGGGCGGCAGCCGCAGCGACTTCGACCGCGACAAGCTGGTGGGCAGCATGATGCTCGCGCTGCGCAAGCGCCCGGTGGCGACCGAGGAAATCGACGCCGCGGCGGACCGCATCGAGGAAAAGCTGCGCTCCCTGGGCGAGCGCGAGATCCCGACCTCGCGCGTCGGCGACCTGGTGATGCGCGAGCTCGCCAGGCTGGACAAGATCGGCTACATCCGTTTCGCCTCCGTGTACCGCAGCTTCGAGTCGCCGGACGACTTCCGCGAAGCAGTGCAGGAAGTCAAAACCAAGAAACGCAGGAAGTGACGGACTTCTCCCCGTTCGATCACGCCATGATGCGGCGTGCGCTGGCGCTGGCTGAAAAGGGGCTGTTCACGACGACGCCGAACCCGCGCGTCGGTTGCGTGCTGGCGCACGGCGAGACCGTCGTCGGCGAAGGCTGGCATGAGAAGGCCGGTGGCCCGCACGCTGAGGTTGTCGCGATCGCACAAGCTGGCGCCCGCGCCGCGGGCGCAACGTTGTACGTGAATCTGGAGCCCTGCAGCCATCATGGGCGTACACCTCCCTGCATTGAATTGATCAAGAAAAATAAAATCAAACGAGTGATCGCGGCGATGCTCGATCCGAACCCCGAAGCGGCGCATGGCGGCGAGGGGCTCGCTGCCGGCGGCATCGGCTTCGAGCACGGGCTGCTGGAAACTGAAGCGAGGGAACTCAACATCGGCTTCGTTTCGCGTATGACGCGCGGCCGGCCCTGGGTGCGCATGAAGATCGCCGCGACCCTGGATGGCCGTACGGCGCTATCGAACGGCAAGTCGCGATGGATCACCGGCCCGGAGGCGAGAAAAGACGGCCACCGCTGGCGCGCCCGTGCCTGTGCCATCCTCACCGGCATCGGCACCGTCAAGGCCGACGATCCGCGCCTTACCGTACGCGAGGTGGAAACGCCGCGCCAGCCGCTGCGCGTGGTCGTGGACAGCCGGCTGGAGATCTCGGAAAACGCACGGGTGCTGGAGGGGGGCGGTGCATTGGTTTTTTCTGCCATTGAATCAGGCAGGAAACTCCATGCGGAAGTTCAGTGCCTTCCCAATGCCGGCGGAAAAGTCGAGCTGCCCGCCATGCTGGAGGAGCTGGCGCGCCGCGGCATCAACGAGGTTCACGTCGAAGCCGGCTTCCGGCTGAACGGCTCGCTCGTGCGCGAAGGCTGCGTCGATGAGGTGCTCCTCTACCTGAATCCCAGCTTCCTTGGCGATGCGGCGCAGGGCATGGTCTTGTTGCCGGAATTTTCTTCTCTTGATGAAAGAATACAAATGAAGATCGCTTCGATGGACCGCATCGGCGACGACATCCGCATCCTCGCGAGGACCTGATGTTCTCAGGCATCGTCCAGGCCGTCGGCCGCATCGAAAAGCTGAAGCCGCTGCAGGTCAGCGCCGGCCGCCTGCCTCTGGCGGACGTGCGCGTCGGCGACTCGATCAGCGTGCAGGGCTGCTGCCTGACCGTTGTTCGCAAGGCGAAAGGCACGCTCTGGTTCGATGTCTCGAAAGAGACGCTGCGCGTCACCGCAGGACTCGACCGGCCGGCAGAAGTAAATTTGGAAAAGGCACTCGGCCTCGGCGACAAGCTTGGCGGTCACCTCGTGACAGGGCACGTGGATGGCATCGGGACGCTCATCGGGAAGAAGGGCAGCGAATACACGTTCAAGGCGTCCAAGGCCCTGTCCCGTTACATCGCACGCAAGGGCTCGATCTGCATCGACGGCGTGAGCCTTACCGTGAATCGCGTAAAGGGAAGCGCGTTCGAGGTGAACCTGATTCCGCACACGCTCAAGGTCACGACCTTGAAGCGGCTGCAACCCGGCGCGACCGTGAATCTGGAAATCGACCTGCTCGCCCGCTATCTCGAACGCCTGATGGCCTCCTAGGGCAGTCGCGTTGGACGATCGAAGGTACTTCGGCCTCGACGCATTGCGCGGCACCATGATGATGCTCGGCATCGTGCTGCACGGCGCGATGTTCTACCTCTCGTCGCCGCCGCTGGCCATGCCCGGGTTCGTCGACCGCAACAACTCGGCGGTGTTCGACGTGGTGATGGCGTTCATCCACAGCTTCCGCATGCCGACGTTCTTCGTCGTGGCGGGCTTCTTCACCGCGCTGCTGGTCGAAAAGCGCGGCGTTGCCGCCACCTACAAGGACCGCGCGCGCAGGGTACTCGCGCCGCTCGTCGCGGGTTTCGTGACCATCATGCCGCTTACCCTCCTGTTCATGCTGGACTTCCAGCTTGCCGCCGGATACGGATCGCATCGCCTGTGGCCGGATCTGCGCGCCCTGCAGTCGTTTGAGCGGGACATGCGGGCGATGGGGGCGCCGCAAGGCCAGATCCCGCTCATGCACCTGTGGTTCCTTTACTACCTCTGCTACTTCTACCTCCTGATCCCCGTCTGCCGGTTCCTTATCGGCGGCAGCCTGAAATTCGAGGCGCGGATCAGGCGCTGGCTGGAGTCGCCGCTCACGCCCGTGCTGCTGGCGCTCGCCACCGCCGCGACGCTGTGGCCGTACCGCGGCGGCCAGGTCTACGAAGGATTTCTGTTCCTCAAGCCGCACCTGCCGTCGCTCATCTACTACGGGTCGTTCTTCGTCTTTGGTTATTTCCTCTACCACTACCGCGGCTTCCTTCAGACCCTAGCGCGCCGGGTTCCATTCAGTGGAGTGCTCTCGGGCTTCCTGTTTCCTCTCGCGACCTGGGCCAGCTCCCTCGACAACGCCGCGCGCGGCGCGAACTTCGAACTTCACCTAGCGGCAGTGCTCGCGAACGGCGCGTGTACCTGGGCGCTGGCCTGTCTGTTCCTCGGCAGCGCGCAGCGCTGGTTCGACCGCGAATCGCCCTGGATCCAGTACGTCTCCCAATCGTCGTACTGGGTGTTCCTCGTGCACATGCCGCTGGTTGCCATCGCCGGATGGTGGCTGGTGCAGTACGACTTCCCTTCGCCGCTCAAATTCCTGCTGGTGTGCGGCTTTACCGCGGCGATCGCCTTCCTCACGTTTCACTACTGGGTGCAGAAGACCTGGCTAAGCGTTTTCCTGCATGGCCGGCGCTTCGACCTGAAGTGGCCGTGGCTTCAGGCGCGGTGACTACGCACATAGCGCAAGTGCGTAGCAGCTGGACCATCAAGAATCTTGTCAATCCGAAACTGCGGCCCAGGCTCGTTTAGGTTCTCGAAGAGGCGCCGCCCGCCGCCGAACAACACGGGTGCCAGGGCGATTTCCAGCTCGTCGACGA
>JBDTRO010000200.1:0-7023 GCA_039931635.1 Betaproteobacteria bacterium | reverse complement strand
GCGCGGGGAAGACGGCTAGCCCGCCGGGGACGACGGCAGGCCCGCCGGGGACGACGGCAGGCCCGCCGGGGACGACGGCAGGCCCGCCGGGGATGACACACCTGCCGTCATTCCCGCGAAAGCGGGAATCCAGTTTTACTTCGCGGCGGTCACCATGATCTCGACCAGGCAGGCTGGGTCCGCGAGCTTGGCTTCGACGCAGGCGCGCACCGGCAGGTTCTTCGGGTCCACCCAGGCGGTCCAGACTTCGTTCATCAGGGCGCGGTTGCGGATGTCGGTCACCCAGATGTGCGCGGCCAGCAGTTTCGACTTGCTCGTGCCCGCCTTGCCCAGCAGCCGGTCGATCTCGGCCAGCACTTCGGCGGTCTGTCCCTTGATATCGTTCTTCAGGTTCTTCGGAACGATGCCCGCCAGGTAGACGGTATCGCCGTGCTCGACGGCGAGGCTCAGGATGGGACCGGATTCGTGACGGGTGATGCTCATTTGCTGTCTCCTTTTTCTGCCAACAGGCGTTCGATTTCCTTGACCAGCTTCTGGTTGGACGGCTCGACCTGGGTGTCGAACGAGTACGCCTTCGCGCCCCGCCGGTCGACCAGGTATTTGTGGAAATTCCAGCCCGGCCGCGCGCCGGCGGCCTTGGTGAGCTTTTCGTAGAACGGGTTGAGCGTTCCCTTGGCGACGCTGGTCTTGGTGAACATCGGGAACGACACGCCGTAGTTGGCCTCGCAGAACTTGGCAATCTCTGTGTTCGAGCCCGGCTCCTGGCCACCGAAATCATTCGACGGGAAGCCGAGCACCACAAGGCCCTTGTCCTTGTAGCGCTTGTAGAGTTTCTCCAGGCCTTCGTACTGCGGCGTGTAGCCGCACTGGCTGGCGGTGTTCACCACCAGCAGCACCTTGCCCTTGTACTGGCAGAGCGACGCGGGCTTGTCGTCCGACAGGGTCGGCAGCGCGGCATCCAGGAGCGGCGGGCAATCTGCAGCGTGCACTTGGGCGGCAGTCAGGAAGAGGAAGGCGAGGACCGCGAAGTATCTCATTTTCAATCCACCCATTTGCGCGCGTTGTAGAACATCTGCATCCATGGAGAATCCTCTCCCGCGTTGTCCGGCGCCCAGGACATCTGCACCGTCCGGAAGACCCGCTCCGGGTGCGGCATGACGATGGTAAAGCGTCCGTCGGGCGTTGTCAGGCCGGTGATGCCAGAGGGCGAACCGTTCGAATTGAGCGGATGTTCTTCGGTCACCTTGCCGTGGTGATCCACGAAGCGCAGCGCCACCGTCGCTCGCTCGATATCCAGTGGATTCCCGAACCGCGCGAAACCCTCGCCATGGGCGGTGGCAATCGGCATGCGGCTGCCCGCCATGCCGCGCAGCAGGATCGAAGGACTCTCGATCACTTCCACCATCACGAAACGGGCTTCGAACTGCGCCGAGCGGTTGCCGGTGAATACCGGCCAGTGCTGCGCACCCGGAATGATCTCCTTCAGCGCCGCGAGCATCTGGCAGCCATTGCAGGAGCCCAGCACGAAGGTGTCCTTGCGGCCGAAGAAGGTCTCGAACTGCGCGCGCGCCCGCGCATTGAAGAGGACGGATTTCGCCCAGCCCTGTCCGCCGCCCAGCACGTCGCCGTAGGAGAAACCGCCGCAGATCGCCATGCCCCGGTAGCCCTCGAGCGTGATGCGGCCGGTGATCACGTCCGACATGTGCACATCCACCGCCTCGAAGCCGGCGCGCGTGAATGCCGCGGCCATTTCCACCTGGCTGTTGACGCCCTGCTCGCGGAGAATCGCAACGCGGGGTCTGAATTTTTTTTCTGCATTTTTCTCTATTTCAAACGTCAGCTGAAACGACAGCCCCGGATCGCTCACATCCAGGATCCGGTCGTATTCCTCCTGCGCGCATTCCGGGTTGTCGCGCAGCTGCTGCATGCGAAAGCTGGTCTCGGACCAGGCACACTGCAGATCGACGCGCTTTTCCTTCAGGACCGGCTTGCCGCTGCGCATGAAAGCAAGTTCATCGCGTGGATTCACGTGCCCGATGACGGAAGACTGGCCGCCCAGATCGAAGGAGCGCAGCAGATCCATGACCCGGGACCGGTCCGCGGCGCGGATCTGCAGGACCGCGCCCAGTTCCTCGGCGAACAAGGCCTGCAAGGCCCGCTCCCGCAGGCGCCCCGCGAGCTGCTCCTCGTTCGCGCGCTTGAAGCCATCCACGTCGTCGGTGGCGGGATCGAAGACCAGTCCGTCCAGGTTCACCGTCACGCCGCAGTGGCCGGCGAACGCCATCTCGCACACCGTGGCGAACAGTCCACCATCAGAGCGGTCGTGATAGGCGAGAACCAGGTTTTGCGCATTCAGGTTCTGAATTGCGGTAAAGAATGACTTGAGATGAGATGCGGAATCCAGGTCGGGACAGACGTTGCCGAACCTGGAGAACACCTGCGCCAGGATGGAGCCGCCGAGCCGGTTCCTGCCGCCGCCCAGGTCGACCAGCAGCAGTTCGGTGTCGCCTGCGTCGGTACGAAGGCGAGGCGTGAGCGTGGCGCGGGCGTCGGTGACGGCCGCGAACGCCGATACCAGCAGCGACAGCGGCGCGACCACCTCCTTCCGCGCGCCTTTCTCCTGCCAGGCGGTACGCATGGACAGGGAATCCTTGCCGACGGGAATCGAGATTCCCAGCGCCGGGCACAGCTCGAGCGCCACTGCGCGCACGGTGTCGTAGAGCGATGCATCCTCGCCAGGGGATCCGGCGGCGGCCATCCAGTTGGCGGACAACTTGACGCGATCGAGCGCCGCCACGCGCGCCGCGGCGAGATTGGTGAGCGCCTCACCCACCGCCATGCGGCCCGAAGCCGGCCCGTCGATCAGCGCCAGCGGTGTACGCTCGCCGATGGCGAATGCTTCTCCCGCATAGCCGTCGTAATCCAGCAGCGTAACCGCGCAATCGGCCACCGGCACCTGCCAGGGGCCGACGAAAGGATCGCGCGAGCACAGCCCGCCGACCGTCCGGTCGCCGATCGCGATCAGGAACGTCTTGTCGGCGACCGCCGGATGGCGCAGCACGCGGTACGCGGCCTCCTTCAATTCGATGCCGTCCAGCGACAACGCCGGCAATGCCGGCGCGATGCGCTTCACGTCGCGCAGCATTTTCGGCGGCTTGCCGAGGACGATGGACAGATCGATGTCTACCGGCTTTTCCTTCAGCAATGAATCTTCAACCACCAGTTTTCCGTCTGAACTTGCGGTTCCAAGAACGGCAAAAGGGCAGCGCTCGCGCTCGCAGATCGCCGTGAATGCCTGCAGGCTCTGCGGCGCGATGGCGAGCACGTAGCGTTCCTGCGCCTCGTTGCACCAGATTTCGCGCGGCGACATGCCGCCGTCCTCCGAAGGAACCGCGCGCAGCGCCAGCTTCGCGCCGCGGCCGGCGCCGTATACAAGCTCGGGCATCGCGTTCGACAATCCGCCCGCACCCACGTCGTGGATCGAGAGTACCGGGTTGGCTGCGCCCAGCTGCCAGCAGCGGTCGATCACCTCCTGCGCGCGGCGCTGGATCTCAGCGTTGCCGCGCTGCACGGAATCGAAGTCCAGGTCCGCGCTGTTCGCGCCCACGCGCATCGAGGACGCCGCGCCGCCACCCATGCCGATCAGCATGCCTGGCCCGCCCAACTGGATCAGCAGCGCTTTATCGTCGAAATTCTTCTTGAAGCTGCTGTCCGCGGAGATATTGCCGACGCCACCGGCCAGCATGATCGGCTTGTGATAGCCGCGTTGCGCACCACCGATGGACTGGTCGAACGTGCGGAAGTAGCCCGCAAGATTGGGGCGCCCGAACTCGTTGTTGAACGCCGCCGCGCCGATCGGCGCGTCCAGCATGATCTGCAGCGCCGACACGATCCGGCCGGGCCGGCCGTAGTCGTTTTCCTCCCAGGGCCGCGCCAGGCCGGGGATACGCAGGTTGGAAACCGAATAGCCCACCAGACCCGCCTTGGGTTTTGCACCCCGCCCGGTTGCGCCTTCGTCGCGGATCTCGCCGCCCGCTCCGGTCGCCGCCCCGGCAAACGGCGCGATCGCGGTCGGATGGTTGTGGGTTTCGCATTTGGCGACGTAGTGAATGAGTTCTTCCTGCGCGCGGTAAACCCCGTCGCCGCCCGGGAAAAACCGCTTCCCGGCGACGCCCTCGAGAATGGCCGCGTTGTCGGAATAGGCGAGCACCGTGCCCTGCGGGTTCGCGGCATGCGTTTGGCGGATCATCGCGAACAGCGACTGGTCTTTCCGGTCGCCGTCGACGATCCAGTCGGCGTTGAATATCTTGTGGCGGCAGTGCTCGGAATTGGCTTGCGCGAACATCGTCAGTTCGGCGTCGGTCGGGTCGCGCCCCAGCGACCGGTAGGCCGCACGCAGGTAATCGATTTCGTCGCCGCTCAATGCCAACCCGAGCCGCGTATTCGCTTCATCGAGCTGCGCCTGCGCCACGCGGCCAAGGGGGCGCGGCGCCACGTGCCGGAACAATTCGCCCGCCTCTGCCAGCGTGGCGAGCACGTGCTCCGTCATCCGGTCGTGAAGCAGCGCGGCGACGCGCGTCTGCGCGTCCGCCGGCATGGCAGCACCGGCAAGGTAATACGCAATGCCGCGCTCGATGCGCCGCACGCCTCTCAGACCGCAATTTCGCGCGATGTCGGTCGCTTTCGAGGACCAGGGCGAAATCGTACCGAGCCGGGGCACGACCAGGAACAGCTTATCGCGCTCATGGTGACCCTGCAGCGGCTCGCCGTAGCGCAGCAGGCGCTCGAGCAGGCGCTGGTCGCCCGCCGTCAGTTGTGCCTCGGTTTCGACGAAATGCCAGAACCCGGCCGCTACTCCGCGCACCGAGGGGTGCGTGGTCTTCAGTTCGGCCAACAGCTTGGCAAGGCGAAAGTCTGACAGCGCGCGCGCGCCGCGGTACCTGAGAACGATAGCCGTCACTTCCTGATCACGGGGTCCTGGACCTTGCCCGACACGTTCAGCGTCGCGCGCAGCGTCTGGTTCGGCGTCTTTACGTCCGCTACGATGCGTCCGGCGAGCCCGCCATTGGCGTCGATGTCGAGGCTGGCGCCCGCGTTCATGGCGCCCGCTGCGATCGCCACGTTGCTCACCTTGACGGCGCCCTTGTCGTAGACCGCCTGTCCGGTCAGTTCCGTGAAGATGGTCCTGCCACCGGTTTGCGCGCCGCCGGTCTGCAGGGCGCGCGTCAGGTCGAAGCTGCCGAGCACGCCCTTCTCAATCTTGAAATCGCCCTGCAGGCGCGCACTTTCGAACAGCGTCGCCGGGTTCGAGCCGCTCATGGTGTAGGTCCCGCGGCCCTCCACCGTGCCTTCGGAGACCAGCGCGGGCGCGATCACGGCGACCTTCACGCCGCGCGCGCGCAGTTCGCCCTCCACCAGCCAGCTCGCGCCCCAGCGGATCTTCGCCGAGCCGAAAATCCTGCCATCGAAGGCGCGGCCGTCGAATTCCGACATCGTCACGCCGCTGCGGTTGGCGGTCCCCTTCATGCCGAAATCCGACAGGTTCAGCGCCGGCGCGAACGGCACCGCCATGCTTTCGGCGCTGATCTCGAAGCCGATGTCGTTGCCCTTGGGCGAAAGCTGCACGGCCAGTTTCCCGGGCCCGCGCAGCGACACCGACTGCAGCGAACCGTCGCCCGCGACGAGCGCATCCACGTCCAGCGCCGGCAGCGCGAGCGGACCATCCAGCTTCACCTGCTTGACGACGATGCGCGCGATGCGCAGATTGTCGCCACCGACCTTGCCCAGCACAGCGCCGGCAATCTGCGACTGCGACAGGGACAGGCCTTCGAGCTCGACCCGGGTGAAGGATTTCTTCGCGCCGAACAGCGAACCGACCTCGGGGAAGCCCTGCACCGCCTTGATCTTGACCGTGTCGCCAACCGACACGCCTTCGAACCTGACCTCGATGCCGGTGATCACCGACAGCCGCGCCGAACCGATTTTCACCGGCACGCCCATCGCGTCCGATGCGGCTTTTTCGTATTCGGCCGTCGACAGCGGCATTACGTGCAGGAAGCCGACGCCGCCAATCAGCAGCACGAACAGGGCTACGGCCGCGGGCTTGCCCCATTTCTTCGGCCTGCGCGCCGTGACCTGCGCCGGCGGCTGCTCGCGTTCGCGCGCCGCCTGGCGCGCGGTGGCCGACAGCGCCTTTTCGTCCTTCCTGACCTCGTCCATGTCGAGGTCGTCGTCCGTGACCTCGATGTCGTCGTCCTTGCCGGCACCCTTGGCCGCCGCCCGCTGCGCCGCCTTGCGCTCGGCTTCCTTGGCGGCCAGCGCCTCCTTGGCCTTGCGCTTGCGCTCGGATTCCTCGTGCTTCTGGCGCTCCTCGTCCTCGCGGGCGCGCTGCTCGGCCTCTTCCTTCGCCCTGCGCTCCTCGTCCTCGCGCCGCTTCCTCTCGGCTTCCTCCTTCGCGCGCTGCTCCGCTTCCGCTCTCGCCCGGCGCTCAGCTTCTTCCTTCGCCTTGCGCGACGCATCCTCTTTCGCTTTGCGCTCGGCCTCCTCCTTGGCTTTCTGCTCTTCCTCTTCGCGCTTGCCGAACGACTCCAAGTCGGCCAGCAGCGAGTCGCCAAGGTCGCCGGCCGCGGCCGGCGGTGGAGGGGGCGGGGGGACGGGGTTGATCGTCGGCACGGACGCAGACACGGATTGCACTGCTCGCGCTTTTGCCTCGGCCTCCTCTTTCGCCTTGCGCTCCGCTTCCTCTTTCGCCTTGCGTTCGGCGTCGGCGCGCGCGCGGCGGCCTGTCTCCTCGAGCGCGGCAAGTTCTGCGCCTTCCTTCGCCTTGCGCTCCGCCGCCTCTCTCGCGGCCCGCTCTGCCTCGTCCTTCGCGCGCCGCTCGGCCTCTTCCTTCACCCGGCGCGCTTCGTCGTCCTTGCGGCGCTGCTCTTCCAAGGCGCGCTTGCGGTCTTCTTCCTCGCGGCGCTCGCGGTCGGCCTCTTCGCGCGCGCGGCGTTCCTCGACTTCCTTCGCGCGCCGCTCCTC
>JBDTRO010000199.1:0-8769 GCA_039931635.1 Betaproteobacteria bacterium | reverse complement strand
ATTCGACGAGAACCACTTCGTGTTCATGGCGACCGCGCAGGGCACGGTGAAGAAGACGCCGCTCGCGGACTTCTCGCGGCCGCGGCCCTCGGGAATCATCGCCGTCGGCCTGGACGAGGGCGACTACCTGATCGGCGTGGCGGTCACCGACGGCAAGTACGACGTGATGCTGTTCTCCTCGGAAGGCAAGGCGGTGCGCTTCGTCGAGGAAGACGTGCGCCCGATGGGGCGCACGGCGACCGGCGTGCGCGGCATGCGCCTGCCGGAAGGCGAGAACTGGAAAGTCGTCTGCATGCTGGCGGCGAAAGACGAGACGCAGACCGTGCTCACCGCCACCGAGAACGGCTACGGCAAGCGCACGCCGATTTCCGAGTACACGAAGCACGGCCGTGGCGGCCAGGGGATGATCGCGATCCAGGCCTCGGAGCGCAACGGCGCGCTGGTGGGCGCCGTCCTGGTCGACGATCACGACGAGGTGATGCTGATCTCCACCGGCGGCGTGCTGATCCGCACCGCGGTGGCGCAGATCCGGGAGATGGGCCGCTCGACGCAGGGCGTCACCCTGATCGCGCTGTCGGAGGGCGAGAAGCTCGCCGGCATTGCGCGTATCGAGGATCGCGCCGAGGAGGGCAACGGCAACGGCAATGGCGGCGACGGCGATGCTGCCGGCGGCGATGCCGCGCCGGTGGCGCCGGATCCGCAGGGCCCGACCATTCACTGATGTCCAGGATCTTCAATTTCAGCGCGGGACCGGCGGTCCTGCCCGAGGAAGTCCTTGCCCGCGCCGGCGACGAGATGCTCGACTGGCGCGGCAGCGGCATGTGCGTGATGGAGATGAGCCATCGCGGCAGGGAATTCATGTCCATCGCCGCCGAGGCGGAAAAGGACCTGCGCGAGCTGCTCGCGATCCCGGTGAATTACAAGGTCCTGTTCCTGCAGGGCGGCGCGACGCTGCAGTTCGCGCAGATCCCGATGAACCTGCTGGCGGGCAAAGGCAAGGCTGACTACGTGGTCACCGGCGAGTGGTCCAGGAAGGCGGTCAAGGAAGCGCAGGCGTATTGCGATGTTCACGTGGCTGCGAGTTCTGAAGACAAGGGGTTTACGTATTTCCCTGCTCAGAATGCTTTTCGAATTAGAAACGATGCGGCCTATCTCCATTACTGCTCGAACGAGACGATCGGTGGTGTGGAAGCGCATTGGATTCCCCAAAGCAATATTCCCCTGGTTGCGGACGCGTCTTCGCACATCCTGTCGCGTCCGCTGGACGTGGCGAAGTTCGGCCTGATCTACGCCGGCGCGCAGAAGAACATCGGACCGGCAGGGCTCACCATCGTCATCGTGCGCGAGGACCTCACGGGCAAGGCCGCCAAGGGCACGCCCTCCGTCATGGACTACAAGCTGCAGGCGGCGGCCGATTCGATGCTCAACACCCCGGCCACTTACGCGATCTACGTCGCCGGCCTGGTGTTCAAGTGGCTCAAGGCGCAGGGCGGCCTGCCGGCGATCGAGCAGCAGAACATCGCCAAGGCGAAGCTGCTCTATGATTTTCTCGATGCAGGGTCTTGCTTCGGGAATCCGGTGGCGAAGAGCGACCGTTCGCGCATGAATGTGCCCTTCACTCTCAGGAATTCTTCTTTGGATGAAAAATTTCTGGCGGGCGCGGAAGAGCGCGGCATGGTGCAGCTCAAAGGGCACCGGTCGGTGGGCGGCATGCGCGCGTCCATCTACAACGCAATGCCGGTCGAGGGCGTGCGGCAGCTGGTGGCGTACATGAAGGAGTTCGAAGCGAAGCATGGCTAAGACGGGCAAAAAACTTGAAGTCCTGGTGCTCAATCCGATCGCCCAGGTGGGACTGAAGCGCCTGCCGGCGGAGCATTACGAGGTGGTGAAGGAATCGAAGGCGCCGGACGTGATCCTGGTGCGCTCCGCGGACATGCACGCGATGAAATTTGACGCCAAGCTGAAAGCGGTCGGCCGCGCCGGCGCCGGGGTCAACAACATCCCGGTGGCGGAACTATCCAGGCTGGGCGTGCCGGTGTTCAACGCGCCGGGCGCGAACGCCAACGCGGTGAAGGAACTGGTGGTCGCGGGAATGCTGATCGCGGCGAGGAATTTGGCTCCCGCTTTGGAATTTGTTCGAAATCTGGATTTGAACGATTTGGAAAAAAAAGTTGAAGCTGGCAAAAAAGCTTATGCCGGCGTCGAGCTGCCGGGCCATACGCTGGGCGTGGTCGGACTGGGCAAGATCGGCAGCCTGGTGGCCGACGCGGCGATCCGCCTGGGCATGAATGTGCTCGGCTACGATCCGGAAATCACCGTGGACGCCGCCTGGAGCCTGCCCTCGCAGGTGCGCAAGGCGAATTCGGTGGACGAACTGCTGCGCGCGAGCGACTTCGTCACGCTGCACGTGCCGCTGGTGGAGAAGACCCGCAACCTGCTGAACACGAAGAACCTCAGGCACATGAAGGCAGGCGCGGTGCTGATGAATTTCTCGCGCGACGGCGTGGTGGACGATGAAGCGGTGCTCAAGGCGCTGGCCGCGAAGCAGCTGCGCTGCTACGTGACCGATTTCCCGTCCGCGGAGCTGATCGGCAAGGCGGGGGTGGTGGCGCTGCCGCACCTGGGGGCCTCGACGAGCGAGGCGGAGGAGAACTGCGCCGTGATGGTCGTCGACCAGGTGCGCGAGTACCTCCAGGACGGCACGATGGAGAACGCGGTGAATTTCCCGAATGCGCAGATGCCGCGCGAGTCGCCGTACCGCCTTGCGATCGCCAATGCCAATGTGCCGAACATGCTGGCCAGCATTTCCAATGCGATGGGCAGCCGCAAGATCAACATCCACAACATGCTGAACAAGTCGAAGGGCGAGATGGCGTATACGCTGGTCGACGTGGACAGCCCCGTGCCCGAAGCCGCGATCAGGGAATTGTGCGCGATCAAGGGTGTCCTGTCGGTCCGCTACCTGCCCGTCGAACCATGAGCGAGAAGGAAATAGGCAAACTGCGCGTCGCGATCGATGCTCTCGACGCGGAGCTGCTCGCGCTGCTCAATCGCCGCGCCGAAATGGTGCGCAAGGTCGGGGACCTGAAGGACGGCAAGCAGGTCTACCGTCCCGCGCGCGAGGCGGAGATCCTGCGCCGCATTTCGTCCGCGACGTCCGCCACGTCCGCCAGGGGCGGCGTGCTGCCGCCGGAGGGCGCGGTCGCCGTGTTCCGCGAAATCATTTCCGCCTGCCGCGCGCTGGAGCAGGACATCGGCGTTTCCTATCTCGGCCCGCAGGGCACCTTCAGCGAGCAGGCGGTGCGCCAGCACTTCGGCCATGCGGTGATCGCGGAGCCCGCGGCCACCATCGACGAGGTTTTCCGCAGCGCCGAGTCGGGCGCGACGCAATTCGCGGTGGCGCCGGCGGAGAATTCCACTGACGGCGTGGTCGGCCGCACGCTCGATCTGCTGCTCACCACGCCGCTGCGCATCTGCGGCGAAATTGATCTGAGAGTCAGGCAGAACCTCCTTGCCAGAATGAAGGGCATGAAGGAGATCAGCAAGATCTACTCCCATGCCCAGTCGCTGGCGCAGTGCAACGGGTGGCTCGGACGGCATTTGCCGAACGCCGAGCGCATTCCGGTGGCGTCCAACGCGGAGGCCGCGCGGCGCGCGGCGAAGGAGAAAGGCGCGGCGGCGATCGCGGGCGAAGCAGCAGCGTCGCTCTACAAGCTCAAGCTGCTTGCGCGCGGCATCGAGGACGATCCGAACAACACCACGCGCTTCCTGGTGCTGGGGCAGGCCGATCCGGCGCCCACGGGCAAGGACCGGACTTCTCTCGTGATGTCCGCGGAGAACAAACCCGGGTCGGTGCACGCGTTGCTGTCGCCGATCGCGGCCAACGGCGTGAGCATGTCGCGCATCGAATCGCGCCCGGCAAGAGCGCGCTCGGCGCGCTGGGAATACGTGTTTTTCATCGACCTGGAGGGGCATCAGTCCGACCCCGCGGTCGGCGCCGCGATCAGCGAGCTCAAGGCGCGCGCGCCGTTCTTCAAAATCCTGGGTTCCTACCCCATCGCTTCCAACTGAGGCTGCGCCATGCAGATGGATCCCTGCGAACTTTCTCCCTCCTACGTGCGCACGATCGCGCCGTACCAGCCCGGCAAGCCGATCTCGGAGCTGGCGCGCGAACTCGGGCTGAAGGAGGAGAATATCGTCAAGCTCGCCTCCAACGAGAATCCGCGCGGCATCGGCCCGCGCACGCGCGCGGCGGTCGAGGCCGCGCTGGGCGACATCGCGCGCTACCCCGACGGCAACGGCCACGACCTGAAGACGGCCCTGTCGCGCCGCTACGGCGTGGACACGGGGGCGATCGTGCTCGGCAACGGCTCGAACGACGTGCTCGAACTGGCCGCGCTCGCCTTCCTCGGGCCGGGGCGCTCGGCGGTGTACGCGCAGCACTGCTTCGCGGTCTACCCGCTGGCGACGCAGGCGCGCGGCGCGCGCGGCATCGCGGTGCCCGCGAAGAACTTCGGCCACGACCTCGGGGCCATGCTGGCGGCGATCGACGACGAGACCTACGTCGTCTGGATCGCGAACCCGAACAATCCCACCGGCACCCTGCTGCGGCCCGAAGAACTCGAATCGTTCCTCAAGCGCGTACCCGAGCGGGTGATCGTGGTGCTGGACGAGGCCTACAACGAATACCTGTCGCCGGAACTCAAGGCGGAGACCGTGAAGTGGCTCAAGCGTCATCCCAACCTGATCGTCACGCGCACGTTCTCCAAGGCCTATGGCCTGGCGGGGTTGCGCGTCGGCTACGCGCTCGCGCATCCGTCGGTGGCGGACATCATGAATCGCGTGCGCCAGCCCTTCAACGTGAACAGCATCGCGCTCAGCGCCGCGACGGCCGCGCTCGACGACATGGAGTTCGTCGCACGCAGCTTCGCCGACAACCTGCAGGGCATGCGCCAGATCGAGGCGGGCGCGAAGGCCCTCGGGCTGGAATGGATTCCCTCGCACGGCAATTTCATCACCGTGCGCGTGGGCAAGGCGAACGAGGTGTTCCGGCGCCTGCTCAAGCGCGGCGTCATCGTGCGTCCGGTGGGCGGCGTCTACCAGCTGCCCGAGCACCTGCGGATCACGATCGGCACGGCCACCGAGAACGAGCGCTTCCTCGTCGCGCTGGCCGCCAGCGTGAAGGAATAATGTTTTTCGAAAGAGTCGCGGTCATCGGGGTCGGCCTGATCGGGGGTTCGTTCGCGCTGGCGCTGAAGGCGGGCAGACTCTGCGGGCACGTCACGGGTGTCGGGCGCGGCGCGGCCAACATGCAGGTCGCGATGCAGCGCGGCATCCTCGATTCCTTCGAAACCGATGCGGCGGCCGGCGTGCGGGGCGCGGACCTGGTGCTGGTATCCGCGCCGGTGGCCCAGTTCGAGAAAATCTTCCTGGAAATGGAATCGAATCTGGGATCAGATGCGCTCGTCATGGACGCCGGCAGCACGAAGCGCGACGTAGTCGCCGCTGCGCGCAAGGGTTTGCGCGGCGGCATCGGCCGCTTCGTGCCCGCGCATCCCATCGCCGGCGCCGAGCAGAGCGGCGCCGCCGCGGCCAGCGCAGACCTGTTTCGCGACCGCCGTCTGGTTCTTACGCCTCTCGAAGAAAACAGGAAGCAGGATATCGAAACCATTTCTAATCTCTGGACCGCCATCGGCGCGCGCGTTTCGCGCATGACCCCGGAAGAACACGACGGCGTGTTTGCCGCGGTCAGCCACCTGCCGCACCTGCTCGCCTACGCGCTGGTGAACGACGTCAGCGAACGCGCCAACGCGGCGCAGTTGTTCGGCTACGCGGCGGGCGGCTTCCGTGATTTCACGCGCATCGCCTCCAGTCATCCGGAAATGTGGCGCGACATCTGCATGGCGAACAGCGACCAGCTGTTGCAGGAGCTCGCCAGCTTTTCCGGCGAACTCGAAAAAATAGGGAAATTCCTCGAAAATCGGGACGCAGCATCTCTGGAAAAGCTCTTTACCGAGGCCCGCGACGCGCGGGAACGCTGGCTGAAGGGCGAGTACGAATGAAGTTCCTCGATCTTGCGCCGATCCGCGGCGTGGCGGGAACGGTGCGGCTGCCGGGCTCCAAGAGCATCTCCAACCGCGTGCTGCTTCTGGCCGCGCTCGCCAAGGGCAAGACGCAGGTGCGCGGGCTGCTGGATGCCGAAGACACGCGCGTGATGCTGGACGCGCTGCAGAAACTCGATATTCCGATCGATACCCGGGACTTTGCGGGCCTGGTGGTTGCGGGCATGGGCGGCATCCCGCAAAAAAAAGCCGACCTGTTCCTCGGCAACGCGGGCACCGCTTTCCGGCCGCTGACGGCGACGCTTGCGCTGTCGGGCGGCGAGTACCTGCTGATGGGCAAGCCGCGCATGCACGAGCGCCCGATCCGGGACCTGGTGGAACCGCTGCGCAGCATCGGTGCGAGCATCGACTACGCGCGCAACGAAGGGTTTCCGCCGCTGGATATCCATCCGGGCCGCATCCGCGTCGACGGCCACGTCATGATGAAGGGAAATGTATCCTCGCAATACCTGACCGCGATGCTGATGGCCTTGCCGCTGGCGGGTGGCGGGACCGTGGAAATCGTGGGCGAACTGATTTCCAAGCCCTATGTGATGATCACGCTGAACATGATGCGCAAGTTCGGCATCGAGGTGCGCGTCAACGGCTGGAAGTCCTTCGATGTGCCGGGCTACGATTACGTCGCGCCGGCAGAGATCCACGTCGAGGGCGATGCGTCGTCGGCCTCGTATTTCCTTGCCGCTGGCGCGATCGCAGGGGGTCCGCTGCGCGTCCAGGGGGTGGGAAAGGACAGCATCCAGGGCGATGTCCGCTTTGCCGAGGTGCTCGAGAAAATGGGTGCCAGGATCGAATTCGGCCCCGACTGGATAGAAGTGAGCGCCAGCGGGAAACTCAAGCCGATCGACATGGACCTGAACCATATCCCGGACGCGGCCATGACGGCCGCGGTCGCCGCGCTGTTCGCCGATGGGCAGAGCACCATCCGCAACATCGGCAGCTGGCACGTCAAGGAGACCGACCGCATCACGGCCATGGCGACCGAGCTGCGCAAGCTGGGCGCCACTGTGGTCGAGGGGCCGGATTTCATGAAAATCACACCGCCCGCGAAGCTCAACCCGGGCGTCGCCATCGACACCTATGACGACCACCGCATCGCCATGTGCTTTTCGCTCGCCACGCTGGGCGGCGTGCCGGTGCGCATCAACGATCCGGAATGCGTCGCGAAGACGTTTCCCGAGTATTTCGCGGTACTCGCCTCGATCGCAGGCTGAACGCCTACTCGATCACCCGGTCGGCGCGGAACAGCAAGGTTTTCGGAAGGGCGCGCGCGGCCGAGATGTGTATATAATTCTTTAATCTTACACATCGAGGAAACGGATGCGCACCAACATCGATATCGACGACCGGCTCCTTTCCGAGGCGATGCGTGCGAGCGGCTGCAGGACCAAGCGCGCCACGGTAGAGGAGGGCTTGCGGCTGCTGGCCCGCAAGAAGGCGTATCGCGCCATTCTGGCGTTGCGCGGAAAAGTGCATTGGGAGGGCGATCCTGAGGCACTGCGCAGGGCCAAACGCCGCTAGGGCGCATCTTGGTCATTGCCGACACCAGCGTATGGGTCGATTTCCTGCGGGGATCGAAAGCTGCGCATTGTGAGCAGATGGCGCTATTTCTGGATGACCAGTCGATCGCCCTTTGCGACCGCGTACTGCAGGAAGTACTTCAAGGAGTGCGCCACGAGAGGGAATTCCGTATGTTGAGCGTGCGGTTGCTGGCGCTGCCATGCTTCAACCTCGGCGGCCACGAACTTGCCCTAAGCGCCGCGCGAAATTACCGCCGCATGCGTCGCCTGGGCGTGACGCCACGCAGCGCAACCGACGTCCTGATCGCAACCTTCTGCGTCGAAGAGGGCCACGAGCTGCTTCACAACGACCGCGATTTCGAATTCATGGCGAAGCACATGGGCCTCAAGGTGGCCGCCGCTGCGTAATTCAGGGGTTCCTGTGATCGCTATCGACGGCCCATCGGCCGCCGGCAAGGGCACGATCGCGAGCCGGGTCGCGGCCACGCTGGGATTCCATTACCTGGAGAGCGGGGCGCTCTACCGCCTGGTGGCGCTGGCCGGCGGACCGGACCCGGTCGTCGCGGCTTTGCATCTCGACGCTGAATTTATGGAAGGCCGTATATTTATTAATAAACATGAAGTTACTGATAAATTACGTTCGGAGGCGATCGGGCTGAGGGCGTCGGAAATCGCGGCGATTCCAGGAGTGCGGAGCGCCCTGTTGAAACAGCAAAGGTCCTTCCGGAAGCCCCCCGGGCTAGTCGCGGAAGGACGCGACATGGGGACCGTAGTGTTTCCCGACGCCGTCCTGAAAGTCTTCTATCTGGCCAGTCCGGAAGTGCGCGCCCAGCGCAGGTATAAGCAGTTGATAGACAAGGGAAACCATGCTAATCTCGCGGCCCTTTCCCGTACTCTGGGGGAACGGGACCAGCGAGACGCCGCCCGAGAGGTGGCGCCGCTTAAGCCGGCAACTGACGCGGTGTCCCTCGACTCCTCTGGACTGACAATCGATGAAGTCGTCGATTGGGTGAAGAAGAATCGTGTTTTGAAAGGCTACCCAGAAGCAGATGCGATCACCAATGATGAGTTACTCGCTCTTGATGTCGACGTCCTCGCTCCAGCTGGAGACGTAGCTGACCGGAGTGACG
>JBDTRO010000198.1:0-12938 GCA_039931635.1 Betaproteobacteria bacterium | reverse complement strand
CCGCCTTCGCGGGGACGACGGAGCGGAAGGCTGGGTCCCCGCTTTCGCGGGGACGACGGAGCGGAAGGCTGGGTCCCCGCTTTCGCGGGGACGACGAAATGGCTGTCTTAATGAAATGGCTGTCTTTCCCGCGAAGGCGGGAATCCATGAGCGCAAAACCTGGGTCGCCGCCTTCGCGGGGACGACGGAGCGGAAGGCTGGGTCCCCGCTTTCGCGGGGACGACGGAGCGGAAGGCTGGGTCCCCGCTTTCGCGGGGACGACGAAATGGCTGTCTTAATGAAATGGCTGTCTTTCCCGCGAAGGCGGGAATCCATGAGCGCAAAATCTGGGTCCCCGCCTGCGCGGGGACGACGGAGCTATTGCTTGTAATTGCTGCCTTTACGCTCAAGAAGGCGGAGCAGGGCGGGCCAGTCCTTGTGGTTGGACGGCCGGTCGGGGCGGTTGAACTGCTTCGCGGCCAGGTCGCCGGCCTTTTGCGACATCTGGATCACGTTGTCCATGCCGCCGGCCACTGCGTCCACCTGGATCTGGCAGGCGCAGTCGAGGTAGTACATCACTTCGAAGGCCTCGCGCACCGAGCGGCCCAGCGTGAGCAGGCCATGGTTGCGCAGGATCATCGCCTTGGAAGTCTTGCCCAGGTCTTTCGCCATGCGCTCGCGCTCGTCCATGTCCAGCGCAATGCCTTCGTAGTCGTGGTAGGTCACTTCGCGCTGCACGAACATGGCGTGCTGGCTGATCGGCAGCAGGCCGCATTTCATCGCCGACACGGCGACGCCGGCGCGCGCGTGGGTGTGGATCACGCACTGCGCCTCGGGCCGCGCCTCGTGGATGCAGCCGTGGATCACGAAGCCGGCCTCGTTGTAGCCCATGCCGGTGGGGTCATCCAGCACCTTGCCGTCGTGGTTGATCCTGATCAGGTTCGAGGCGGTGATTTCCTCGAACATGAGGCCGTAGGGATTGATGAGGAACTCGTCGTGGCCGGGCAGGCGCGCCGAGAAGTGGGTATAGATCAGGTCGGTCCACTTGAAGTGCGCTGCCAGGTGGTAGGCCGCCGCGAGATCCACCCGCAGGTCCCACTCTTCCTTGCTGACGCGCTCCTTAACGGATTTCTTGGACTTGAGGACTGCGCTCATCGGGTATCTCCGGAAATTTCAAGGATTCTACTGCTTCCATGGCCTCCAGCAGCAGGGCTGGATCGTTCTGCGAAAGCCGGTCCGAATCCGACAGCATGCGGCGCCAGAGCCGCGCGCGGCGGTGGCCGTGGTACAGGCCCAGCATGTGGCGTGCGACATGGCGCAAGGAAGTCTGTTTTGATGCATAGGCATGCATGACCTTGACCACGCCGGAACGGGTCTTGCCTTCATCCGCCAGTACCCAGGGGTCGTGATACGCGGCACGTCCAAGCATGATCCCGTCGACTTCCGGCACCACTGCCATTTTTGTGATGCCCCCGTTCAATACGAACTCCAGCGCCGGGAAGTCGCGCTTCAGGCGATAGACGTAGTCGTATTTGAGCGGCGGGACTTCGCGGTTCTCCTTCGGCGACAGGCCCTTGAGCACCGCGTTGCGGGCGTGGGCAATGAACGTGGTGCAGCCGGCTTCGGAAACTGTTTTTACGAATTTCTGCACGAAGGAATAATCGTCAAGAAAATTCAAACCCAATCGGTGCTTGACGGTCACGGGAATCTTCACCGCTGCGCGCATCGCGCGCACGCAATCGGCCACGAGATCGGGTTCGGCCATCAGGCAGGCGCCGAACGCGCCGCGCTGCACCCGTTCGCTGGGGCAGCCGATGTTGAGGTTCACTTCATCGTAACCGTACTGCTCGACCAGCTGCGCGCATTTCGCGAGGTCTTCCGGCTCGCTGCCGCCCAGCTGCGCCGCCACCGGATGCTCCTCGGCGCTGAACGCGAGGTGCCGCTCGACGTTGCCGTGGAGCAGGGCGCCGGTGGTGATCATCTCGGTGTAGAGGAACGCGTCCGCCGACAGCTGGCGCAGGAAAAAACGGCAGTGCCGGTCCGTCCAGTCCATCATCGGCGCGACGCAAAGTCGATGAAGATTCGCTTTTTTCTCCACGAGTGGCTGTATATTCTACCCATGAGCCTGCAAGGAAAAACCCTGTTCATCACCGGCGGCAGCCGCGGCATCGGGTTGGCGATAGCGGTGCGTGCCGCGCGCGATGGCGCCAATGTCGTGATCGCCGCCAAGACCAGCGATCCGCATCCCAAGTTGCCGGGCACCATTCACAGCGCGGTGGCGGAAATCGAGCAGGCCGGCGGCAAGGGCCTGGGCATCCAGTGCGACATCCGCGAGGAAGCGCAGGTGATCGCGGCGGTCGAGAAGACGGTCGCGACCTTCGGTGGCATCGATATCCTGGTGAACAACGCGAGCGCGATCCAGCTCACCGGCACGCTTGCCTGCGACATGAAGCGCTACGACCTGATGAACGGCGTGGACGCACGCGGCACCTATCTCGCCGGGCGCAGCTGCATCCCGCACCTGAAGAAGTCGGCCAACCCGCATATCCTCACGCTCAGCCCGCCGCTGGACATGTCGGCGAAGTGGTTTGCGCCGCACGTCGCCTACACGATGGCCAAGTACGGCATGAGCATGTGCACGCTGGGCTGGGCCGAGGAGTTCCGGCAAGACGGCATCGCCGTCAATTCGCTCTGGCCGCGCACTACGATCGCCACCGCCGCGGTCCACATGCTGGGTGGCGAGGCGATGATGAAGCAGTCGCGCAAGGCGGAGATCATGGCCGACGCCGCGCACGCGATCCTTATCAAGCCGAGCCGGGAATTCACCGGCAACTTCTGCATCGACGACCTGGTGCTGCACGCCGCCGGCGTGCGCGATTTTTCGGTCTACGCCGCGGTGCCGGGCGCGACGAAATTCCTGCCCGACTTCTTCGTGCCGGCGGACACGCCGCCGCTGCCAGTGTAAATTATCTGTACTGGCCGGTGGATTCCGCGCGCAGGCGCGCGAGGCCGGCCAGGCTCTCGGTGAAGGGCGCGGCGACGCCGGCCTTCTTCGCGATCTCCAGCGTGCCGATGAGCAGGCCGTCGATCTCGAGCTTCTTGCCGGCTTCCATGTCCTGCAGGGTGGAGGGCTTGAAGGCGCCCAGCTTGCGCGCCATGTCCATGCGCGCTTCGGGATCGATGTCCGCATCCACGCCCACCGCGCGGCCGATGGCGAGGCACTCATGCATGATCGCGACCATGTAGGCCTTGACGTACTCGTCGGCGATCAACCGGTTCGCGGTGGCAAGGGTAATGGCCGCCACCGGGTTGAAGCTGATGTTGCCCAGCAGCTTCACCCAGAATTCCTTTTCGATGAAGTCGCTGGCGACGGCCTCGAAGCCCGCCTCCTTCAGCGCCTTGATGACGGACAGCGTGCGCGCGGAGTTCTTGCCGCCCGGCTCGCCGAGAATCAGGCGTTCGCCCATGTTGTGGCGGATGGCGCCCGGCTCTGGGGTCGAGGCGGCCAGGTGCACGACGCAGCCGATGACCCGGTCGGTCGGCATGGCGCGCGAGAGCGCGCCGCCTGGGTCGAGGCTCTCCAGGCGCAGCTTGCCGTTGCCGAAAGCGAGGCGATCGAAGAACCACCAGGGCACGCCGTTCATCGCGGTGACGATGCTGGTATCCGGCCCGATCATCGGGCCGATGGCCGCGGCCACCTCGGGCAGGCTCTGGGCCTTCACCGCGACGATCACGCAATCCTGCCGTCCAAGCAGGGCGGGATCGCTGTCGGCCTTGATCCTGTGGGACGATTCCTTGTCGCCGGAAAGAATGCGCAGGCCGCGCTCCCTGATCGCTGTAAGGTGGGCGCCCCTGGCGACGACGGAGACCTCGTGCCCGGCTTGCGCGAGCCGGCCCGCGATCAGCCCGCCGATCGCGCCGGCGCCGTAAATGCATATTTTCATGGTGCTATTCTACGGAAATAGGGACAGTCCACGTTTTCCCTGTTCCTGGGAAAACGTGGACTGTCCCTGATTAATTTGGAGGATTTCATGTTTGCGTTCATGAAGAAAATGAAGTCCCTGCTGCCCGCCAGCGGCACGTTGCCGGGGCGCGCGCAGAAATTTTCGGTGCCGGAAAAGCATTTCATCAACGGCAACCGGCTCGAAGCGCCGTTTCCGCCGGGCATGGAACAGGCGGTGTTCGGCCTGGGCTGCTTCTGGGGCGCGGAAAAGCTGTTCTGGGGCATCCCCGGCGTCTACAGCACTGCCGTCGGCTATGCGGGCGGCGAGACGAAGAACCCGAGCTACGAGGAAGTGTGTTCCGGGTTCACCAACCACACCGAAGCGGTGCTGGTGGTGTTCGACCCGAAGAAAGTAGCGTATGAGACGCTGCTCAAGGCGTTCTGGGAAGGCCACGACCCGACGCAGGGCATGCGCCAGGGCAACGATTCGGGGACGCAGTACCGCTCCGCGGTCTACGCCTACGGTGACGCGCAGTTGAAGGCCGCTCTTGCTGCGCAGGAATTGTTTCAAAAAGAATTGAAGGCAAAAGGCTACGGTTCAATCACGACCGAAATCCGCCTCGCACCCGAGTTCTATTACGCCGAGGACTACCACCAGCAATACCTCGGCAAGAACCCGAACGGCTACTGCGGGCTGGGCGGCACCGGCGTTTCCTGCCCGGTCGGGGTGCTGGTCAAGGCCTGATCCGCGCGATGCGGATCGACAAGTGGCTCTGGGCGGCGCGTTTCTTCAAGACGCGCGGCTTGGCGCAGGAGGCCGTCACCGGCGCGCGCGTGAAGCTGAACGGCGAGCGCGTCAAGCCGGCGCACGCGGTGAAGCCGGGCGATGCGCTGGTCATCCGCGTGGAGGAATTCGAGTGGCAGGTCACCGTTCGCGGCCTGTCCGAGCGGCGCGGACCCGCGCCTGAAGCGAGGAAACTCTACCAGGAGAGCGCGGCCGGCCTGGCTGGCCGCCAGAAGCTCATGGACCTGCGCCGCTGGGGTACCGAGCCGGCCTCTAGGTTGAAGGGCCGGCCCACCAAGCGCGACCGGCGGTTGCTGGGGAAACTGCGGGAGAAGCTGCTCGGGTCCTGAACACCCCGACGGGTGCCGGGGCGCGGCCGAGCAGGGTGGGCAGCAGGTTCGCCTTGGGCAGATTGTCGCGCCACAGCAGCTCCAGCGCGGCCACCCCGTAAGGCGTCACGTGGAGCAGGTCGCACAGCGCGGCCCCGCCCAAAGCGAAGAAGTTCGGCAGCGGCACGCGCAGCGCCGGATGTGGCCGCTCGCAGAGCGCGTCCAGGTGCTCGGCGAAGGTGCGCCGGGCGCTGCCGCCCAGGTCGACCTCGCGCCATTCGGTCTTGCCGCGGGCTTCGCAGAGGACCGCGATGGCCTCGCCCAGGTCGCGCACGTCCAGCGCCGCCAGGCGCCCGCGCGCCGCGGCGGGCACGCAATGCACCGGCCAGCGCGCGACCTTGCGCAGCCAGGCGGCGGCATAGCCGCCTTCGCCATCCAGCAGGGACGGCCTGACGATGCTGTAGTCGGCGCCGGTATCAGCAATGGCGCGCTCGGCGGCGGCCTTGGAGCGGATGAAACGGCTGTAGGCCCGCGGCCTGAGGCCCAGGGCCGAGACGTGCACCAGGCGCAGGCCGGCGCGCTCGCAGGCAAGGGCGAGGGCGCCGGGGGCCATGCTGTTCACCCGCTCGAAGGTCTCGGCGCCGCGCTCGCGCAGGATGCCGGCGGCGTTGACCACCGCGTCGACGTCGCGCAGCAGGGGCTGCCAGACGTAGCGGGTGGTGAGCGATTCGAAGTGGGTTTCGCGCAGATCGCAGTCGCGCAGGGAGGCCGGCAGCTTTGCCAAGGCGCGCTTCGGATAACGCGTGCCGATCAGCACCGCGTGCCCGCGGGCCCGCAGCGCGGCGGCGACGTGACTGCCGATGAAGCCGGTGCCGCCCAAGACCATTACTCTCATGTTATGTCCTTACGGTAATTTCAGTCTTGACAGAATAATATGACAAGACTAGCCTTGGCGTCAAGTCATGGCCGCCGCCGATACCGCTGAAGACGCCCTGACCGGGGCGGCGGGCGCCCTGGGGGCGCGTTTCGTCCTGCACTGGGGCGAGATGGCCACGCGCTGGGGAGTCAGCCGCACCGTCGCGCAGATTCACGCGCTGCTGTTCCTGGCCGGGCGGCCGATGCACGCCGAGGAGATCTCGCTGGTGCTGCAGGTGGCGAGGTCGAATGTCAGCACCAGCATCCGCGAGCTGCAGAACTGGGACCTGGTAAAGGTGACGCACCTGGCCGGCGACCGGCGCGATCACTTCGAGACCGTGCTGGACCCCTGGGAGCTCATGCGGGTCATCGCGCGCGAGCGCAAGGAGCGCGAACTCGACCCGACGCTGGACTTCCTGCGCGGCTGCGTGGCGAGCAGGGATTTCGCGCGCGAGGATCCCGGCACGCAGAAGCGCCTGCGCGAGACGCTGGCCCTGATGGAGGGCGTCTCCGCCTGGGGCGACGACATGCTCAAGCTGGAGACCGGGGTGCTGAAAAAGCTATTCAGGCTCGGCGCCCGCGTGCAGGCGCTACTTCGGTAGGGTTTCCCAGTCGCCGAGCTTGATGCGCGCCACCGGGTTGCCCCCGGGCCGGATCACGGCAATTTCACCTTCCGCCAGGTAGGGCGGACCGAACACCGCCTGGTAAGGGTTGCCGTGGCTTGAGATGACGTTGTTGCTGCCCTTCGCCGGCGCCGTGGCAAGCAGTTTTCTCAGCGCGTCGTAACGCTTCGGGTCGTCGCTGCGCACCGGGCCGCCGCGCACTTCCTCGGTTTTCTCGGCCTTGCCGAAGGCCAGCATCGCGGTCTCCACCGTGCGGCAGAACGGGCTGGCGTATACCTTGCCGATCGGAATGCCGAGGCGCTTCAGATGCCCGGCGATGGCGCGCGCCTCGTCGCGGCCCTTGTCGGTCAGCGGGCGCTGGTTGGCGCAGTCGTCGAACGAAGCCATGTTCGCATCGTTCTTCGAGAAGTCGGTCGACGTATGTCGGATGTAGAGCACGTACCCGCCCTTGCGCAATTCCTGGACGAGTTTTGCTCCTGAAAGCTCTTGTGCCTTGACGAAAAAACTTAAGGCAAGAAGAGCAAAAAACAGCCCAGCGCGGCGCACCTTATCGCTACGCAGCCTTCGACTTCGCCGGGCCGGCCTTGGAAATCAGCTCGCGCAGCACGTAGGGCAGGATCCCGCCGTGCTTGTAGTAGTCGACCTCGATCGCGGTGTCGATGCGCGACTTGACCTTGATCTGCTGTTTGCTTCCGTCTTTCCTTTTTATTTCAAGACTTAATTCCTGTTGAGGGTGGATATCGTCCAATCCTGAAATCGAAATCTCCTCTTCGCCGGTGATACCAAGCGACGTCACGCTGTCATTGCCGAGGAACTGCAGCGGCAGCACGCCCATGCCTACGAGGTTGGAGCGGTGGATGCGCTCGAAACTGCGCGTGATGACCGCCTTTACGCCCAATAGCTGCGTGCCTTTGGCCGCCCAGTCGCGCGACGAGCCGGTGCCGTATTCCTCGCCGCCGAAGATGACCGTCGGCGTGCCGTCGGCGATGTAGCGCATCGCGGCGTCGTAAATGGGCAGTTCCTCGCCTTTGTACCGGGTCAGTCCGCCTTCCTTGCCGCCCATCATCTGGTTCTTGATGCGCACGTTGGCGAAGGTGCCGCGCATCATGACGTCGTGGTTGCCGCGGCGCGCGCCGTAACTGTTGAAATCCGCCACCGCGATGTCGTGCTCCTGCAGGTAGAAGCCGGCGGGCGAGGTCGGCTTGATCGAGCCGGCCGGGCTGATGTGGTCGGTGGTTACCGAGTCGCCGAACACGCCAAGCACCTTCGCGCCCGAAATGTTTCCCGGCTTGCCGGGCTGCATGCTGAAGTCCTTGAAGAACGGCGGCTCGGCGATGTAGCTGGACTTGGGCCAGGTGTAGACCTGCCCGGAGGGCGCGGAAATCTTCTTGAACATCGGGCTCGCGTTGGCAAGGTCGCCATAGAGCCTGCGGAAGGTGGGCGCGTCCATCGCCAGCTTCATGAGCGACTGGATTTCGTCCGAGGTCGGCCAGACATGGCCGATATAGACGTCCTGGCCGTCCTTCGACTTGCCCAGGGGTTCGGTCCTGAAATCCCTCAGTACGCTGCCCGCAATTGCGTAGGCAACAACGAGGGGAGGGGAAGCGAGGAAGTTGGCACGGATGTTCGGATGGATGCGCGCCTCGAAATTGCGGTTGCCCGAGAGCACCGCGGCGCAGACCAGTTCGTTCTTGACGATGGTTTCCTCGATCGGCTGCGACAGCGGGCCCGCGTTGCCGATGCAGGTGGTGCAGCCGTAGCCCGCGAGGTAGAAGCCGAGTTTCTCGAGGTAGGGCAGCAGGCCCGCCTTGGTGAGGTACTCGGTGACCACGCGCGAACCTGGCGCGAGCGAGGTCTTGATGTGCGGCTTGACCGTCAGGCCGAGCTCGACCGCCTTCTTCGCCAGCAGCCCGGCGGCCAGCAGCACGCCCGGGTTGGAAGTGTTGGTGCAGGAGGTGATCGCCGCGATCAGTACGTCGCCGTTGCTGATGTCGAGGCCGTCATAGGTCCTGAATTTTTTAATCAAATCAGAAGGATTTTTTGCAAAACCATTCTCCTTGACCGGCGCGGAGAACAGGCCGGTGAAGTTCTTTTTCATGTCGTCCAGGTTGATGCGGTCCTGCGGGCGCTTCGGGCCCGCGAGCGAAGGCATGACCGTGGACAGGTCGAGTTCCAGGCTCTCGCTGTAGTCGATGGCGCCGGCCTGCGGCACGCCGTACATCTCCTGCGCCTTGAAGTAGGCCTGCAGCGCGTCAATTTCGGCCTCCGTCCTGCCGGTGCCCTTGAAGTAGGCGATGGTCTTGTCGTCCACCGGGAAGTAGCCCATGGTCGCGCCGTATTCCGGCGCCATGTTGGCGATGGTGGCGCGGTCGGTGACCGACAGCGAGGCGCAGCCGGCGCCGAAGAATTCGACGAACTTGCCGACTACTTTGGCTTTCCGAAGCATTTCCGTGACGGTAAGTACGAGATCGGTGGCGGTACACGCCGGGTGTAATTTATTTTTTAACTGAACCCCCACAACATCTGGCGTCAGGAAGTACACGGGCTGGCCGAGCATGCCCGCCTCGGCCTCGATGCCGCCCACGCCCCAGCCGACCACGCCGATGCCGTTGATCATGGTGGTGTGGCTGTCGGTGCCGACCAGCGTGTCGGGGTAGAAGACGCCGTCCTTCTTGTGCACGCCGCGCGCCAGGTACTCCAGGTTCACCTGGTGCACGATGCCGATGCCCGGGGGCACGACCTTGAACGTGTCGAAGGCCTGCATGCCCCATTTCATGAACTGGTAGCGCTCTTCGTTGCGCTTGAATTCCAGCTTCATGTTGAGGTCGAGCGCGTTCTTGTTGCCGTAGTGGTCGATCTGCACCGAGTGGTCCACCACCAGGTCCACCGGCACCAGCGGCTCGATGACCTTGGGGTCCTTGCCCATCTTTTGCGCCACGTTGCGCATCGCGGCCAGGTCGCAGAGCAGCGGCACGCCGGTGAAGTCCTGAAGCACGATGCGCGCCAGGACGAAGGGAATTTCGTCGGTGCGCGTGGCCCTGGGCGTCCAGTTGGCGAGCTGGCGCACGTGCTCCTCGGTGACCTTCCTGCCGTCGCAGTTGCGCAGCACCGACTCGAGCACGATACGTATCGAAAGGGGAAGCCTGTCAATATTCACGCCGAGGGATTTCCCCAACTGGGGCAGCGAATAGAACTTTCCGCCCTTGAGCGGTTGCAGGGTGTTGTGCAGATTGTGGGCCATGGTCAGCTTCCTCGTTTTTGCCTGGATTGCCTGTAAACCGTGAAACTCGCCGTCCGGTACGCGCCGCTGGCGACATAGTCGCCCAGCAGCATGAACTCCGCGGGATCGTAGATGGCGCCGGCATGCGTGGCGAGCAGCGTGCCGTCGACCCCGTAGAACTGGAAAGTAGGCGTCCCGCGCAGGCCGACCGTGCGGGCGAATTCATTCTCGGGCAGCGTGCGGCCGTCGAAGCCGGTGATTTGCTGCGAGCCACGCGTGTCGATGGCGATCGCGCGGAAAGTTTTGCGGAAATGGGCCTGGACCCCGGGCCGTGAAAGCACTTCGCTCTTCATGCGCGCGCAGTAGGGGCAGTCGTCGAAGTGGTACATGATCAACAGGCCGAGCTTGCCGTCCTTCTTCGCGTCGGCGGCTTCGGCGCGCAGGTCGCCGAAAGAGAGTTCGAAGAATTTATCCCAGCCATCGGCGGCTTGCGCCGGGAGCAATGCCAGCGCCAGCGCCAGGGTGGCGAGCAACCGTTTCAAGCCGCGGCTCCCCCGTCATTGGTCCAGACGGATTCAGGGGGGCAACCGCCTGGTTTCCTCAGCGCATTCAGAAGGCGCGAGCGTTCTTCGAGCAATCCCGTGAGCTGCTCGTCGCAGCGCGCGATTGGCGTCGGGTAGCGGCGGATTTCCGCCGACAGCCGGTCGATCCGTTCCTGCAGTCCGGCGCGGTTCATTTCTCGTACTTCCTGCGCATTTCCTCGGCCATGCGGCGCGCTTCATCGGCGTTCATCGTGCCCTGGCGGCCGCCGCCCGGCATGCCCTGCATCGACATGTCGCCCGGTTTCTGGCCTGGGGCGCAGGCGCCGGTGAGGCGCGCCTGGAAGTTCATCCTTGATTCGGCCATGCCTTGCATGGGTGGATTGAAGCGGGTCGTCATCTCGCCCTTGTACGACGTCGCGAAATCGCCGCTGAACACGCCCCGGCTGGTGGCGGTGCTGCCATCGACCTGGCACACCGATTCGACGATCACGCTGCCGCCTTCGCGCCGCACACTCTGCTTGCTGCACTTTTCCCGGCCTTGCGAGGGGCCGCGCGCCATGTCGTCGGTTTTCTCGTCCACGCACTGGCGCGTCACCATCGGCGCAGGCATCTGCGCCGAACTCATGCTGATTTCCCAGAGGCCCGACTTGCGGCGTGGCGCGTCCTGGGCGGAAGCGGCCGCGATGCCGGCACAGAGCAGGAGCAGGGTGGACAGGATGCGCATGGCTTGCCTCACTAGATGACCATCAGGTCGACGAACTCATTCACTGGAGTGCCATGGAGCTTATTTTCATTCAGGCATAAATCCATGATCGTGCCGGCCTGCTTGGCCGGGAAGCGGCGCGCGAGGTTGGTCCTGAATTTTTCGACCAGCATCGGCATGCCTTCCTTGCGGCGGCGCTGGTGGCCGACCGGGTATTCGCAGACCACTTCCTTCAGCTTGCTGCCGTTCTTGAATTCCACCGTCAGCGCGTTGGCGATCGAGCGCTTGGCGGGATTGTGATAGTCGCGCGTGAATTTCTTGTCTTCAACGCAGAACATTTTTGCCCGCAATGCGTCGATCCTCGGGTCCTTCGCAATGCCGTCCTCGTAATCGCCGGCGGTCAGGCGCCCGAACAGCAACGGCACCGCGATCATGTACTGGATGCAGTGGTCGCGGTCGGCGGGATTGCTCAAAGGGCCCTTCTTGTCGATGATACGGATCGCCGCCTCATGGGTGCGAATCCGGATTTTCTTGATGTCTTCAACCTTCTTGCCACTGGATTTCATATCCTGAAAGATCGACATCGCGCATTCCACCGCGGTTTGCGAATGGAATTCGGCGGGGAATGAAATCTTGAACAGGATGTTTTCCATCACGTAGCTGCCGAACGGGCGCTGGAACTTGAACGGCTTGCCCTTGAACAGCACGTCGTAGAAGCCCCAGCCCTTGGCGGTGAGCGCGGAGGGATAGCCCATCTCGCCGGTCTGGCTGATGAGCGCCAGGCGCACCGCCCGCGAGGTCGCGTCGCCCGCCGCCCAGCTCTTGCGCGAGCCGGTGTTGGGCGCATGGCGGTAAGTGCGCAGGCTTTGCCCGTCCACCCACGCTTGCGATACGGCGTTGATGGTTTCATCGCTGCTTAAATTCAGAAGACTCGAAATAACAGCAGTCGAAGCAACTTTCACCAGCACCACGTGGTCGAGCCCGACTCGGTTGAAGCTGTTCTCCAGCGCGAGCACGCCCTGGATCTCGTGCGCCTTGATCATGGCCGTGAGAACGTCTTTCACGGTGATCTTCCTGCCGTTTCTTGCAAGCCAATCGGCGGTCGCCAGAATTCCGCCCAGACTGTCCGAAGGATGGCCCCATTCGGCCGCCAGCCAGGTGTCGTTGAAATCGAGCCAGCGGATCATGGCGCCGATGTTGAACGCCGCCTGCACCGGGTCGAGCTGGAACTGGGTGCCCGGCACGCGCGCGCCATTGGGCACCGTGGTTCCCTTGACGATCGGGCCCAGCAGCTTGGTGCAGGCCGGGTATTCGAGCGCCTCGAAGCCGCAGCCCAGCGTGTCCATCAGGCAGTAGCGCGCTGTTTCGTACGCCGTCGCGCTCTTGACGGTGTAATCCTTCGCGTAGTCGGCGATCTGGGTCAGAACCTTGTCCGGCTTCGGCCGGACGTTGGAGATGTGCGCAGACACTATTTTTCTTCCTGGTCTTTTTCCGACAGCGGTTTGAAAAGGTATTCGTTGCCGCCCGCCTTGGGCGAGTGGTGCGCCGGTTCCGGCGGCGTGCGCTGGTCGCCCGAGTGGTCCCACCACACGGCGCGGCCCTTCCTCTGCGATTCGCGCTCCTCGGGATGCTGCTCGAGGTATTCGCGCATGAACTTGGTGTGCTCGGATTCGTATATCGCCATGGTATCTCGCCCCTGTCCGTCAGCTTCTATCGTTTAACGGCACCCATTTGCGGTTCTCGGGGCCGGTGTAGTTGGCGGCCGGCCGGATGATCTTGCCGTCGATGCGCTGCTCGATGATGTGCGCGGCCCAGCCGCTCGTGCGCGCGAGCACGAAGAGCGGCGTGAAGTGGAGCGTCGGCACGCCCATCTTGCTGTAGGACACCGCGCTGAACCAGT
>JBDTRO010000197.1:0-5965 GCA_039931635.1 Betaproteobacteria bacterium | reverse complement strand
GCCATGCGCCAGTTGACGCTCGGGCTGCCTGTGACGGCTGCCGGCGCCTGCCCGAATACGGGCGCTGCAACGCTCCCGACGGCCAGGCCCGCCGCCGCCTTCTTCAGAAATGATCTGCGCTTCATGTATTCTCTCCTCCTCGTTGGTTCGATCGGTGGACCTGCGAGTGCAGTCCGAAGGCCAATTCTAGCCTTAATTCAGCCGCGCGCAGCGCACGGTAAGGTCCACTATTTTCGCCCTCACGTCGTCCTGGTCCGGGGCGTCAGGCTCGCGTTTCAGATATTCGGCCAGGTCCTGGAGGGCAGGCCGCCAGCATTCCAGGCGCTGATACACGAACCCGCGGTCGCGCAGCTCGGCGGCCGATTCGGGTACCACGACCAGCATCCGGTTCAACACTTCGAGCAGGCGCTCGGGCTTGTCTTTCTCCCGGTACACCATTTTCAGATTGCGCAGCACGCGCGCGAGGATCTGGCGGTTGCTGGCCGGTTCGAGGAACTCGTCCAGCGGCAGTTCCGCGACCGGGATGCCCCCCGCCGCCTCGCGCGGAATGACGCGCTTCAGGCGCTCGCGCAATTCGTCCTCGGATTGGGGCGCGCCGCCGGAGAACGGATCGAGCACCAAGGTCCCGCCGCGCAACGGCAGGCGCACCAGAAAGTGGCCCGGAAAAGACACGCCCTCGAACGGCAGGTCGATGCGCCGGCCGATTTCCATGTAGAGCACCGCGAGCGTGATCGGGATCCCGGTGCGACGATCGATAACCTCGTTCAGGTAGGAGTTGCGCGGGTCATAGTAATTGTCGGTATTGCCGCCAAAGCCGAGCTCGTCGAACAGAAATTCGTTCAGCGCGATGATGCGGTCTTCGGCGAGCGCCTGCGGCGCGAGGCGCGCGCGCAGGCGATTGGCGAACCGGTCGATCTCGCCGACATAGCCGTCCACGTCCAGCCCCGGATAGGCGTCTTCGGCAATCTGCAGGCAGGCCCGCGCCAGCTCGACCTGGTCGCCCTGGCGCGCGACGAGCTCGGCGAAGCGGTCGATCCCCGCCGTCAATCGGCGCTCCGGATGAAAAAGTGGCGCGGCCGGAATCCCAGCGCCAGCAGGCAACCGCCGTAGACGGCGACCCCCAGCAGGACCAGGACCGCGAGCATGCCCGCCTTCCATCGCCAGCCCGCCTCCAGCCAGGCCGCGGCGGGGCCCATCGCAACTCCGATCGCCGCCGCCATCGCCAGCACCGAGCCTCCGATCTTGAGCGCAAAGGCAAGCCACCCCGGCTGCGGTGCGTAAATATTTTGTTTTCTAAGAAATAAAAACAATAGGTATGCATTCAGGCAAGCCCCCAGGCCGATCGCAAGGGCGAGGCCCGCGTGCTTGAGCGGGCCGATAAACGCGAGGTTCATCAGCTGCGTTGCCGCCAGCGTGACGAGGCCGATTTTCACCGGCGTGAGCACGTTCTGCCGCGCATAGAAACCGGGGGCGAGGATTTTCACGAGGATCATCCCGACCAGCCCCAGGCTGTAGGCGACCAGCGCCTCGCGGGTCATCCAGGCGTCTTCCGCGCTGAAGCGGCCGTAGTGGAACAGGGTCGCGATCAACGGCATCGCCAGCACCGCCAGCGCCGCGGCCGCCGGCAAGGCAAGCATCAAGGTGAGTCGCAGCCCCCAATCCAGGAGCCGGCTGTATTCCAGCGGCGCACCGCTGGCATGGTGTTTCGACAGGCTGGGAAGCAGGATCGTGCCGAGTGCAGCGCCCAGCACGCCGGCGGGAAATTCCATCAGCCGGTCCGCGTAGTAGAGCCAGGACACGCTGCCGGTGACGAGGAAGGACGCGAAGATGGTGTTGATGAGCAGCGATATCTGGCTCACCGAGACGCCGAACAGCGCGGGTGCCATCAGCTTGAGCACCCGCGCGAGGTCCGGATGCGCGAAATTGAGGCGCCAACGCGGCAGCATGCCGATCTTCCAGAGAAACGGCAGCTGGAAGGCAAGCTGCAGCACGCCGCCGGCGAACACGGCCCAGGCGAGCACCAGCACCGGCGGGTCGAAGCGCTCGGCGAAGAACGCCGCGCCGACGATGAACGACACGTTCAGCAGCACCGGCGTGAACGCCGGTACCGCGAACCTGCTCCAGGTATTGAGGACCCCGGCGGCGAGGGCCACCAGCGAGATGAAGACGATGTAGGGAAAGGTGATCCGCAGCATCGTCACCGTCAGGTCGAATTTGCCCGGTTCGGCGGCAAAGCCCGGCGCCGAGATATAGACCACCAGGGGCGCGAGGGCCATCCCCACGGCGGCCGCCAGCACCAGCACGAGGAATAGCGCAGTGGAGACGCTGTCCACCAGGGCCCGGGTATCTTCGGCGCCGTTTTCACCCGTGTTGCGGTTGCGCACTTCGGCCAGGATCGGCACGAAGGCCTGCGAAAAAGCACCCTCGGCGAACATCCGCCGCAGCAGATTGGGGATCCTCAGGGCGACGAAGAAAGCGTCGGTCGCGAGCCCGGCGCCGAACACCCGCGCGATGAAGAAATCCCGCACGTAGCCCAGGATCCGGGACAGCAGGGTCATGCTGCTGACGGTGACCAGGGCCCTGAGCAGGTTCATCCTGCGAATCCTACGGGGAGGTTCATGCTAGAATTCGCGCCTTTTTCGAAGCCGGAACAAACCCATGGCAAACATCAAATCTGCGCAAAAGCGCGCCCGCCAGGCCGTCGGACGGCGCGCCCGCAACGTCAGCCTGCACACCACCGCGCGCAGCGCGATCAAGGACGTGAAGAAGGCGATCGCCGCAGGCGACAAAAAAGCCGCCGCCGCCGCGCTCGTGAAGTCCCAAGCGACGATCGACCGCGTCGCTTCCAAGGGTGTCGTGCATCGCAACGCCGCCGCGCGCCAGAAGAGCCGCCTCGCGCACGCCATCAAGGCGATGGCCTAGAAGGAAAACGGGGCCCTTCCCCCGTTTTAGTCCGTGTCACCGGTACGCTGCACTTTGGCGAGTTCGGTACGGTTTGCATCTCGCCCGTCGCGCGTCTTGAGTTCGTTCTCTTTGGCGAAGCTGAGCAGGAAGCGGTAAGCCATCGGCTCGAGGTCCTCGAGCCGCAGATCCACCACCACGCAGCGCACCCCCGAAGCGGTCACCGGATGAACATACGGGGAGTACTGCATGCGATGGTCGCCGCCAAAGGCGGACATCACCCCGCACAGCCGCTCGGCCCAGTCGCTGGGCCGGAAGGGCTTGCCGTCCGTGGTCACCCCCTGGATGACAAACTCGACGATTTCCGGCTCGGGCATACGAAATAATAGCGTATGGTCAAACCGCTCAGCCGGATCCTGGTCATCGAAGACGAGCCGCTCTCCCTGCGCGAGATCGTCAAGGGCCTGAACGCGGCCGCGCGTTCGCTGGACAATCCCCTCGGCCTCAGCTTCAGCGGCGTCACCACCGTCCGGGAAGCGCTTGCCGCGATCGAGGCCGACGGCGACATCCAGGCGGTGCTGGTGGACGACAAGCTGTATTCGCTTGCCGAAGGAAGAAAGGGAGAAACCCGGACAAACGGCAGGCGCAAGAAACTTCAGATGTCGGCGCTCGAACTGGTGCAGCGGATCACGCGCTTCCGGCCCGAGCTGAACGTCTACATCCTGATCGCGCAGGAAAAGGAGGACGACGTCGTCGACGCCCTGTTCACCGAAGCAGTGGACGGCTATTTTTACCGCGAAGAACGCGACTACCGCGGCATCTACCGCATCCTGAACGCGCAGATCCAGGAAAAAGCGCGCACCCCGTTCACCGACCAGCTCAAAGCCTACGTCTGGATGGCGAAGGACCAGTGGCACACGCCCGGCCACTCCTCCGGCGAATCGCTGCGCGGCAGCCCCTGGGTGAACGATTTCTACGAATTCATGGGCGATCACGTGTTCGATGCCGACCTGTCGGTGTCGGTGCCGATGCTCGATTCGCTGATGGAACCCAGGGGCGTTATCGCGGAAGCCCAGCACATGGCGGCCAAGGCCTTCGGCGCGCGCCGCACCTTCTTCGCCACCAACGGCACCTCCACCGCGAACAAGGTCATCTTCCAGACCCTGCTCGCGCCGGGGGAGAAGCTGCTGCTGGACCGCAACTGCCACAAGAGCGTGCACCATGGCGTGGTGCTCTCGGGCGCGCATCCGGTCTACCTCGACTCTGCACTCAACAAGAAATACGGTCTTTACGGTCCTGTTCCCAAGAAAATTATTTTGAATTCAATAAAAAGGCACCCGGACGCGCAGGCGCTCATCCTCACCTCCTGCACCTACGACGGCCTGCGCTACGACCTCGCGCCCATCGTCGAAGCGGCGCACGCCAAGGGCATCAAGGTCATCATCGATGAAGCCTGGTACGGCTTCGCGCGCTTTCACCCAGAGTTCCGTCCCACCGCGCTGGAAGCCGGCGCGGATTACGCGACGCAATCCACACACAAGGTGCTCTCGGCGTTCTCGCAGGCCTCGATGATCCACGTCAACGACCCCGATTTCCGCGAGCACCTGTTCCGCGAAAACTTCAACATGCACACCTCCACCTCGCCGCAGTACGGCCTGATCGCCAGCCTGGACGTGGCGCGCAAGCAGGCCGTGATGGAGGGCTACAAGCTGCTCTCGCGCACCATCGCGCTGGCGAAGGAGCTGCGCGAACAGATCAACTCCACCGGCGTGTTCCGCGTGCTGGAGCTGGCCGACCTGCTGCCCGAGGAAGTGCGGCACGACGGCATCCGCCTGGACATCAGCAAGGTGACCGTGGACGTCTCGGGTTGCGGCTATACCGTGGACGACCTGCAGAAGGAGCTTTTCGACCGCTACAACATCCAGATCGAGAAAAGCACCTTCAACACCATCACGCTGCTGCTCACCGTAGGCACCACGCGCTCGAAGGTTTCGCGCCTGTACGACGCGCTGATGCGCATCTCGCGCGAGAAGCGCGCGCCGCGCCGCCTCGTGCGCAGCCCCGAAATCCCCTCATTCACGAAACTGCGCTACCTGCCGCGCGACGCCTACTACTGCGGCGGCGAGCTGGTGCCGGTGTTCGACGACCGGGAGCGGGTCAACAGCAAGCTCGCGCACCGCGTCTGCGCGGATGGCATCGTGCCCTACCCGCCCGGCATTCCGGTGCTGGTCCCCGGGCAGGTCATCACGCCCAAGATCAGCGAGTACCTCGCCAACCTGCTGCGCTCGCAAAAGCGCACCGAGCTCCATGGCATCGTGCACGAGGGCTACCAGCCCTGCGTGCGGGTGCTCAAACCCAGGGAAGAGCGCGCCTTGCGCCGCATTGGCTAGGGCGCCTTGCGCCGCACTCAATACGTGATTAACATCCTGAGGACGGCGGTTCTGAGACCGCCGTTTTGCATTTGAAAAGGAGCGATGCCATGAGCCACGTCATGAACACCTACGCCCGCCAGCCGGTCGCGTTCGTGCGAGGACAGGGCGTCTGGCTGTGGGACGAGGCGGGCAAGAAGTATCTCGATGCGCTCGCCGGCATCGCGGTGAACACGCTCGGCCACAACCATCCGCGGCTGGTGCGCGCTCTCACCGAGCAGATCGGCCGCATCATGCACAGTTCCAATCTCTTCCAGATGCCGCTGCAGGAGCAGGCTGCCGACCGCCTCGCGGAAATTTCCGGGCTGGACGAGGAGTTCTTCTGCAACTCCGGGCTGGAGGCCAACGAGGCCGCGCTCAAGGTGGCGCGCAAGTACGGCCACGACCGGGGCGTGGCGGAGCCCGCCATCATCGTCATGGAGAAGGCCTTCCACGGGCGCTCGCTCGCGACGCTGTCGGCCACCGCCAGCCGCAAGGTGCAGGCCGGCTTCGAGCCGCTCGTGCAGGGCTTCGTGCGCGTGCCGCTGAACGACCTGGACGCGGTGCGCCAGGTCGCCGCACATAACAAGAACGTGGTGGCAGTATTCGTCGAGCCGATCCAGGGCGAGAGCGGCATCAACGTTTCGCGCCTGGAC
>JBDTRO010000196.1:0-6963 GCA_039931635.1 Betaproteobacteria bacterium | reverse complement strand
GCATCGCGCTCAGGGCCTCCGACATCGACATGGTCTACCTCACCGGCTATGGCTTCCCGCCGTACCGGGGCGGGCCGATGTTCTACGCCGACACGGTTGGCTTGAAGAACGTCCTGAATTCCATTCTCAAGTTCCAGGCCGGATACCAGGGCGCCGTATGGAAACCGGCCCCGCTACTCGTCAAACTCGCAAACGAAGGGAGAAAATTCAATGACTGATGCGGTGATCGTTTCGACGGCGAGGACGCCCCTGTGCAAGAGCTGGCGCGGCGCCCTCAACATGACGCACGGCGCGAAGATGGGCGGCCACGTGGTGCACGCCGCCCTGGAGCGCGCGAAAGTCGAACCCCAGGAAGTCGAAGACGTGATCATGGGCTGCGCCACGCCCGAGGGCGCGACCGGCGGCAACATCGCGCGCCAGATCGCGATCCGCGCCGGCCTGCCGGTGACGGTGTCGGGGATGACGGTGAACCGCTTCTGCTCCTCCGGCCTGCAGGCCGTGGCGCTCGCGGCGCAGCGCATCATTGCAGGGGAGGCGGACATTTTCATCGCCGGCGGCGTGGAATCCATCTCGCTGGTGCAGAACGAGGCCAACAAGCACCACGGCAAGGACGAATGGCTGTCGCGGCACAAGCCGGAGATCTACTGGAACATGCTGCAGACCGCCGAGTACGTATCGAAAAAATACGGCATCGCGCGCGAGGCGCAGGACCGCTACGGCGTCGAGAGCCAGCAGCGTGCCGCGAAGTCGCGCGCCGAGGGCAAGTTCAAGGACGAAATCGTGCCGATCACGACCAAGATGAAGGTCGTGGACAAGGTCACCAGCACCGAGACGCTGAAGGAAGTCACCGCCGAGCATGACGAAGGCATCCGCGCCGACACGACCTACGAGGGCGTGTCGCAGATCAAGCCGGCGATCGAGGGCGGCGTGATCGCGGCCGGCAATGCCAGCCAGTTCTCCGACGGCGCGGCGGCGCAGGTCCTGATGAGCGACAAGCAGGCGGCCAGGCGCGGCCTCAAGCCGCTGGGCATCTACCGCGGCTTCGCCGTCGCCGGCTGCGAGCCGAATGAGATGGGCATCGGCCCGGTATTCGCGATCCCGAAACTGCTCGAGCGCACCGGCCTCAAGGTCGCCGACATCGGCCTGTGGGAATTGAACGAAGCCTTCGCGGTCCAGGTGATCTACTGCCGCGACAAGCTCGGCATCCCGAACGAACGCCTGAACGTGGACGGCGGTGCGATCGCGGTCGGCCATCCCTACGGCGTCACCGGCTCGCGCCTCGTCGGCCATGCGCTGATCGAAGGCAAGCGCCGCGGAGTGAAGTACGTCGTCGTCACGATGTGCGTCGGCGGCGGCATGGGAGCCGCCGGGCTGTTCGAAGTGGTCTGAACGACCCTAGAAGACGATCACACCCCTCGCGTTCTTGCCACTTTCCAGATCGGCAAACGCCTGGGGCGCATCGTCGATGCTGTAGCGCTTCGTAATCAGTTCGTCCAATTTCAGCTTGCCCGCCATGTAGAGCTGCAGCATGCGCGGGAAGTCGACGCGCGGCACGCAAGAGCCGAAATAGCTGCCCTGGATCGACTTCTCCTCGAACACCATGCTCATCGGCTTGAACGAGGTCGCGTCCGTCGGCCGCGCCACGCCGACGATGATCACCTTGCCGCCGCGCCGGATCGCCTTGTAGGCGAGTTCGGCGAGCGCGCCTGAGCCGACGCATTCGAAGGCGTAGTCCGGCCCGCCGCCGGTGAGTTTCTTGATTTCCCTGGTCGCATCCTGGCCCGGCGCGATCACCAGCGTGTCGGTGGCGCCGAATTTCTTCGCCATGTCCAGCTTCGATTGCATGGTGTCGATGGCGAGGATGCGCTCGGCGCCGGCGATCGCCGCGCCCTGGATCGCGTTCAATCCCACCCCGCCGCAGCCGAACACGGCCACCGTGGCGCCGGGCTCGACGCGGGCGGTGTTGAACACCGCGCCCACGCCCGTGGTCACCGCGCAGCCCACCAGCGCGGCGCGGTCCAGGGGAATCTTCGGATCGATCTTCACCACGTTGTCCACCGACAGGGTCGCGTACTCTGCCATCACGCCGCAGCCGGAGAAAATGTTGAGCGGCTTGCCGTCCTTGTCCTTGATGCGCGGCGTGCCCTCCGGCGGCGTAACGAGCGCCTTGCCCTGCTCGATACAGAGCACCGGGCGCCCGGCCGCGCAGAAACTGCACTTGCCGCACATGTAGATGAAGGAGGTGACAACGTGGTCGCCGATGGCGAAACCGCCGGGTCCTCCTGCTACGCCCTCGCCCACCTCGATCACCGAGCCGGCGCCCTCGTGGCCCAGCACCAATGGCGGCGGCAGAGGGATGGTGCCGTTGGTGGCGGAGAGGTCCGAATGGCACACGCCGCAGGCAGCGAGCTTCACCATCACCTCGCCCCGCTTCGGGCTGTCCACGGATATGGTTTCGACCACCACCGGCTTGTTCAATTCGCGGCAGACTGCCGCTTTGCCACTGCGCGCCATCGGAAGCTCCGTATTTTTTCGAGCCCGAAGTATAACTAGCGCCAGTCTCCGCGCATTCCCAGCACCGTCGCCTGCAGCGTTTCCGGGATCGCCGATTGCGGCGCCACGGCGGCTCCCACCGCGAGGCCGATCTTCCTGAACGGCACGAAGCGCAAGGGCTTGCTCATCGCGGCGCCATCCTTCCGGGAGAAGAACGATCCCCACAGCCCGCGCAACGCCACCGGCACGACCGGCACCGGCGTCGCGTCGAGAATGCGCTTGATGCCAGGTCGAAACGGGGACATCTCGCCCGTATCCGTGATCCGCCCTTCCGGGAATATCGCCACCAGGTCGCCCTCTTGCAAAGCTTTGGCGACCTCGGCAAACGCACGCTCCATCATTTCCGGGTCCTCCTTCGCGGGCGCGATCGGAATGGCACGGCTGGTGCGGAATACGAACGAAATGATCGGCAGCTTGAAAATGCGGTGATCCATGACGAAGCGGATCGGCCGCCGGCAGGCCGCGGCGATCACCAGCGCATCGACGAAGCTGACGTGGTTGCAGACGATCACCGCCGGGCCTTCGTCGGGGATGTTCTCGAGGCCCGATTTCTCCAGCCGGTACACCGAGTGGATCAGGATCCAGACGATGAAGCGCATGAGGAATTCGGGCACCAGCGTGTAGATGTAGACCGCGACCGCGGCGTTCAGGATGCCGACCACGAGGTAGAGCTGAGGCAGCGACATTCCCGCGTGCAGCAGCGCCGCCGTCATCAGCGAGGCGACCACCATGAACAGCGCGTTCAGGATGTTGTTGGCGGCGATGATGCGCGCACGGTGCGAGGGCTCGCAGCGGCTCTGGATCAGCGCGTAGAGCGGCACGCTGTAAAAGCCGCTGAACATGGCGAGCAGGAACAGGTCGGCGATCACGCGCCAGTGGGCGTGATCGGCGAGGAAAGCGCCCAGGCCCGAAAGCCCGGATGGCGCCAGGCTCCTGCTCGCGAGCCACAGGTCGACGGCGAAAACCGTCATGCCGATCGAACCGAAGGGCACCAGGCCGATCTCGACCTTGTGGCCGGACAGCCGCTCGCACAGCAGGGAACCCACACCGATGCCGATCGAGAACACCGCCAGGAGCAGGGTCACGACGTTCTGGTCGCCGCCCAGGGTCTCCTTGGCGAAGCCGGTGAAAGTGGTGAGGAATATCGAACCGAAGAACCACAGCCAGGAAATGCCGAGCAACGACAGGAACACCGAGCGGTTGCGGCGCGCGTGGCCGAGATTCTTCCAGGTTTCAGTGAATGGATTCCAGTTGATCGCGAGGCCCGGGTCGGAAGCTGGCGATACCGGCACGAATCCAGCTGCAATGCGGCCGACGACCGCGAGCACGACCGAAGTACCGGCCACCCAGTCGGGCCCGACGCCGGGCAGGCCGACCAGCACGCCGCCAATGATCGTGCCGAGGAGGATGGCGACGAAGGTGCCCATCTCCACCATGCCGTTGCCGCCCACCAGCTCGGACTCGTGCAGGTGCTGCGGCAGGTAGGCGTATTTCACCGGCCCGAACAGCGTCGAATGCAGGCCCATCAGGAACACGCCGGCCAGCAGCAGGGCCACGATCTTGCCGGCGAAACCGGCGGCGATCGCGAGCATGATCGCGATCTCGAGGTTTTTCACGAACCGAATCAGCGCCGCCTTGTCGTACTTGTCGGCGAGCTGGCCGGCGGTGGCCGAGAACAGCACGAACGGGAGGATGAAGATGCCGCCGATCACCGCACCCGCGGATTTCGGCTCCATGCCGCCCCACTCCGCCGCGCTGTAGGTGGCGAGCACCGTGAAGGCGAACTTGAATACGTTGTCGTTCGCCGCGCCGAAGAACTGCGTCAGGAAGAACGGCAGGAAGCGCCGCTCGGCAAGCAGCCGGAACTGGCTTTTCTCGGACATGATGGAACTGTATAGTAGCGCTCCGCTTCGCTTCCTCGAGGACGTTTCCATGATCCAGCGCGACAAATTCTTCATCGGCGGCCAATGGGTGGCGCCGTCCTCGAAAGAGTCCATCGATGTCCATCACGCGGGCACCGGAGCGGTCATGGGCAAGGTGCCCGCCGGGGACGCGAAGGACATCGAGGCCGCCGTGGCCGCGGCGCGCGGCGCGCTCGAATCCTGGAGCGCCACGCCCGCCGCGAAGCGCGCGGAATACCTGCAGAAGATTTCCGACGGCCTGAAGGCCCGGGCGGCGGAATTGGGCTCGACCATCGCGCAGGAAGTCGGCATGCCGATCAAGCTCTCCGGCCGCATCCAGGCTGGATTGCCAATCGCCAACTTTGCGAATTATGCGAAGCTCTTGAATGACTACCAATTCGAACAGCGAGTCGGCAACTCGGTCGTGGTGCGTGAACCCGTCGGCGTGGTCGGCGCGATCACGCCCTGGAACTATCCGCTGCACCAGATCGCGCTCAAGGTTGCGCCCGCGCTCGCGGCGGGCTGCACCGTCGTGCTCAAGCCCTCCGAGATCGCGCCGTTCAATGCCTTCATCCTCGCCGAGGTGATCGAGGCGGCCGGACTGCCCAAGGGCGTCTTCAACCTGGTGACCGGCTTCGGCCCGGCCGCAGGCGAAGCGCTGGTGAAGCATCCGCAAGTGGACATGATCTCGTTCACCGGCTCTACGCGCGCCGGCAAGCGCATCTCGGAAGTCGCAGCGCAGACGGTGAAGCGCGTCGCGCTCGAACTGGGCGGCAAGTCCGCCTCCGTGATCCTGGATGACGCCGACCTTGCCACCGCGGTGAAGGGCACGGTAAGCGGCTGCTACCTCAACTCGGGGCAGACTTGTACCGCATTGACGAGGATGTTGGTTCCAGAATCCCTTTATCAAAAAGCCTCAGAACTGGCCGTCGAGGCCGCGAAGGGCTTCACCCTGGGCGACCCGATGTCGGAAACAACGCGCCTCGGCCCCCTTTCTTCCCAGATGCAGCTGGACCGGGTGCGCGACTACATCAGGAAGGGCGTCGCGGAGGGCGCGGAACTCCTCGCCGGCGGCGCCGACCAGCCCGACGGACTGCCGGGAGGTTACTTCGTCAAGCCGACCATCTTCGGCAAGGTGAAGAATTCGATGACCATCGCGCAGGAAGAAATTTTCGGGCCGGTGCTGTCCATCATCGCCTACAAGGACGAAGAGGACGCGGTTCGCATCGCGAACGACACGCCCTACGGCCTGGCCGGCGCGGTATGGTCTGGCGACGACGCGCGCGCGCAGAAGGTGGCGCGCCGCATTCGCGCAGGACAAGTGGACGTAAACGGCGGCGCCTTCAACATGAACGCGCCCTTTGGCGGCTTCAAGCAGTCCGGCCACGGCCGGGAGGCCGGCGTTTACGGAATGGAAGAGTTTCTCGAATACAAATCGATGCAACTCAAAGGCTAGGGCCGGTAGCCGTCAGGCCCTGACCGGAATGCCGCGGCGGAACGACCAGCCGCCGTTGAAGCGCTCCTCGAACTCGGGCGCGAGCGGCCGCGGGCGGTGCGCCGCGAGCCAGATGCGCAGCAAATGGCGCTTCCTTTCGGGCTCCGCGTAATCCTCGTAGCTGGTGCGGTGGTGCAGCGTGGAGAGGCAATTCAAAAGCTGGATGTCGCCCGGCTCCTGCGCGAACGAAAGCGCCAGGCCCGGGGTTTTCGCCGCCTCCTGGACCGAAAAGAGTATTTCCCTGTCCGTCTCCGAAATCGGCGCGCCATACTGCGCCGCCTGCAGCACGGTGTTGATGGTGTAGCGGCAGGACATGCGGTTCTCATGCCAGCTGAAAATCGGAATCAGGTGGTCCGACACCGGGCCCACGCCGGGACGCTCCTCGCCCATCAGCGAGAACACGTAGCCCGCGAAGAGCTTGGCGAGCGCATCCGGGCGCGTCGCCAGCAGCTGGTTGAATACCTGCGCCGAACTCACGACCGCGGACAGGCCGCCCGACTTCGCCGTGCGCAGGCACATCAGCACGCTGTGGTCGCACTCGTCGACGTGGAAGCGCAGCTCTGAGGTGCCGTCATAGCCGCGCACGTTCTTGTCGCCCAGTTTGCGGCCCAGGTCGCGCACGTGGCCAACCAGGTCGCCGGCGGCGTTCTGCGTGATCGCCCGGCCGAGCCGGCTCGCCACAGCCCACACGACGAGCGCGCATTCCTCGTCGGTATGGCGTTCGGCGGGAAAGCCGCGCAAGAGGCAGAATCCGCGGCCGAAATCCACCTCGTGCGCGATGCGCGTGAGCGAGGTATCCAATACAGGCAAATGGAAATCGTCGCGGCTCAAACCCGTAATCTCGCGGCCTTTCACGGCCGAGGCCGCGGACTCGAGCTCGGCGATCTCCGTTGCCGACAGGCGATAGATCCAGTCCTGCGGCGCCCGGGCGAGGTCTTCACCGCGCCAGGCGCTGCGATCGGTGACCGGCTGCAGATGCGGAGCAGGCATGGCGGCTAATCCTATACGATAGGC
>JBDTRO010000195.1:0-21470 GCA_039931635.1 Betaproteobacteria bacterium | reverse complement strand
TGAACTATCTGTTCTTCGTCGCCGAGGAAGCGCGCGAGCTGATGGCGAAGCTTGGCGCGCGCCGCATTACGGAGCTGATCGGCCGCGCCGACTTGCTCGACACGCGCAAGGGCATCGAGCACTGGAAGGCGAAAGGGCTCGATTTCTCCCGGGTCTTTCACCTGCCGGATGTCAGGCCGGCGCACAAGGGCGGCCCGGCGCGCTACCACTGCGAAACGCAGGATCATGGCCTGGACAAGGCGCTGGACAACCGCCTGATCGAGCTCGCGCGACCGGCGCTGGAGCGCGGCGAAAAGGTAACCATCGAGACGCCGATCCGCAACATCAACCGCACGGTCGGCACCATGCTTTCCGGGGTGATTGCGAAACGCTATGGCCACGAAGGCCTGCCCGAGGAAACCGTGCACGTTCGACTCGCCGGGTCCGCAGGGCAGAGTTTCGGCGCCTTCCTGGCGCGCGGCGTGTGGCTCGACCTGATCGGCGATACCAACGACTACTGCGGCAAGGGTCTCTCGGGTGGCCGCATCTCGGTCCAGCCTTCGTCCAAGTTTCGCGGCGAGCCGACCGAGAACATCATCACCGGCAATGTCGCACTTTACGGCGCAATCGAAGGCGAGGCGTTTTTCCGCGGTGTCGCCGGGGAGCGCTTCGCGGTCCGGAACTCCGGCGCACGGGCGGTGGTCGAGGGCCTGGGCGACCACGGCTGTGAATACATGACGGGCGGCACGATTGTGGTTCTGGGCGCCACGGGCCGCAATTTCGCGGCCGGGATGTCGGGTGGCATCGCCTACGTACTTGACGAGCAGGGCAGCTTCTCCAGGTACTGCAATACGTCGATGGTCGCTCTGGAGCCCTTGCTTGCCGAGCCGGAGCAAGAGGCAAAACTTGCGCGCGAGCTGTGGCACAAGGGCGAATCCGACGAAGCGCTCGTGAAACGCTTGATCGAGCGTCATGCCCTTTACACGCGGAGCGCACAAGCCAAGAAGATTCTCGAGCGTTGGAGCGAGTACCGGGTCAAATTCGTCAAGGTGTTCCCGAATGAGTACCGGCGCGCGCTGGGCGAGCTTGCCGCCAAGCCCAAGCGTCTCGCAGCGTAGGCGGCGCATGGGCAAAGTCACCGGGTTCATGGAATACGAGCGCCTTGAAGAGCCGCACGAAGGCAAGGATTCGCGCAAGAAGCACTACCGTGAGTTTTACCTGCGGCTTCCGGACGAGGACGCGAAGGTGCAGGGCGCGCGCTGCATGGACTGCGGCATCCCGTTTTGCATGCAGGGATGCCCGGTCAACAACATCATTCCCGACTTCAATGATCTGATCTACCGCCAGGACTGGCAACGCGCGCTCGATACGCTGCACTCGACCAACAATTTTCCGGAATTTACCGGCCGCATCTGCCCCGCGCCTTGCGAGGAAGCCTGCGTGCTGCGCATCAACGAGGATCCCGTCGGGATCAAGTCGATCGAGCACGCGATCATCGACAAGGCATGGGAATCAGGCTGGGTGAAGCCGCAGCCCGCCGCGTACAGGACCGGGAAGAAGGTCGCCGTGGTGGGTTCGGGTCCTGCGGGCCTCGCCTGTGCGCAGCAGCTGGCACGTGTCGGCCACCAGGTCACCGTATTCGAGAAAAACGACCGTGTTGGCGGGCTGTTGCGCTACGGGATTCCCGATTTCAAGCTGGAGAAGAAGGTCATCGACCGCCGGCTCGAACAGATGGGCGCCGAGGGCATCGAGTTTCGCAGCCGCATATGCATCGGCAAGCAGCCGACCGGCAGGGGCGTTCCGAACGATGCGAAGAGCTATCTCGCACCCGACAAGGTGCTCGCTGATTTCGACGCCGTGGTGCTTTCCGGCGGCGCCGAAGTGCCGCGCGACCTGCCGATCCCGGGACGCGAACTGGCGGGCGTGCATTACGCGATGGAATTCCTGCCGCTGCAGAACAAGCGCGTCGCCGGCGACAAGGGCGTGGCCGAGCTATCGGCCAAGGGCAAACACGTCATCGTCATCGGTGGCGGCGACACTGGCTCCGACTGCATTGGCACCGCGAACCGCCATGGCGCGGCCTCGGTGACAAATTTCGAGCTGTTCCCGATGCCGCCGGACCCGGAACGAAATTCCGTGTGGCCCTACTGGCCGACGCGCCTGCGCACTTCGTCCTCGCACGAAGAGGGCGTCGAGCGTGACTGGTCGATTGCGACCCAGGCCTTCGTCGGGGAAGGCGGCCAGGTGAAGAAGCTGCGGGCCGTGCGCCTGCAGTGGAAGGACGGCAAGTCGAGCGAAATTCCCGGCTCGGAATTCGAGCTGCCGGCCGATCTGGTGCTGCTGGCGATGGGATTCGTCTCGCCGGTGCAATCGCTGCTGGAAGAGTTCGGCGTGCAGAAGGATGCCCGCGGCAACGCCAGAGCGGACACCGAAGGCGCGCAGGCCTACGCGACCTCGGTCAAGAAGGTCTTCGCCGCGGGCGACATGCGCCGCGGCCAGTCGCTGGTGGTTTGGGCGATCCGCGAGGGCCGGCAATGCGCGCGCGCTGTGGATGAATTCCTGACGGGGTCTTCCGAACTGCCGCGCTAGGCGCTCCCCGCCGGTCGCGATAGGCGGCTAGAATTCCTGCCCGACCCCAAATGCCCCTTCACGTCGTCATCCTAGCCGCCGGCCAGGGCAAGCGCATGCATTCGGCGCTGCCCAAGGTACTGCATCGGATTGCCGGGCGGCCGCTGCTCGCGCACGTGATCGACGCGGCACGCGCGCTCAAGCCCGACCGCATCCACGTCGTCTACGGCCACGGCGGCGACGCAGTGCGCGCAGTGTTCGCCGGCGAGGCCGTTGAGTGGGTGGAACAGGCGCGGCGCTTGGGCACCGGGCACGCTCTGATGCAGGCGCTGCCGCGCATCCCGCGCGCCGCGACGGTGCTGGTTCTGAACGGCGATGTCCCGCTGGTTCGCCCTTCAAGTCTGCGGATACTGGTCAGATCGGCGCGCAGGGGTCTCGCCCTCATGACGAGCGAACTTTCAGATCCCGCCGGATACGGGCGCGTCGTACGCGATCCCGCGGGCCGCATCATGGGCGTCGTGGAGCAGAAGGACGCCAAGCCGATGGAGCTCCGGATTCAGGAGTGGTATGCGGGGTTCCTGGCGGCAAACTGCTCGCGTCTTGCAGGATGGCTGGCCAAGGTCGCGAACCGCAATGCACAGAACGAGTATTACCTTACGGACGTGATTCGAATTGCGGCTGCCCAAGGGGCAGAGGTGAGTGCAGTGAAGGCTGTCGACCGCTACGAAGTGGCAGGGGTGAATTCGCGCCATGAACTGGCGATCCTCGAGCGCGCATATCAGAACGCGCAGGCGAAGAAGCTGCTCGACTTGGGCGTAGCGCTCGCCGACCTCTGGCGGGTCGATGTCCGTGGAGAGCTTGCCTGCGGCCAGGACGTCGCGATAGACGTCAATTGCGTCTTCGAGGGCCGCGTGAAACTCGGCGACCGGGTAAAGATCGGGCCGAACTGCGTACTTCGGAATGTCACGGTGGCGGCAGACACCGAAGTACATGCATTTTCGCTGCTTGAGGATGCCGAAATCGGCACCGGCTGCCGCATCGGCCCCTACGCGCGTCTGCGCCCGGGCGCGAAACTGGCAATGGGCGTGCACATCGGAAATTTTGTCGAAGTCAAAGCGAGCCGCATCGGCGCCGGATCGAAGGCGAATCACCTCGCCTACATCGGCGACGCCGAGGTCGGCGCGCGCGTCAACATCGGCGCCGGCACCATCACCTGCAACTACGACGGGGCTGCCAAGCACCGCACGGTGATCGAAGACGACTGCTTCATCGGGTCGGATGCGACGCTTGTGGCGCCGGTGCGCATCGCCAAAGGCTCCTACATCGGGGCTGGCTCGACCATAAGCAAGGACACGCCGCCGGGGCAGCTGACCGTGGCGCGCGCCAGGCAGGTGTCGTTGCCGCGCTGGAACCCGCCGCGCAGGAAAGCGCCCCGGGCGAAGTAGCGTATGTGCGGAATCGTAGGCGCGGCGGCCAAGCGCAACATCGTCCCGATCCTGATCGAAGGCCTGAAGCGCCTCGAGTACCGGGGCTATGACTCCTGCGGCGTCGCGGTAGTCAAAGGCGGCCGCCTGGAGCGCTTGCGCAGCGTCGCACGCGTTTCGGATCTTGCGTCCCAGATCGCGACGAAGCGGCTTGCCGCGGAGACCGGAATCTCGCATACGCGCTGGGCGACGCATGGCGCGCCGGTGACCCGCAACGCCCATCCGATTTTTTCGCGCGGAGAGATCGCGCTGGTGCACAACGGCATCATCGAAAACCACGATGAACTGCGCGCAGAGCTGAAGGGCAAGGGCTACGCCTTCGAGACCCAGACCGACACCGAGGTAATCGCGCACCTGGTGCATAGCCTGTATGCGGGAAGCCTGTTCGATGCCGTGCGCCGTGCTGTCAAGCGGCTGAACGGCGCCTACGCCATCGCCGCTGTCGCCAAGGGTGAACCGCACCGCGTGGTCGGAGCGCGCGCTGGCAATCCGCTGGTGGTCGGCGTGGGCGAAGGTGAAATGTTTCTCGCGTCAGATGCCCTCGCTCTCGCCGGCACCACCGACCGCATCGCCTACCTTGAAGAGGGCGACGTCGCGGAGATTGAGCTCAAGGGCTTCCGGATATTCGATGCCCGGGGCCGCGAGGTGAAGCGTACGGTGAAGACCGTTCAGACCGCCGGCGCGGCGGCCGAACTCGGGCCGTACCGCCATTTCATGCAGAAGGAAATTTTCGAGCAGCCGCGGGCCGTGGGCGACACGTTGATGGGGATCGAGGCAATTTCCCCGGCGCTGTTCCAGGATCCGCAGGGCAAGGTACTGCGTGACATCAAATCGGTGCTGATCCTGGCTTGCGGCACGAGCTACTACTCGGGTCTCACGGCGAAGTACTGGATCGAATCGCTGGCGGGGCTTGCGGTGCAGGTCGAGGTGGCGAGCGAGTACCGCTACCGCGACAGCGTGCCGGATCCGAAAACGCTGGTGGTGGCGGTCTCGCAGTCGGGCGAGACCGCGGATACGCTCGCCGCGCTCAAGCACGCACGCTCCCTCGGACAGAAGAAAACGCTCGTAATCTGTAACGTCGTTTCGAGCGCGATGATGCGCGAGACGCGGCTCAAATTCCTTACCCATGCCGGCGTTGAAATCGGCGTCGCCTCTACCAAGGCCTTTCCCACGCAGCTGGTCGCTCTGTTCCTTCTGGCGCTGACTTTGGCGAAACTGCGCAGAAAACTTTCCCGCAAGGACGAACAGAAACATTTGCGCAGCCTCAGGCACCTGCCCAAGGCGATCGCCGCGGTACTCGCGCTGGAGCCCCAGGTGATCGGCTGGTCGGAGCGGTTCGCGAAGAAGGAGCACGCGCTGTTTCTGGGCCGCGGGTTGCACTACCCGATCGCGCTCGAAGGCGCTCTGAAACTGAAGGAAATCTCCTACATCCACGCCGAGGCCTATCCGGCGGGCGAATTGAAACACGGACCGCTCGCGCTGGTGACCGCGGAGATGCCGGTGGTCACGGTGGCCCCGAACGACGCGCTCCTCGCGAAGCTCAAATCCAACATGCAGGAAGTGCGCGCGCGCGGCGGCGAGCTCTACGTGCTGGCGGACGCCGACACGCACATAGCCTCATCGGAAGGCGTGAATGTGATCCGGCTGCCGGAGCACTACGGGCCGCTCTCTCCGATCCTGCACGTGGTGCCGCTGCAGTTACTGGCTTATCACACGGCGCTCGCGCGCGGCGGCGACGTCGACAAGCCGCGCAATCTCGCCAAGTCCGTCACCGTAGAGTGACCGCTGGCGTCAGCGACGTCATCGTCGTCGGCGCCGGCCACAACGGCCTGGTCTGCGCCTGCTACCTTGCGAAAGCAGGCCTCAAGGTAAAAGTACTCGAACGTCGCGGCGTCGTCGGCGGGGCCGCGGTCACCGAGGAGTTCCATCCCGGCTTCCGCAATTCGGCCGCGGCCTACACGGTGAGCCTGTTGCAGGCCAAGGTGATCCGGGAGTTGCGGCTCGCCGAGCACGGGCTGCGCATTGTCGAGCGTCCGTTCTCGAATTTCCTTCCCATGGTGGGTGGCTATCTCAAGGTCGGCGGCGGGCTGGCAGCGACGCAGAAGGAGGTCGCCAAATTCTCCGCACGCGACGCCGGCCGGCTGGCCGACTACTACCGGACCATCGAGAAAGTCGCCGATGTCCTGCGCGCGACGGTACTCGAAACGCCTCCGAACGCAGGCGGCGGGACGATGGATTTTTTTCGTGCGTTGAAATTCGGTGGGAAGCTCAGAAAACTCGATATCGAATCGCAGCGCGATCTGCTGGAACTTTTTACCCGCAGCGCAGCAGAACTGCTCGAGCGCTGGTTCGAATCGGACGGCATCAAGGCGGTATTCGGTTTTGACGCCGTGGTAGGCAACTATGCAAGCCCGTTCCATCCCGGGACTGCCTACGTTCTGCTGCATCACTGCTTCGGCGAGGTGAACGGAAAACGAGGAATCTGGGGCCACGCGATCGGCGGCATGGGCGCCATCAGCGAGGCGCTGGCCGCGGAAACGCGGCGGTTGGGCGTGGAGATCGTCTGCGAAGCCCCGGTCGCCCGCGTAAGCAAGAGCATAGTGGTACTAGAGGACGGCCGGGAATTCGCGGCGAAAGCCGTCGTCGCCAACATCAACCCGAAGCTGCTCTATTTGAAGCTGGTGGACAGAAGCGATCTGCCGGCGGAATTCGTTGCTCGCATGGAGCGCTACAAGTGTGGATCGGCTACCTTTCGCATGAATGTCGCACTCTCGGAATTGCCGCGGTTCTCGTGCCTGCCGGAGGCGGGGCCGCACCATGCGAGCGGCATCATCCTGGCTCCTTCGCTCGGTTACATGGACCGCGCCTTCCTGGACGCGCGCGCCGGAGGGATCGCCGCCAAACCGATCGTCGAAATGGTCATTCCAAGCACCTTGGACGAAACACTCGCGCCCAAGGGCGCGCACGTGGCGAGCCTCTTTTGCCAGCATTTTGCGCCGGACGTGGATTGGAGCCTGAGGAAGGATGAAGCGATCGGCCGGATCCTGGACGTAGTCGAGTCGCACGCGCCCGGATTCCGCAACAGCATCGTCGGACAAAGCGCTCTCTCGCCAGCCGATCTGGAACGCGAGTTCGGATTGGTCGGCGGCGACATATTTCATGGCGCGCTGTCGCTGGACCAACTCTGGTCGGCGCGGCCACTGCTCGGGCATGCGGATTATCGCGGCCCGCTGAAGGGGCTGTATCTATGCGGCGCCGGCGCCCATCCGGGCGGCGGGGTCACGGGAGCGCCGGGGCACAATTGCGCACGCGAAGTGTTGCGGGATTTCGGCCGCCGCTTCCCGGCTTGAATCGCCTGGTTTGACCCTCCCATCATGGGAGAGAGCAGTCTGCCTGCACGATGAAAACACAGAAGACGATAGATCCGGTTTGCGGAATGCAGGTTGACCCGGCGACCTCGGCCCACACGCTTGACCACGAGGGCGTGCGGTACGCGTTTTGCTGCGGCGGATGCCTCGACGCATTCAAGACGAACCCAAAACGCCATGCTGCCGGATCGTCAGTCAAGCGCTGCTGTTGTGGATAGGTCCGGCGATCCATCTATGTTCGTCGGCGCACAGATGCGCGCAGCTGTCAGGGGCCAAGATTGAAAATGGCGACTGATCCGGTTTGCGGAATGCAGGTCGACCCAGCCAACTCGGCGCATGCGCTCGAGCACGAGGGCGTGCGGTATGCCTTTTGCAGCGGCGGTTGTCTTACCAAATTCAGGGCCGACCCAATGCGCTACCTCAAAAAGGCTGGCACCTGTTGTGGCGGGCACGGACACGGGCATGCCCATGCAACTGCTCCCACGGCTGCCGCGGCAGCGGTTCCAGGTGCGCGGTACACCTGCCCGATGCATCCGGAAGTGATGCAGGACAGGCCGGGCGACTGTCCGAAATGCGGCATGGCACTGGTGCCGGTTGGAGGTGTCGGGGCGACGGACGATACGGAACTGCAGGACCTGAAGCGGGGCTTGTGGGTTGGCGCCGCGCTTTCCCTGCCACTGTTTCTGCTTGCGATGGCCCCGATGGTCGGAATCCATGAACCGCTTGGCCTGGAGCCCCGGCTGCGCGGTTGGATCGAATTCGCGCTTGGCACGCCAGTCGTGCTATGGGTCGGCTGGCCGATCCTGCGCAAGTTCTGGCTGTCGCTCACGGGCTGGAACCTCAACATGTACACGCTGATCGGGCTGGGGGTCGGCCTGGCCTACTTGTTCAGCCTCGCCGCGGTGCTCTTTCCCGGCTGGTTTCCGCAGGAGTTTCGTGAGCACGACGGCGCAGTCGGCACCTATTTCGAAGCGGCGGCGGTGATCGTGACGCTCGTGATACTGGGCGATTTCCTGCAGTTGCGGGCCATGGGCCAGACCAGTCAAGCGATCCAGCAGTTGCTCAAGCTCGCACCCAATCTCGCCTGGCGATTGCGCGAGGACGGGACCGAGGAACAGGTGCCGCTGGAGAGCGTCGTTGTCGGCGACAGGCTCCGTGTCAAGCCAGGTGAGAAGGTGCCGGTGGATGGCGCCGTGCTCGAGGGTACGAGCAGGGTGGACGAATCCATGATGACTGGCGAGCCGGTACCGGTCGCAAAGTCCGCAGGCGGCAAAGTCGTCGGCGCAACGGTGAATGGCAACGGCTCCCTGACCATCAAGGCGGAACGCGTCGGAGCGGATACGCTCCTGTCACGCATCGTTCACATGGTGGGTGAGGCCCAGCGTACGCGTGCGCCGATTCAAAAGCTCGCGGACGTCATTGCCGCGTACTTCGTCCAGATCGTCGTGGCTATCGCCGTCGTGACGGCAGTCGTGTGGTGGTTCTTCGGTCCAGAACCGAGATTCGCGTACGCGTTTCTGAACGCCATTGCAGTATTGATCATCGCTTGCCCTTGCGCGGTCGGTCTGGCCACGCCCATCTCGATGACCGTCGCAATGGGGCAAGGCGCGCGCGCGGGCATCCTGTTCCGGAACGCGGAAGCGATCGAGCGCATGCGCGACATCGACACCGTGGTGGTGGACAAGACCGGCACGTTGACGCTCGGGCATCCCGCGCTGACGGACTTCATCGCCGAAGGCGTTCCAGAAAATGAAGCGCTTGCGCTTGTTGCGGGCGTGGAGCAGCTATCCGAGCACCCGATCGGCCTTGCAATCGTCGAGGGTGCGAAGGGGCGGGGCCTTACCCCGAAGGTGGCCGGCGCATTCGATGCGGTGAATGGTCTCGGTGTAAAGGCGGACATCGACGGCAAGCAGATACTCGTAGGCAGCCGCGCCTTTCTCACGCAGCAGGGCGTCGATACGCAAGGGTGGGAAGCTCGCGCGGAAGCCTGGCGTGCGCAAGCCAAGACAGTGGTGTTCTTCGCCGTGAACGGCGCTGCCGCCGGCATTGCTGCGGTTGCCGACCCGATCAAGGAAAGCACCCGCGAAGCAATCGCCGCGCTCAAGCAATCTGGCGTACGCATCGTGATGTTGACGGGTGATTCTCGCAGCACGGCCGAAGCCGTCGCCCGGCAGCTCGGCATCGATGAAGCCCTCGCCGAAGTGCTGCCCGAAGACAAGGCCGGCCACGTGAAGCGCCTGCAGGCCGAAGGGCGCAAGGTAGCGATGGCGGGCGATGGCATCAACGACGCGCCGGCGCTGGCGCAGGCCGATGTCGGTATCGCCATGGGTACCGGCACCGACGTCGCAATGGAAAGCGCAGGCGTCACTCTGATCAAGGGCGACCTGCGCGGTATCGCACGCGCCGCGGTACTCTCGCGCGCCACGATGCGCAATATCCGCCAGAACCTCGCGTTCGCCTTCGGCTACAACGCGCTCGGCATTCCGCTTGCGGCCGGCGTGCTCTACCCGGTCTTCGGCCTGCTGCTCTCGCCGGTGTTCGCCGGCGCCGCGATGGCGCTGAGCTCGGTGTCCGTGGTGACCAACGCGTTGCGGCTGAACCAAGTCAAGTTATAAGCCGCAATATCCGGGCACAACTTTGCATCCACGCTTGGAGCGGCTCATCGCTTTTCTCAGGGCCAGGTTCTCATCCGAGGGCCTCTTCGGCCTGCACCTCACCATCGGCAGCGTGGCACTCATCGGGTCGGCGTGGCTGTTTGGCGGCGTCGCGGAGGATCTGATCACGAACGATCCACTTACGTTCGTGGATGTGATCATTTCGGAATGGTTTCGCACAAACGCCACGCCTTCCTTTACGGCAAAGATGACGCTCGTTTCCGCGTTTGCGTCGACTGCCACGGTGTTGAGCCTGTGCATTGTGGCTTCCATTTTCTTGCTGTGGAAACGCAGGTGGTACGGATTGCTTGCATTGGCGCTGGTTGTACCTGGTGGCCTGCTGCTGAATTTGCTCCTGAAAATGGCGTTTGCCCGGGGACGTCCGGATTGGGGCGATGTAGATCTGATCGGATACAGTTTTCCGAGCGGCCATACCATGGCCGCGACCTTGTTTTACGGCCTGCTCGGCGTATTCTTCATTTTCAGGGTGACGTCCTGGTGGTGGCGCGCAAGTGCGGCTGCATTCGCTTTCACGATTATTTGCGCAGTGGGTTTCAGTCGCATTTACCTCGGCGCGCACTATTTCAGTGATGTCGTCGCGGCGGTTGCGGCAGGAACGGCGTGGCTCGCTATCTGCCTCACGGCCGTGGAAACGCTCAGGCGTCACCGACAGCTTTCCACTCGCTGGACACGCGCTGATGGCACGGCGACGCTCCGCATTCTCTTTCTCGTGAGTCCCTGGGTTGCGCTTGCCTTCGTTTTGAATCTGGCGTGGGAAATGGCACATGTCAGGCTTTATACGATCTGGGCGGAAGCCGATGGTCTTCGCGTCGCGTGGTCGGTGTTTCATTGCTCCCTGGGCGACGTCGTGATCGCACTAGCGATGTTTGCGCTGGCCGGCATGGTGCTGCGGCGCGCGGATTGGCCTCTAACGCACCCGTGGACAGGTGGCGCAATTGTCGTGATCGGCGCGATGGCGTATACCGTATGGAGCGAATGGCACAATGTCTATCGCGCCGGCAGCTGGGGCTATACGGCAGACATGCCGTTGATCTTCGGTATCGGCCTTTCGCCGTTGTTGCAGTGGCTGATCCTGCCGCCGGCAATGGTGATCGCCCATCGAAAGCTGTGGCCGAATCGGCGATGACCTTTCGCAAAGGAGTCTGATATGGGGAAAAGCGAACTACCACTTGAACATGCCGATGCCCTTGGCCAGGGACTACTCGACATCGGGCGGGCGTCGAAGGCGAGCGGCGTCTCGGTCAAGATGATCCGCCACTACGAGGCGATCGGCTTGCTGAAGAACGTCGCCCGCACCTTCGCCAATTACCGCGTCTACTCGGACAAGGACGTGCATACGCTGCGCTTTATCAAGCGCGCGCGCACGCTGGGCTTCTCGATGGACGACATCCGCGAACTGCTCGCGCTCTGGCAGAACAAGACGCGCCCGAGCGCCTCGGTGAAGAAGATCGCGGGCGGCCACATGCAGGACCTGAAGCGCCGCATCCTCGAGATGCAGTCGATGGTGGCGACGCTCGAGCACCTGACGCACAACTGCCACGGCGATGGCCGGCCGGACTGCCCTATCCTCGACGACCTGGCGCACGCCGCTTGACCCTCCCACGGTGTTAGGCTTCAATCTCCGCCTTCATGAATACTGCCAACTGCTTGATGAATGCAACCGCCGCGCGCGGCCTGGGAGCGATCCCCGCTTGCCTCTGGCACTGCCTGTCGGTGAGCTGGCGCGGATTCGTTGGCGTGCTGCGACAGCTGGGTTAGGATTGCGCGCTTGAAGACCGTGCTTCGAACGCTTTTGCTGGCCCTGCTGCTCGCGGCGTTGCCGTTGCGCGGCTATGCCAGCGTGCTGATGGTGCTCTGCGATTCGCACCACGGGGGCGTTGCTGCCGTTGAAGGGCAAGCGCAGGAGCGCGGCGATAGCCACCATCATGATGCGGATCCCAATGCCGGCGAGGAAACCAGCGGGCCGTCGCATGCTGCCTCGGTTTGCAGCGCATGTGCTACCTGCTGCGCCAGCGCCAGCATTGCGCCAGATGCAAATATCGGTGTTGTGTTTCAGTCCCCGGCTTCCAGCCGCATTCCGTTCTTCGGTCGACAGGTACCGGGCTTCGTGCCCGGGCACCTCGACCGACCTCCGCTCTCGCTCTGATCGCTGACCAGGCCGCGGCGCGCTAGAACAGCGAGCCGTTCCTGCACGGGGTGCCGTCCCAGCACGCTCGTGCGTGCGACCTACAGTGTTTGGAGTGCCATGTTGAAGACCCTTTGTTTCACGCTATCGGCGTGCATCGCCGGTGGTGTCGCTGCGCAAAGCCCCTCGCGGACCGATTCTGCCGATCCGAAGGCGGCCGTGCCATCGCGGCCGTACGAGTCGGCATTCAAGGACTACCGGCCCTACGTGGATTCCGAGGTGGGCCGCTGGCGCGAAACCAACGACGAGATTGGCCGCCTCGGCGGTCATGTTGGCCAGGTGCCGAATTCCGTCCCAGCGCGCGGCGCCGCAGGCCAACCGGTCAAGCCGCCCACCCATGAGGACCACGGAGAGCGCAAATGAAGCTGCCAGTCATTCTTACGGCCATCGCCACGGCGCTGCTCGCTGGCTGCGTCAGCTTCACGCCTGATGGCGGATTCGGCACGGTCGATTCCGCGGTTCGCGAACGCACCGGGCAGGAGGCGAAATGGATCCGCTCGGACAACGAAGCCGACACCGTTCGCGTGCGCGTCAAGGAACTGCTCGCGCAGCCGCTGAGCGCGGAAAGCGCTGTTCAGGTCGCGCTGCTGAACAACCCCGGCTTGCAGGCGAGTTATGCGGAGATGGGCATTGCCGAGGCGGACCTGGTGCAGGCAAGCCGCTGGCGCGGCCCGACATTCTCGTTTGCGCGCTTGCGGCGGGGCGATGAGACCGAGTTCGAGCGGAGCGTGTTCCTGGACATCCTCGGCCTCATCAGCATCCCGCTTGCCACGAAAGCGCAGGAGAAACGCTTCGAGGCTGCCAAGGTGCGTGCCGCGGGCGAGGCTTTGCGCCTCGCACTTGAAACGCGCAGGAACTACTTCGGCGCGCTCGCGGCGGTGGAGACGGCGCGCTACATGGAGCAGGTGAAGAGCGCGGCGGAAGCAAGCGCCGAGCTGGCCAGGCGCATGGCGGCCGTGGGCAACTGGTCCAGGCTCAATCAGCAGCGGGAGCAGGCTTTCTATGCCGAAACCACAGTGCAACTGGCGCGCGCGAAGCAGGCGCAGGTCGCTTCGCGCGAGCGCCTGACCCGCAGCATGGGGTTGTGGGGCGAGGCACTGAACTTCACGCTGCCCGAGCGGCTGCCTGACCTGCCCAAGGCGCCGCGGGAAGGAGGCGATCTGGAAGCGCAGGCGCTGGCCCAGCGGCTCGACGTGCAGGGCGCGCGGCGCGAAAGCGAGGCGCTCGCCGAATCGATGGGACTGACGCGCATTACCCGGTTTGTGGACCTGCTGGAGGTCGGGTTGCACCACAACACGGAGTCGCCCAGGCCGCCGCAACGCGGTTGGGAGGTGGAACTGCGCATCCCAATTTTCGATTTCGGCGGGGCGAGCGTCGTGAGGGCTGAGCACGTCTACATGCAATCTGTGAACCGCGCCGCGGACACCGCCATCCGCGCCCGTTCCGAAGTGCGCGAGACCTACTCGGCGTACCGCACCGCGTTCGACCTCGCGCGCCACTACCGGGACGAGGTCGTGCCACTGCGAAAACGCATCTCCGAGGAAATGCTGTTGCGCTACAACGGCATGCTCGCGAGCGTGTTCGAGCTGCTCGCCGACTCCCGCGATTCAGTGATGAGCGTGAACGCTTATATCGAAACGCTCCGTGATTTCTGGCTCGCGGAATCCGATCTGCAGGCGGCGCTGACCTCCGGCTCGCCGGGCGCGGTAGGTGGCGGTTCGAAGGCGATGGCCCGGCCCGCCGCCGGCGGCGCAGCACATTGAACGGGAAATCAACATGACCAATCGCAGAAACTTTTTGAAGACCGCGGGCGCGGCGATGCTCGGCGCCGCGGCGGTAAGCCGGGCGGCGCAGGGCGCCGTACCGGAAGCCCCCAGCATGGACAAGCCCGACACCCAGCCGCCGCTCGCGCCGGGCAGTGGCCGGCCTTACAACCCGGTGGTGACGCTCAACGGCTGGACGCTGCCCTGGCGCGTGAAGAATGGCGTCAAGGAGTTCCACCTCGTCGCCGAACCCGTGGTGCGAGAGATCGCGCCCGGCATGAAAGCCAATCTCTGGGGCTACAACGGGCAATCGCCCGGACCGACCATCGAGGTGGTGGAAGGCGACAAAGTGCGCATCTTCGTCACCAACAAGCTGCCCGAGCACACCACCATCCACTGGCACGGCCAGCGGCTGCCGAACGGCATGGACGGCGTCGGCGGCCTGACACAGCCGCAGATCCCAGTCGGCAAGACTTACGTGTATGAGTTCGTCGCCAAGCGGCCGGGCACCTTCATGTACCACCCGCACGCCGACGAGATGACGCAGATGGCGATGGGCATGATGGGCTTCTGGATCACGCATCCGAAGAATCCCGGCTTCATGAAGGTAGACCGGGATTTCGTCTTCCTGCTCAACGCCTACGACATCGATCCCGGCAGCTACACGCCGAAAGTGAACACCATGCTCGATTTCAACCTGTGGACCTGGAATTCGCGGGCCTTTCCGGGCATCGATCCGCTGGTGTGCCGCCTGGGTGACCGGGTGCGCATCCGCATCGGCAACCTGACCATGACCAATCATCCGATTCACCTGCATGGCCACGAGTTCGAGGTGACCGGTACCGACGGCGGCTGGACCGCGCCGGGGTCGCGTTGGCCGGAGGTGACGACCGATGTCGCGGTCGGCCAGATGCGCGCCATCGAGTTCGAGGCGACCGACCCGGGCGACTGGGCGTTCCACTGCCACAAGTCGCACCACACCATGAACGCAATGGGCCACGGCGTGCCCACCATGATCGGCGTGGATCACCGCGGTGTGGCGGAAAAGATCATCCGCCTCGTGCCGGACTACATGGTGATGGGCGAGCGCGGCATGGCCGACATGGGCGAGATGGAAATGCCGATTCCCGACAACACTCTGCCGATGATGACCGGCACCGGCCCGTTCGGCGCGATCGAAATGGGCGGCATGTTCACCACCGTAAAGATCCGCGAAGGACTGGCCCGCAACGATTACAAGGATCCGGGCTGGTACAAACAACCTGCCGCGACTGTGGCCTACGAATGGAAAGGGGAACCGCCGCTCACGGAACGCAAGGCGCCCGCCGCGACGGGCGGCCCCACGATAAACGTGCGCAAACCATCGGGCCACAAGGGCCACTGACATGTCGGCCGCCGAATTCAACCACGGCTGTCTCATACCCGGGCATTTCAAGGCGGGGATGATTGGCAGCATCGAAGTCACCGAAACGTAAAAGGAAAAATCATGAAACTGAAAATTGTACTGATGGCATTTAGCGCCGCCCTCGCAGTATTTTCGGCGCAGGCTGACGAGAAGCACCACCAGAGCGCGCTCACGGACGGCGAGGTGCGCAAGGTGGACAAGGACGCGAAGAAGATCACCATCAAGCACGGACCGATCCAGAACCTGGACATGCCCGCCATGACCATGGTGTTTCAGGTCAAGGATCCGGCGCTGCTGGAGCAAGTCAAGACCGGCGACAAGGTCAAATTCGAGGCACAGAAACTGGGCGGTGCGTTCACTGTCACCAGAATCGTGCCGGACAAATGACCCTCAAGGCCAGCGTATCTGTCGCACGTTAAAAGGAGCACGCGTGAAAATTAAATCTCTTGTCTTGATTGCCGCGCTTTCGCTAAGCGCAATCTCAATTAGTGTGCGCGCCGCCGGAACCCACGCAGGTGGGCACGGGGATAACGCGATCGGGGTTCCGGGTACCGCCGCCAAGGCCACGCGATCCATTGCTGTCGTCATGACCGACAACATGCGCTTCACGCCGTCCAGCATCAACGTCAGGCAGGGTGAAACCATCCGCTTCAAGGTAAGGAATTCGGGCAAGGTAAAGCACGAACTCGTGCTGGGCACCGAAAAGGAACTCAAAGAGCACTACGAAGTGATGAAGAAGAACCCGGAGATGGAGCACGCGGACGCGAACATGATCACCCTCGCGCCGGGAAAGAGTGGCGAGGTGATATGGCAGTTCACGAAAGCGGGCAAGGTCGATTTCGCCTGCCTGCAGCCCGGCCACTACGATGCCGGAATGAAGGGCCGGGTATCCGTGGCGGCGCAAAAGGTGCCCGGCAACAAGGAGGGCGGTCTTGCCGCCGCGCAGAAGAGCACGGAACAAGGGACAACGATCGGCGCAAAAGTCGAAACGGCGGCGGCAACAGGGGACATGACCGACGGCGAAGTGCGCAAGGTGGACAAGGATGCGAAGAAGATCACTATCAAGCACGGCCCGATCCAGAACCTCGACATGCCGGCCATGACCATGGTGTTCCAGGTCAAGGACCTGATGTTGCTGGACAAGGTCAAGGCGGGCGACAAGGTGAAGTTCGAGGCGCAAAAGCTCGGCGGGGCGTTCACTGTTACGAAAATCGAGGCCGCAAAATGAAGCGGGCGCTCGTTTGCGCGCTGATGTTGCTCCCGACTGCCGCGCTTGCGCAGCACCGGCCCTACGCTGGCCAGCAGGAGCAGGAGATCAAGTCGCTGTCGCCCGACGAGGTGAAGCAGTATCTGTCCGGCGCCGGGATGGGCTACGCGAAATCCGCCGAACTGAACCGCTTCCCCGGTCCGATGCACGTGCTGGAACTCGCTGACAAGCTCGAGCTCACACCGGACCAGCGCGCGCGCACCAAGGCGCTGATGGACGCGCACAAGGCCGAGGCGCGAACAATCGGCGCAAAGCGCGTCGAATCCGAACGCACCATCGAGGCCTTGTTCCGCGTCAGCAAGCTGGACGAGGCGGCGCTGGCCAGCGGCGTGCGGGAGGCCGCCGCGCTGGAGGGCGAATACCGGCTCTCGCATCTCGAGACGCACCGGCGCATGCGGACCCTGCTGAGCGAGGAGCAGGTGGCGCACTACGCGCATTTAAGGGGCTATGAAACCGTGGCCCCTTCGCACGGGTCGAAGCACTGGAAGTAGCGCGTGCTGCGGCCAGTCGCAGCCGGCCTACGAACTTACTTCTTCGCGAAAATAGCCCATCCAAGCAGAGCGCCAACGCCAAGGGTAAGCAAGGTGGGAATCCACATCCAGCTGATTCCGCCCATGTAGTCACTCCCCAAGTGTCCGCTCCCCATCATCCCGCCACTGAACATCGCGCCGGTCGTCATCCCGCCACCGAAGAGCAGCAAAAGCAGTATCGCAATGGCAAATGCGATGACGAGGGCTGTTTTGTTTGTCGTGTCCATGGAAGCCGTCTCCTTTGAAACAATTCCGCCAGCCGGGCAGTTTGTCCGGACTGCTGCGAATCGTTGCGGCAATTGTCCCCCTGGCCCTTGGGACCCACCGCGCGGCAGCGCACATACTCGGCGCCAAATGCTCAGTGTGCGATAGCGTACAGACGGGTTAGCGCTAGGAGCCGAGCCTAGGACGCTGATCTAGATCAAACCCGCGTCACGGAATTAGGCGAAGCTGCTGTCCAATGAGTGATGGAATCAAAATTGCGGTAAGTGGCGGCAATGCGAAGCGCGGATTTGTCGTATTCGCATTGCTCGCGCTGACCTTGGTGATGGCGCGACCGATCTGCGACGTGTACCGGCTGCAGGGAACCCCGTCGCAGTCTGGGCCCGTGGCCGCCGTGGGTCACGCGCATGGCGAAGCTTCGCATCATGCGGATTCCGAACCATGCTGCGCAGCGATTGACGACGGAACCCTCACGGTCCTTGCTGCTTCGGCCATCCCCGAACCGACGTCACTTTCTCCTGTTCCGGCGGCGACAACCTCGCTGCTGAATTGGCGCGCTACAACGTGTTCGTTCGCGGTGGCAATTCCCCCAGACCGTCCACCTGATTCCCTGGCGTATTGCGCCCGCTCGGCGCGCATTCTGATCTGAGCTGCTTTCGGTCTTAGCCGCTGCGAATCCTGAATTCGCGCGGTTCTCGGCGCATCGCGTTGCGCATGTCTACGACCTTGAGGAGCTTGTCATGAATAACGAAATTCGTACTGGAACCGCCTTCGCCATAACCGTGAGCGTCGGGTACGCGCTCTGCGCGCTTGTCTTCTGGATCTGGCCGGAAGCGGCTATGAATTACATGAACGGCCTGTTCCACGGCCTCGATTTTCGCAAGCTGCAAAGCGGCCCGACGATGTTCGCCTTCGGATCGTTCCTCTACGCCCTCATCGTGACGGCGGTGTGGGCGTTTGGCCTCGGCGCTCTGTTCGGCTGGTTGTTCGGGCGTTTTGGCGGCACGCGCTGAGATTCCAATGAAATTCGTACTGGCCGGTTCCTGCATGGTGGCGCTGCTCACCGCCGCCGGTCCATTGCCCGCCGCGGAAACCGCGAATGCGCTGCGCCAGACCAGAGACGGGGTTGTGTTCAACTACGGCGTTGTCCCGGCCGAGAGGGTGCTCGCCCATCCGGACCAGCACCCGGAGCGCACGATGCATGGTGGCGTCGCTCCAAAAGGATCCAGCCACCTCGTGGTCGCACTGTCTGATGCGGTCAACGAGCGGCGCATCACCGAGGCGGAAGTGACTGCCAGAGTCACGCTGCTCGGCGGCACATCGGTCACGAAACGGCTTGAGCCGATGGCGATCGCCAACCAGCAGAGTTTCGGCGGCTTTTTCCAGTTGAGCGTGCCCGGGATCTACCGCATCCGCTTCGAGGTGCGCAGGCCGGGCATCGCGGACCTTGCGGCCGCCGAATTCGAGCACCGGGTTCTCCCAGAGGGGCGGCGGCGATGAACGCCCGGTCCCCAATCGACGCGCCAGTGCCAGAGAGTGAGCTCGCCCGCTTTACGGCGATCGCCAGGATTGCGGCGGCCAAGGGTTGGAGCCGGTATGCAGAAAGCATGGGTTTCGGGCGCCATCCCGGTCCTGCGGAAGGCGGTACCGCCACAAGCGATGCCGTGCGGTTTCGCGAAGCGCTTGAGGAACTTGGTCCCACGTTCGTGAAGCTCGGCCAGATGATGGCGGGCCGCACCGATATTTTTCCGGAGGAGCTCGTCAGCGAACTTGGCAAGCTGCACGAAGACGTGGCGGCCTTCCCGGCGGATGTCGCGCGCGGGATCATCGAACAGGAGACCGGCAGGCCGATCGCCGTGCTTTACGCGAGCTTCGACGACTCGCCGATGGCGGCGGCGTCGATGGCGCAGGTGCATTGCGTAACCCTCCCGGACGGGACCGCGGCAATCGTGAAAGTCCAGCGGCCTGGCATCGCGGCGACTGTTGAGGCCGACATCTCCGTGCTGCGCCGCCTCGCGCGGCTGCTTGGCACGGTGATGCCTTCCGCGCGGGCTTGGAATCTTCCGGATCTGGTCGAAGAGCTTGCCGAGACTCTGCGCGGCGAGCTCGATTTCGAGCGCGAAGGGCGCAATGCTGAGCGCTTTGCGACGCTAAACCGGGATGAGCCGGCCGTATTCGTGCCAAAAATATTCTGGGAAGCGACAACGCCCCGGGTGCTTACCATGGAGCACAGTCCCGGGCATCGGCTCGACGCCGCACCCACGGATCCTGCCCGGAACGCCGAATTGGCGCAGCTGCTCATGCGCCTCTTTCTCACGCAGGTCTTCGAACACGGCACGTTCCACGGCGATCCGCACCCCGGCAACGTGTTTGTGCTTCCGGACGGGCGCATCTGCTATCACGACTTCGGCGCGCTGGGCGACCTGTCGCCGCAGGTAAAGGAAAAACTCCGTGAACTGTTCCTGGGCGTGATCGCGCGCGAAGCGGCCTGGGTAGCCAGCGCCTATCTGGGCATGGGAGGGGCGGCGGGAGAGGTGGATCGCGCGCAGTTCACGAAAGACATTGGCGTATCGCTCGACCGCTATTACAGGGAATCGGGGCTCGGGCGCCAATCGTTCAGCGCCATCCTGAGCGAGTTTGCGCGCCTCGGCCGGCGCCATCACATCCGGCTGCTGCGCGAAACCGCTTTGCTGCTGCGCGCCTTTGCCGAGCTCGAAGGACTGGTCCGGAGGCTCGATCCGGAGTTCAGTTCGCTTGACGCTTTCCGGTCCTACAGCAGCCGGCTTCTTAAGCACGCGTTCATCCCTGAACTGGGCGTAGCCAGCATCGCGCGGCTCTACCGCTTTTCGACCGCAGTGCGCGAGGTGGCAGGCAATTCGCCGTTAGTACTGCAGCAACTCATGGGCCGGCTGGAGCGCGGCGAGCCGCTGTTCGACATCCGGCACCAGAGCGGCGGTTCGCTCGAGCGGCACATGCTCCACGCAAGCAACCGGCTCGCCTTCGCGCTGATTGTGGCGTCGCTCATCATCGGTTCGGCGACCATCCTCGCCGCCCACGCAGGGCCTCACATCGGCGACGTGCCCGTGCTCGGAATCATCGGCTTCGTGGTCGCCGGTGCACTCGGACTCTGGTGGGCGATCCTCGCGCTGAAATCGGGAAGACTCTGATGAATATCGATTCACAAGGAGACCATCGTCATGGCTGAACACTCGCACGAAAATCATTCGTCCGGTGGCAACAATTACGGCCGCTGGGTTTTCTGCGGGTTCCTGCTCATCGCTGGGTACTTCCTCGTTACCGAGCATAGAGCGCACCTCTCCGGATGGTTTTCCGCCTATGGAATATGGCTTCTATTGCTCGCCTGCCCGTTGATGCACATGTTCCACGGCCACGGCGGGCACGGGAAGCATGCCGGGCATGGCGTGGACGAGAAGGAAAAGAGCAAGGACCAGATGCCATGAACGATTCCAATCAAATGCCAGCCTACGGATTGTGGTCCCTGGTAATCATCAATTCGCTCGTATTCATCATCTTCGCGTTCAGCTTCGCGAAGCCCCAGAGCAAGCGCGACTGGCGCTCGTTCGGCGCGTTTTCGGCATTCCTGGTCGCGCTGTTCACCGAGATGTACGGCTTTCCGCTCACCATCTATCTGCTTTCCGGATGGCTCTCGACACGCTTTCCAGGAGTGGATTTCATGTCGCACGATGCTGGGCATCTGCTCGAGGTGATATTCGGCTGGAAATCGAATCCCCACTTCGGACCGTTCCACATCCTGAGCAGTATCTTCATCTTCGCGGGATTCTGGCTGCTCGCGTCGGCATGGAAGGTACTTTACGAGGCGCAGCACAAGCACCGCCTGGCTACAACGGGCGCTTATTCCCGCGTGCGCCATCCTCAGTACATCGGCTTCGTGCTGATCATGACTGGCTTCCTGCTGCAGTGGCCGACGCTTGTCACCGTCGTCATGTATCCGATTCTTGTCGTCATGTACGCCCTGCTCGGCAAGAGGGAGGAGGCGGAGATG
>JBDTRO010000194.1:0-24733 GCA_039931635.1 Betaproteobacteria bacterium | reverse complement strand
GTCTGGATGAAAGGCACAAACGTGCCGTCGGGAAGGGCACGCGACTTCGCGCTGACGATGCCCGCGGTGACCGTGTTCTCGAAGCCGAACGGCGAGCCGATGGCGAGCACCCATTCGCCGACGCGGGTTTGCGAGGAATCGCCGAGTTTTACGCTAGGCAGGTTCTTCGCGTCGATGCGTAGCACCGCGATGTCGGTCTGCTTGTCGACGCCGAGCACCTTGGCCCGGAACTCGCGCCGGTCCGTGAGCTTGACGGTGACCTCGTCGGCGCCGTTCACCACGTGCGCATTGGTCATCACGAGTCCGTCCGGGCTGATGATGAAGCCGGAGCCCTGGCCGCGCCGAACCTGGCCGTCCTTTGGCGCGTGCGGGATTTGCATGCCGAAGCGCTTGAAGAACTCGAACATTGGATTGTTCTCATCCATCTGCGCGGCGCCGGCGGCCTCGGATGCATTCGAGGCGGCCGTGACGCTGATGTTGACGACCGCCGAACCGTGGGCCGCCACGATGGACGCGAAATCCGGCGCGGCGGCGCGGCCGATCGTCGTTTGCGCGGCGACCACGGCGGGGGATGCGGCGAGGGCGGACGTCAGCGCGGCGCCCGACTGGACAAAGTATCCTCCGCTGAATGCGGCGACGACGGCCGTGGCGACGGCAGCGCGCTTGAAAAATTGGGTGTTCATCGTGAACTCCTTTGGCGTGGAATGGAATCGGGGGAAAATGCGTTGCATGAAGGCAGTCTCAATCCCCTGACTTAAGCCAGCCTTAAGTTCCCGCAACGCCCATCGGACGGGAACAGCGGCTTCGCATCGCCCTGTTCCGTGATCGGAAGTATTCGAATGCCGACTTAGGAAATCCTTAAGGGCGCCTGCGCTCAGGCGTCGCGCGAGAACAGGACCCTGACCTTCAATCCACCGCCACGGTCGCCGTCCTCGAGTGAGACTTCCGCGCCATGCATTTCGGCGATCCGTCGGACGATTGCGAGCCCCAGGCCACTGCCGCTTTCCCTGCTGCCGGGCAGCCGGTAGAAGCGGGCAAACACCCTCTGGCGCTCCGCCGCCGGAATGCCCGGTCCGGTGTCGGACACTTCCATGGCGGCACGGCCGCCGCTTTCGGTCGCGATGACATCGATGTGTCCGCCGGCTGGCGTGTATCGCACGGCGTTGTCCACCAGATTCCTCAGGAGGATGCGCAGGCTGTGTTGATCGCCCCGGACCGCGACCGGCTGCGCTGCCTGCGCGCCGATATCAATCCCCTTGCGGCTCGCGGCATCGGCGAATTGCGCCACGGCCTCGCGCGCCAGTTCGTCGAGCCGCACGGCAACGAAGGATTGCGGCGTGACATCGGGGTCGCTGCGCGCAAGCTCGAGCAGTTGCTCGACCAGCCGCGCGGCCCGATCGACACTGGAGACAAACTCGGCGCCGATCGCCCTGCGGGCGTTGTCGTCGTCCGTCCGCACGAGGACCTGGGCTTGCAGGCGCAGTGCGGTAAGAGGCGTGCGCAGTTCGTGCGCCGCGTCGCCGACGAAGGCGCGCTGAGCGCCGATCGACTCCTGCAGTCGCCCAAGCAATCCGTTGAGAGCGCTCACCAGCGGGGCGATCTCGGAGGGCAAGCCTTCCTCGCTCAGCGGCTCGAGGGCACGTGCGCCGCGACGTTCAACCGCTCCGGTGACGCGTCGCAGCGGACGCAGCGCGCGCCCGACCGTGATCCACACCGCCCCGGCGAGCAAGGGTACGAGCGGAAGCAGCGGAAGCAGCGTGCGCAAGGCGCTGGCGAGCGCCATCTCGCGGCGCAAGCCGAGCGGCTGTGCGACCTCGATGGTGCGTCCGGCCCACTGGATGCCGTAGACGCGCCATGCGCCCGTTGCCGCCTGGACGTCCGAAAAGCCGAGCGTCGCGCGTGGAGGCAGCGCAGGAAAATTCGGTGAAATGTACATGCTTTCGCCGTCGCCATCCCAGATTTGCACCGCGAAATCGAACTCCCTGTAGTCCTTGTCGTCCGGCACCGCGATGACCGCGCCGCCAAGGCGCAGCGACTGCGCGCCCACCGAAAGCGCAAGCTGGCGAATGTGATAGTCGAATAGCGCGTCGATCTCGTTCAGCGCCACGACGTACAGGACCGACCCCGCCACAGACCCCGCTACCAGCACGGCGCCGATCAGCCAGGCGAGCAGGGCTGCGCGGATCGAGGATGCCGCGGCGAGCATCAGGCGGCGTTCCCGGTCGGCGCCGCCTTGGGAACCATGTAGCCCACTCCGCGCACATTGCGAATGAAATCCTGTCCCAGCTTGCGGCGCAGGCCGTGGATGTAAACCTCGACGGCGTTGCTTTCGATCTCCTCGCCCCAGCCGTAGAGTTTTTCCTCGAGCTGCGCGCGTGAAAGCACCACGCCCGGACGCGCCAGCAGCGCCTGGAGCAGTGCGAACTCCTTGGGCGCGAGCACTACCGGGTGGCCTTGATGGGTAACTTCGTGGGTCGCCGTATTGAGCGTTACCTCCAGGTGCGCAAATTCCGGCTCCGCACGGCCGGAGCTCCGGCGCGCCAGCGCGCGCACCCGCGCGAGCAGGACATCGAGGTCGAATGGCTTTACCAGATAGTCGTCCGCACCGGCGTCCAGCCCGCGCACGACATCGGCGGCGGTGTCCCGCGCGGTGAGGACGAGTACCGGCACTCGGTTGTGGCGCGCGCGGAGCGTCTTGAGCACCTCGATGCCATCCTTGCGCGGCAGACCCAGATCGAGCAATGCAAGGTCGTAGACGTTCTGCTGCAGGGCGGCCTCAGCTGCCCCCCCGTCGAGTACCCAGTCGGCGGCGTGGTCGTCGGCGCGAAGTGCTCGCTGCAACGCCGCGCCGATGTCCCGGTCGTCTTCGACAATGAGAATTCGCATGCGCGCTATTCTCGCTGCGAAAGAAGCCGGCGCCTAGAGCGAAGACAGTGGCGACGGCAGATAGGTATCCCACGCCATCGCGTACCATTTGATTCGCTTCGCCTTGTGCGCAATTTGCCCGTTGATCGCCCGCATCTTCCGGAGGCAGTCTTAAGCGAGGCTTAGGTCGTGTGCCTGCAATCCGGCCAAGACTGCCGGCGGGAACGCGAAGTCGAGAAAAGAGAGTGCCGCATATGTGCCATAACCGCGTTTTTTTGAGCTTCGTCGGGACCGTGAACCCGATGCCTGCAAGTACCGCGAGCTTGATAGCATTGCGTTTCATGAAATGAAGAAATTGGGTGCGTGCTTCCAGGGGCGCCTCGAAATCTGTTGCGGTCAATAGGGGCGCACCACATGAACCGGTCCATCTGGGCGGTTTCCTACGGCATCGACGCCGCGCGCGTCGACGCCTACATTGACTGGTTTCACGGCGTGCATATCCCGGAGAAGCTCGCGCGGCCCGGCTACGCGTGGGCGGCGCACTATCGCAGCCTGAAGGGCGAACGGCATCTCGCTTTTTTCGGAGCGGCGGATGCGGGCGTGTTTCTTTCGCCGACGCCGGGACAGTTGAAGTCGCGGCAGGATGCGCTGACGCGCGAGATGGTCGGCCTGCGCGCCGGCGCGGCGACGTCGATATTCGCCGAGGTGACGCGCACGCCCAGCCGGGACAAAGCAGGCTGCGCGCGGGGGATGGAGCCCGCACCATTCCTCCGGTTTATGCACTACGACGTGCAAGGCGGCGGAGCCGAGGACGCGGCTGCCGCGTGGGTAGTGCAGCACCGTTTCGAGCGGATCGGCGCGTGTCCCGGCGCGATGCGCGCGCGACTGCTGCTGGCGGTACTCGGTACGGGTAAGTACGCTCTGTTTGAAGAGTTCGCGTCGGAGGAAGCGCTTCGGAATGCGCCAGCGGCGTTTCCGGAAGGCGCGGTTCACGCGGCAGGTTCGCCGTTCGAAGGCGGTCGGATCTGGCCGCGGCGGCACGTCGAAACCGAGTAAACTTGGGAACCCTGATGGCAACGATGGCGCCCCTTTGAGAGGGGCGTTTTTAATCCCGCTGTTAATTCTGCTATTTTCCCCACACATATTTTCCCCACACATGAACGCACCCGCCGCTCCCGCCACCCAGTTCGATCCCGCTTCCGCACGCTTCGGTTCTTCGCGCTCGCAAAAGCGCCTGGAGGACGATCGCCTCCTGGTCGGCAAAGGCCTCTACAGCGACGACCGCGACCTGCCGGGCCAGGCCTGGATGGTGGTGCTGCGCTCGCCTCATGCGCACGCACGCATCGCGAGCATTGACGTCGCCGAGGCGCGCAAGGCACCGGGCGTAGTTGCGGTATATACGGCGGCGGATCTGAAGGCCGATGGGTTGGGCCATATCCCGATCCCGCCGCTCTTCAAGCGGCCGGACGGAGAGCCGATGGGCGCGCCGCTGCGTACGCCACTCGCGGATGGCGTGGCGTTCTATGCCGGCCATCCCGTGGCCGCGGTGTTGGCGGAGACGCGTATGCAGGCCATGGACGCGGCCGAGCTGGTGGCGATCGAGTACGAGGAACTGCCCGCGGTGGTGAGTCCGCAGAAGGCGATCGAGCCGGGCGCGCCGCAGATCTGGGTCGAGGCGCCGGGCAATATTTCCGCGCAAATCCGCTATGGCGATGCGGCCGCGGTGGCGCAGGCAATGGGGAAGGCGGCGCATGTCACGGAGCTGGCGCTGCACAACCAGCGCGTTTCGGCCATGCCGCTCGAGCCACGCTGCACCTTGGCGCAATACGAAGGCGCGCGCTGGACGATCTACACGCAGACGCAGCAGCCGACCGGCACGCGCGACTCACTGGCCGCGGTGTTCAAGGCGAAGCCGGATCAGTTCCGCGTCGTGGTCGGGGATCTCGGCGGCGGTTTCGGCATGAAAACCGGGCTCTATCCCGAGGACGCGATCGCCTGCTACGCGGCGCGCAAGCTCGCGCGGCCGGTGAAGTGGCGCGCCGAGCGCAGCGAGGAGTTCCTCGCCGCGCACATGGGCCGCGACCAGCATTTCAAGGCCTGGCTGGCGCTTGATGCGGCGGGCAAGGTGCTGGCGCTGAAAATGGAGATGCTGGGCAATTTCGGTTCGGTGCCGGTGGGCTCGACCGCGATGATTCCGCTCGTGGTGGGCCCCAAGGTGCTGACGTCCGTCTATCACGTGCCGGCAGTGGACTATTTCATCCGCGGCGTGCTCACCAACACCATGGCGACCGGCGCGTACCGGGGAGCCGGTCGGCCCGAGGCGAACTTCCTGATGGAGCGCCTGCTGGACAAGGCCGCGCGCGAGATGAAGCTCGACCCGGCGGAGATCCGGCGGCGCAATTTCATCGCGCCCACGGCGTTTCCGTACCAGACGCACATGGGCGATACCTACGACGCAGGAGAATTCGCGAAGATTCTCGAACGGGTACTTGCTCTTTCCGAGTGGCATGATTTTGAGAAGAGAAATAAAATCTCAAGGCAGAATGGCAAGCTGCGCGGCCGCGGCCTGGCTTCCTATCTCGAATGGACCGGCGCGCTGCCCACCGAGACGGTGGACATCGAGGTCTCTGCGGACGGCACGGTGACGGTGTTTTCCGGCACCATGGCGATGGGCCAGGGTTTGGAAACCAGCTACACGCAGCTGGTGTCGGAAGTGCTGGGCATTTCCTTCGAGAAAATAAAAATAGTGCAGGGCGACACCGACCGCGCGAACGGCGTCGGCAGCGTCGGCTCGCGCTCGGCGTTCGTGGGCGGCTCGGCGGTGGTGGCGGCGGGCCACAAGGTGGTCGCGCGCGGCAAGGAACTCGCCGCCGAGGTGCTGGAAGCGGCGGCGCCGGACATCGAGTACCGCGACGGGCGATTCGCCATTGCGGGCACCGATCGCTCGATCGGCCTGGCGGAACTCGCAGGCAGGCAGGCGCAGAAGCTGATCCGCGTCTCGGCGACGCAGACGCCCTCGGCGCCGTCCTGGCCGAATGGCGCGCAGGTGATCGAGGTGGAGATCGATCCGGATACCGGCGTGGTCGAGCTCGCGAAAATCACCAGCGTCGACGACATCGGCCGCATCATCAACCGCTCCATCGTCGAGGGGCAGGTGCAGGGCGGCATCGCGCAGGGCGCAGGCCAGGCGCTCTGGGAGCAGGTGGCGTATGACGCCGAAAGCGGGCAGCTGCTTACCGGCTCGCTGATGGATTACTGCGTGCCGCGCGCCGACCAGTTCCCGGCAATGGCGAATGACTTCGACGAAAGCGTACCCTGCAAGACCAACCTGCTGGGGGTGAAGGGCGTGGGCGAGCTCGGCACCATCGGCGCCACGCCGGCGGTGGTGCATGCAGTGCTGGATGCGCTTGCCGATCGCGGCGTGCAGCACATCGAAATGCCGATCACGGCGGAGAAAGTCTGGCGAGCCCTTGGGACGCGGGGGTAGAAGACCGGCAGCACCGCCTGCTCGCGCTGGCGGTGCTGGCTTCGCTCGTGCTGCACGCGCTGCTGCTGTTTCTGCTGCCGGTTCTGCGCGAGGCGAAACGGCAGCTTCCCGCGCCGCCGCTGACCGCGCATCTCGCCGAGCCCAGGCGTCCCGATCCGGTCGTGCCGAAGGTGGAGCCTGTTCCGCTGCGGCCGTTCACTTCCAGGCCGTCGCCCGCCGTCAGGCCCGTGCCGCAGCCCGTCGTCGCCGCGCCTGTGGTCGCGACACCTGTTCTAAGCGTTGAGCCGTCCAAGCAAGCGCCGGAACCTGCCTTCGTAGTTCCGTCGGCGTCGCAGGCGCCGGTCGCGCGAATCGAAGCGCAGCCTGCAGCCCAAGCCGCGAGCGGGCCCGACCCCGGCACCGTTGCGCAGTTCCGGCTCGAGCTGATGGATCTTGCGCGGCGCTACAAGCGGTATCCGCGCGTCGCGCAGGACAACAACTGGGAGGGCAGGGTAGAGCTGCGCATCGTCATCGGCGAAGACGGCGCGATCTCCTCGCTCACCGTGAAGAAGGGTGCCGGGCGTTCGGTGTTGGACGACGAAGCCATGGCCATGATCCGCACCGCGAAGTCGAAGGCGACGATTCCGCCGGCGCTGCGCGGCAAGGCCTTTAGCGTCGAATTTCCGGTGGATTTCTTCCTGAAGGACGGAGAGAAATAAGCTAGCGCTGTGGCGCGAAGGCCACCACGTGGTCGACGTCAAGGCGGATGCCGATGCGCTCGCCAAGCGCGTGGTTGTGATGGCTGGGCACCAGGGCCAGCACCTTCCGGCCGCTCTCCAGCTTCAGCGTGTACATGATCTCCGCGCCGCGGAACGCCTTGTGCACCACCTCCGCCCTGGTCGGCGCGTCATCGTCGTGGATGATGTCGTCGGGACGCAGCAGCACATCGGCGAGGCAGCCCTTGCCGCAGACCTCGCAACCAATCTGGCAGGCGTGCGGGATGTCGCCCTCGAGCACGCCCAGTTCGATCTCGATCTGCTTCGGATTCAGCACCTTGGCCGGCAGGAACACGCCCTGGCCGACGAAGTCGGCGACAAATCGGTTCGCCGGACGGTGGTACAGGTTGTAGGCGTTGTCCCACTGCTCGATACGGCCTTCGCGCAGCACGCCGATCTCGTCGGCCATCGCGAAGGCCTCGTTCTGGTCGTGCGTCACCAGGACCGCGGTGGCGCCGGAAGCCTTGATGATGTCGCGCAGCTCGTGCGACAGGCGCTCGCGCAGACCCGTGTCGAGGTTCGAGAACGGTTCGTCCAGCAGCAACAGGTCGGGCCGGGGCGCGAGCGCGCGCGCCAGCGCAACGCGCTGCTGCTGGCCGCCGGAGAGTTCATGCGGGAACTTCTGCAGCAGGTCGGTGATGCCGGTGAGCGCGGCGAGTTCCAGCACGCGGCCCTGGATTTCATTCCTTTCGGAAAGGCCGAATTCAATATTTCGCGCGGCCGTCAGGTGCGGAAACAGCGCGTGCTCCTGGAACACCATGCCGATGCGGCGTTTCTCCGGCGGCAGGCTGGTGACGGCCGAGGACACCACTACGCCGTTGAGCAGAATGCGGCCGGCGCTTGGCGTCTCGAACCCGGCGATGCAGCGAAGCACGGTGGTCTTGCCGCAACCACTGGGCCCCAGCAGGCAGCCGATCGTGCCGGAGGCAAGCGAGAACGACAGGCCTCGCACCGCCTCGTGGCCCGCGGGGTCGCCCTCGTAGGCGTGATGCAGATCCTGGATATCCAGTATCGGTTGCATGGTGTTTATTCTAACAAGAATAATTCTTGTTAGAATCAGGAATGCTTTATTTTCAAAGGGTTGGATTTCTAGGGGCGATATCCCTGGGAGCTGCCGCACTGATCCTTCTGCCGATCCTGGCGGTGGTCGCGAGCGTGTTCGGCCCGGCGGGCGATACCTGGGCGCATCTCGCGCGCACGGTGCTCGGCCAGTACGTCGCCAACACCGCGCTGCTGGTCCTGCTCGTCGCGGCAGGCGTGCTGTCGATCGGCGTATTGAGTGCGTGGCTGGTGACGGCGTACCGGTTTCCGGGACAGCGCGTGCTCGAATGGGCGCTGGTGCTGCCGCTCGCGATGCCTGCCTACGTCATGGCCTATGCCTACACGGATTGGCTGCAGTTCACAGGACCGGTTCAATCGGCGTTGCGCGCCGCGACCGGCTGGCAGGCGCGCGAATACTGGTTTCCGGAAATCCGCTCGATCCCCGGCGCCGCGGCGATGCTCGCCTTCGCGCTCTACCCCTACGTCTACCTGCTCGCGCGCACCGCGTTTCGCGACGTTTCGCGCAGCGCGCTGGAGGCGGGTCGCCTCGCCGGCCTGTCGGCCTGGGGCAGTTTTCGCCGCGTGGCGCTGCCGATCGCGCGCCCGGCGATCGCCGCCGGCGTCGCGCTCGCGCTGATGGAAACGCTGGCCGATTTCGGCACCGTGTCGTATTTCGCGCTGGAAGTGTTCACCACCGGCATCTTCAAGGCGTGGATGTCGATGGGCGACAGCACGGCCGCGGGCCAGTTGTCGGTGTGTCTGCTGGTTTTCGTCTTCATGGTGCTCGCGATCGAGCGCGCCAACCGCGGGCGCGCCGCCTACGCGAGCGCGACGCGCAAGCCCTCGCCGCCGGAACGGCTCAGGGGCATCGCCGCGTCGCTCGCCTGCCTGGCTTGCGCGCTGCCGGTGCTGCTTGGCTTCGTGCTGCCAGCGGTGCTGCTCATCCACCTCGCGTGGTCCGATCCGCAGGCGCAACTGAGCGCGCGCCTGCTGGCGCTCATCGGCAACAGCTTCGTGCTGGCGGGACTCGCCGCGGCGGCGGGCGTGATGCTCGCGACCGCGATGGCCTATGCGGCCCGCCTGTCGCGTGGCCGTGCAGCGTACGTGATTTCGCTCGCCAATCGCGCCGCCGCTATCGGCTATGCGATTCCGGGCGCGGTGATCGCGGTGGGCGTGCTGGTGCCGCTGGGCCGGTTGGACAACTGGATCGCCGGCGGAATCGAGGCGGCATTCAGTATCAAGCCGGGCCTGCTGTTCACCGGCACCGTCGTCGCGCTCGTGTATGCCTACCTGGTGCGTTTCCTGGCGGTGGCGCTGCAGACGGTCGAGGCGGGGCTGGCCAAGATCACGCCGCGCATGGATGACGCGGCGCGCAGCCTGGGGGCGACGCCCGCGGGAACGCTGGCGCGCGTGCACGCGCCGCTGCTCGCCTCCAGCCTCGCGAGCGCGGCGCTGCTGCTGTTCGTGGACGTGATGAAGGAGCTGCCCGCCACGTTCGCGCTGCGGCCCTTCAACTTCGACACCCTGGCTATCGAAGCCTTCAACCTTGCGAAGGACGAGCGCCTGGCCGAAGCGGCGCTGCCCTCGCTGGTGATCGTCGCGATCGGCCTGGTACCGCTGCTATTCGTTACCAGGCGCTATTTCAAGGCCGCGCGGCCATAAGGCGCGGCCGCTACGGTTACTTCCACGCCGCCCGGTCGTAGATTTTCTGCGCGGCCGGCTGGTTGCGGCCGAGTACCGCGACGTTCAGCTGGTCGTGCTTGAACTGGCCCAGCATCTGCAGCACCGGGTTGTCGATCTTGACGCTCGCGACCACCGGCCACTCGTTATTGCCCTCGGCGAAGTAGCGCTGTGCTTCGTCGCTCGCCAGGTAGTCGAGGAATTTCACCGCCGCTTCCCGGTTCGGCGCGTGCTTCATCACGCCGGCGCCCGAGACGTTGACGTGCGCGCCCCAGCTCGCCTGGTTCGGGAACACCACGCCGACTTTCTCCGCCACCTCGCGCTCATCGGGCTTGCCCGAGCGCAGCAGGCGCGCGTAGTAGTACTGGTTCGATATCGTCACGTCGCACTCGCCCGCGGCCACGCTCTTCAGCTGGTCGCTGTCGCCGCCCCTGGGCGCGTGCGCGAGATTCGCCTTCACGCCCCGCGCCCACTGCTCGGCCCTGGCCTCGCCCAGGTGGTCCATCATCGCGCCCATCAGCGACAGGTTGTAGATGTTGGTGGAGGAGCGCATGCAGATGCGGCCTTTCCATTTCGGATCGGCGAGCGATTCGTAGGTCGCAACCTCGGCGGCCTTGACCTTGGCCTTGTTGTAGGCGATCACGCGCGCGCGCAGCGAAAAGCCGTACCAGAGCCCGGTCGGCTCGCGGTAGCTCGCCGGAATGCGCGCATCGAGCACCGCCGATTTCACCGGCTGGAAGAATCCGAGCTGCTCTGCGCGCCACAGGCGGCCCGCGTCCACGGTCACGAGCACGTCGGCGGGACTGCGCTCTCCTTCGTTTCGGATGCGCTCGATCAGCGCGTCTTCGCCGGCTTCGATGCGGTTGACCTTGATGCCGGTCGCCTTGGTGAAGTTGCTGTAGAGCGCCTCGTCGGTCTGGTAGTGCCGTGAGGAATATAGATTCAGGACCTTGTTGTCCTGCGCGTAGCCTGCAACAGAGAACAAGAGGACAGAGACCAGAAAAGTCTTTTTAATAACAGTCACTTGGGTACCTTCAGGCAGGGTAAAGCGTAATGATAATGCTTCTCACTACCAAAAGTCAAAGAGGCGGCTCGATACGCCTCGCGCCGTTGAACCGTTGCGCCCAGTAGGCGCTCTTCAGGGACTCGACTCGCACCTGCGCGCCGGTCTTCGGCGCATGCACGAATTTTCCGTCGCCCAGGTAAATGCCGACGTGCGAGTACGGGCGCTTCAGCGTGTCGTAGAACACGAGATCGCCCGCCTGCAGTTCCGCTAGACTCACCGGCATCCCCACCTTGCTTTGCCCGCTCGTATTGCGGGGCAGGCGGACATTCCAGGCTTCGAGATACACGTGCGCGACCAGGCCGCTGCAATCGAAGCCCGTCAATGGCGAGTTGCCGCCGTAACGGTAGTCGAGTCCGAGCGCGAGCAGTGCCTGCAGCAAGGCTTCGGAACGTTGCGCGCTGATCCGTGGAGCCGGGGAGGCTGAAGGTGCTGCGGCGGGTGTTCCGATCGGGGCCTGGACCGGGGCAGGTACAGTCGGGCCAAACGAGCCGCAACCCGCCAGAGTCGTTATAAATGCACAATAAAACAGTGAATTACGGCCCATAACTCAAGTAATCTAGTATACATCCGATTTGAGAGCAACCACTAACACAAGGTCTGCGTTAAGCCCTTCATGAACCTCCTCGCGCTTCTTCTTTTGTTCGTTGCCGCGAATGCGTATGCCCAAGGCACGCTGGAAGTGATTTCCCTGCGGCACAGGACTGCCGAACAGGTCATCCCGGTGCTGCGGCCTTTGCTCGAACCGGGCGGCGTCCTGACGGGCCAGTACAACCAGCTGATCGTGCGCACCAGCCCGGGCAACCTGGCGCAGATCAGCGCCGTGCTCGATTCCATTGACCAGCCCGCGCGGCGCCTCACGATCTCGGTGCGCTTCGATACCGCGCAGGGCGACGAGCGCAGCGGCGTGCAGACCGATGCGCGGATCTCGAACCGCGGCTCGAACGCGGACATCCGCATCCTGGATTCGCGCGGCAGACTGGATGAACACGTAGAACAGCGCCTCCAGGTGCTGGAGGGCGGGCAGGCATACATCTCGACGGGAGAGTCGCGCAATTACGCCCAGGCGGATACCGGCTTCGCCGTGGTGCCGCGGATTTCGGGAAGCAACGTCTTCCTGGAAATCGGGACACGGCAGGAGGCCTTTGCTCGTGGCGGCGCGATTCAGGGCCAGCGCGCAGCCACGACAGTCAGTGGGCGGCTGGGCGAGTGGATCGAGCTTGGCGGTGCGGACAGCGCCTCGACGCGCTCGGATTCTGGAATCCTTTCTTCCAGGGAAAGATCCGAGAGCGAAAGCCGCCGCGTGTGGGTCAAGGTCGAGGAACTGCGCTGAACGCCTTGCAACGCGTATTCGCCGCGGACGGTCCGCTGGCCGCGCAGGTGGACGGCTACCGTCCACGCGCACAGCAGCTCGAGATGGCGCAGGCGATCCTCGATGCCGTCCAGTCGGGCAGCATGCTCGCGGTCGAGGCCGGGACCGGCACCGGAAAAACCTTCGCCTATCTCGTCCCGGCCTTGCTCGCCGGCGGCAAGGTGATCGTCTCCACCGGCACCAAGACCCTGCAGAACCAGCTCTACGACCGCGACCTGCCGGCGGTGCGCGAGGCGCTTGCATCGGGTTCGGTGGCCGCTTTGCTCAAGGGCCGGGCGAACTACGTGTGCCTGTACCGGCTCGAGAATGCGCGTACCGAGGGGCGCTTCGAATCGCGCGAGGATGTGGGGCGGTTGCGCAGCATCGCCAGTTTTGCCGCCACCTCGATCACCGGCGACCGTGCCGACCTCGCCGAGGTCCCGGAGGACGCGGCAGTGTGGCAGCACGCCACCTCCACGCGCGAGAACTGCCTCGGCCAGGACTGCCCGAAATACAAGGACTGCTTCGTGATGCGCGCGCGCAAGAACGCGCTCGCAGCCGACGTGGTGGTGGTGAACCACCACCTGTTCTTCGCTGACGTGGCGTTGCGCGACGAGGGCATATCCGAGCTGCTGCCTTCCTGCAACACGGTGATCTTCGACGAGGCGCATCAGCTGCCCGCGACCGCGCGCATGTTCTTCGGCGAAACGGTATCCACCGCGCAACTGGTCGAACTCGCGCGCGACGCGCGCATGGAGCTGCGCGCCGCCGGCGGCGCGTCGCCGGAACTGGACCGCATCGCATCGAAGCTGGACAAGGCGGCGCGTGATCTTCGTCTGTGTTTTTCGAAGGAAGGCCTGCGCCTCGCCTGGACGCAGGCGATGCGGGAAACGGGATTTGCAGACGCACTGCAGGCTCTGGCGCTGGCGCTGGAGGCGGTGCGCAAACCGCTCGCCGAGCAGGCGGAACGCTCCGAAGGCCTGGGTGCCTGCGCGCGCCGCGCCGCCGAAGGATCGGCGCTGCTCGCGAGGATCCGCGAGGCAGGAACCGCAAACGAAGTCCGCTGGGTGGAAGTGTTCGGCCATTCGGTACAGCTGCACATCACGCCACTGGTGCCGGCGGAACTGTTTCGCAAGCAGATGCTGGATCATCCACGCGCCTGGATCTTCACCTCCGCGACGCTGGCGATGGGCGAGGACTTCTCGCACTTCAAGCGGGAACTGGGCATAGAGGAGGCGGCCGCGCGCACCTGGCCCAGCCCGTTCGATTTCGAGCGCCAGGCCCTGCTGTATTCGCCCAAGGGACTGCCCGCCGATCCGAACGATCCCGATTACACCGAGGCGGTAGTCAAGGCGGCGCTGCCGGTACTGAAGGCGAGCCGCGGCCGCGCGTTCCTGCTGTTCACTTCGCACCGGGCGTTGCGCCGCGCGCACGAGTTGCTTAAGGACAGGATCGACTATCCGCTCCTCGTGCAGGGCACGGGATCGCGCAGCGAGTTGCTGGTCCGGTTTCGCGCCCTGGGCAACGCGGTGCTGCTGGGCGCCGCCTCGTTCTGGGAGGGCGTGGATGTGCGCGGCGAAGCGCTGTCGGTGGTGCTGATCGACAAGCTGCCGTTCGCCCCGCCCGAGGACCCGGTGCTCTCGGCCCGCATCGAGGCGCTGCGCGACGAGGGCGGCAACCCGTTCATGGATTTCCAGCTGCCGCAGGCCGTGCTGCAGCTGAAGCAGGGCGCGGGCCGCCTGATCCGCGACGAGGAAGACCGCGGTGTGCTGGTGCTGTGCGACCCGCGCCTGTACACGAAGGGCTATGGCCGGACGGTACGCGCCAGCCTGCCGCCGATGAAACAGACCCGGGAAATCGCCGACGTCGAGGCGTTCTTCGCTAGAATTCCGGCATGAAGATCCTCATTACCGGTGGTGGCGGGTTCCTGGGCTTCAGGCTCGCCAGAACGCTGCTTGCGCGCGGGCAGTTGAATGGCAAGCCGATTACGTCAATTACGCTCCTGGATGGCGCCTTTCCTCCTCGAGTCAATGATTTGAGCAACGAGAAGATAAAAGCAGTTACGGGCGATGTCTCGGACGAAAAGACCATCGCCAGCGTGTGCCTGCCCGATACCGACGCCGTGTTCCATCTCGCGGCAGTGGTGAGCGGCCAGGCGGAGACCGATTTCGACCTTGGCATGCGCGTCAATCTCAAAGGCATCGAGTTGCTGCTGGCGCAGATGCGAAAGTGCAGCAAGCCGCCGCGCCTCGTCTATACGAGTTCGGTGGCGGCTTTCGGCGGCGTGCTGCCGGAGGTACTCGACGACACGACCATCGCCAATCCGCAGACCTCCTACGGCACGCAGAAGGTGATCGGCGAATACCTCATCACCGATTACACGCGCAAGGGTTTCATCGACGGGCGCTCCCTGCGGCTACCGACGATCGTGGTGCGCGCCGGCAAACCGAACGCGGCGGCCTCTTCGTTTGCGAGCGGCGTCATCCGCGAGCCGCTGAACGGCGTGATCTCCGAATGCCCGGTGGCGCCGGAGACTGGTGTCTGGCTGCTCTCGCCCGGGCGCGTGGTGGATGCCTTCATCCACGCCTGGGAACTGCCGCCGGAGACCTGGGGCACGCAACGCTGGCTGAACCTGCCGGGCATCACGGCGAGCGTCGCCGAGATGGTCGAGGCGATGCGCAAGGTGGCGGGGGATGCGGCAGCGAAGCGCGTGGTCTACAAAGCCGATGCGCGCATCCAGGCGATCGTGAAAACCTGGCCGGTCAACTTCCGCACGCCGCGCGCGCTGGCAATGGGTTTCAAGCCCGATCCGGACGTGGCCAGCGTGATCCGCGACTACATCGCGGATGAAAAAATCAAGATTTAGTTACCAGTCCGGGTCCCAGAGTTTCCACCAGGACACTTCGCGCCCGCCCTTGCCGGCGAGGTAGCGGCTGGCCGGGAAATTTTTGCGCATGACGCGGTCGGCCGCGTCGCGCAGATCGGTCATGCCGAGCGCATCGTAGGCCTTGACCATGATGAACACCGCTTCCTCCAGCGCCACCGACTGGGGATAGTTCTGCACCGCGAACTGGGCGCGGTTGGCGGCGGCGACGAACGCGCCGCGCTTCATGTAGTAGCGGGCCACGTGCACTTCGTACTGGGCGAGCGAATTCACCAGGTAGCGCATGCGCGCCTGCGCGTCCTCGACGTATTTCGAGTCCGGGAAGCGGATCACGACTTCCTTGAACGCCTCAAACGACTCGCGCGTGCCTTTGGAATCCCTCTCGGTCATGTCCGGGTTGTCGAGGATGCTGAGCAGGCCGGTGTTCTCGTTGAAGTTGACCAGGCCCTTGAGGTAATAGGCGTAGTCGACATTGGCATGGTTCGGATAAAGCTTGATGAAGCGGTCGGCTGCCGCGATCGCCGAGGCGCGCGCGCCGTTTTTCCAGTAAGCGTACGAGACATCCAGCTGCGCCTGCTGCGCGTAGCGCCCGTAGGGATAGCGGGCCTCCAGTTTTTCCAGGTACTTGATGGCTTTTTCCCAGCTGCGCTGGGTCATCGCATCCCTGGCCTCGCCGTAGAGCTTTTGTGCCGACCAGCCGGCGGTCTCGTCTTTTTCCGTGGGCAGCAGGCCGCAGCCGCCAAGCAGAAGCGCAGCCGTGAGCAGAGCAAGTAAACTGTGTTTCATGGGGAAAAATTATACCGCCGAGGAGGATTTTGATTGGGAGGATGCGTCCGCCGAATCGTCCGCCGCGCCCCTTTCAGCCATGGTCCCCAGGGCGCTCGCCGGACTCCGGATAGACCTGGCGCTGGCGAATTTGTTCCCCCAGTATTCGCGCAACCGCCTGCAGGCCTGGCTGAAGTCGGGCCATGTCCTCATCGATGGCGCGCAGCTGGCGAGAAGCGCGAAAACGATCGGCGGCGAGACCATCGAGCTCAGCGCGCCCCCCGCGGCCGACGTCGCGACGCCGAAGGCGCAGCGCATGGCGCTCGCCATCGTGTTCGAGGACGGCGACCTGATCGTGATCGACAAGCCGGTCGGGCTGGTCGTGCATCCCGGTGCCGGCAATCCGGATCGCACGCTGCTGAACGGGCTGCTCGCGCACGCGCCCGCGCTGCGCAAGGTGCCGCGCGCGGGCATCGTGCATCGCCTGGACAAGGACACCAGCGGCCTGATGGTGGTGGCGAAGAATGTCACCGCGCAGGCGAGCCTCGCCGCGCAGCTCGCCGCGCGCACCGTGAAGCGCACTTATCTCGCGCTCGTGCATGGCGCGCCGCCGGTGCGCGGCGCAGTTGATGCGCCCATCGGCCGCGACCCGCGCGTGCGCACGCGCATGGCGGTAGTCGCAGGCGGCCGCGAAGCACGCACCCACTACAAAGTGCTCGAGCGCCTCGGCAAGGTTGCATTGCTCGAGTGCCGCCTGGACACCGGCCGCACGCACCAGATCCGCGTGCACCTGGAGCACATCAAGTGCCCGATCGTCGGCGACACGGTCTACGCGCGCGGCGCGCGCAAGGTTCCGGCGTTCCCGCGCCAGGCGCTGCACGCGACGGCGCTGGAACTCGTTCACCCGCGCAGCGGCAAGGCGAGGAGCTGGAGCGCGCCGATGCCCGAGGACATGGCGCAACTGGTCGATCAATTGCGGCATGGCGGCTGATTTCCTGACCCCGGATTGGCCGGCGCCCGCCGGCGTGCGCGCGCTGGTGACCACGCGCGCGCTGGGCGACATGAAGCGCGAGGCCGGCAGATCGCGTTTGCGCGCCCTGTTGCCGGCGGAACCGCTGTGGCTCAGCCAGGTTCACGGCACCGCCGTTGTCGATGCGGCGAGCGCGGCGGTGGGCGCCGCCGCCGACGCTTGCCATACCCACGCGAAGAATATGGTCTGCGCGGTGCTGGCCGCCGACTGCATGCCAGTGCTGCTCGCGCACGACGGCGGCGAAGCGGTGGGCGTGGCGCACGCGGGATGGCGCGGACTGTGCGCAGGCGTGATCGAAGCGAGCGTCGCCGCGATGGGCGTGCCAGCGTCCCGGGTAATCGCATGGCTCGGGCCGGCGATCGGCCCCGCTGCCTACGAAATCGGCGCGGAAGTGCGGGCTGCGTTTCTCGCGCACGATGCGCGGTCGGCAAGCGCTTTCACGCCCTCCAGGCCGGAGCATTGGCGGCTCGATCTCTACGCGGTCGCGAGGCAGCGCCTCGCTGCGCTAGGTATCGCGCGGGTATCCGGTGGCGGCTTCTGTACCTTTTCGGACTCGGCGCGTTTTTTCTCCTACCGCCGGAATAATGCTGGTGAGCGCATGGCTGCCGCAATCTGGCTTGCGTAGTCGCGTACAATCCCCGCCCCCATGTCGCCTCTTGCCTGGATCGTGGTCGCAAGCCTCGCGGGCGGCGTATTTTCCGTCTGCGCCGCGGCGTTCGCGCTCGTCCTGCGCAGGGCCTGGATACCGACCCTCGTGTCCTTCGCGATCGGCGCGCTGCTGGGCGCGGCGTTCCTCGAGGTGATCCCGCACGCGTTCGAGCACGGCGAGCCGCACACGGTGGCGATGTCCATCCTCGGCGGCATCCTCGTCTTCTTCCTGCTCGAGAAACTGCTGCTCTGGCGCCATTCGCACGACGAGCATGAGATGGAGGTCGAACCGGGCCGCGGGCATGAGCACGGCCATGACCACGGCCGCTCGGGCGCCCTGATCGTGGTTGGCGACACGATCCACAATTTTCTCGACGGCATCCTGATCGCCGCCGCGTTCCTGCAGAGCACGCAACTCGGCATCATCACCGCGCTCGCCATCGTGGCGCATGAAATCCCGCAGGAGGTGGGCGATTTCCTCATCCTCCTGAACTCCGGCTACTCGAAGATGAAGGCATTCGTGGTGAACATGCTGTCGTCCTGCGCGACGCTGGTGGGCGGCGTGCTCGGCTACTACACGCTGCAGGTGGTCGAGGGCTGGACGCCCGTGCTGCTGGGTATCGTTGCGGCCAGCATGATCTACGTCGCGGTCGCCGACCTGATACCGGGGTTGCATCGCCGGCCCGAACTGCGCGCGACCCTGTCGCAGACGATGCTGATCGGCCTGGGCATCGGTTGCATCGCCCTGACGCGGGCGTTGCTCGAAGGATTGCATTAAGCTTTTGTGCGGTGCAAAATCATAGGTCGCCGTGACCTCGCAGGAGCCCTTTCTGCAGCACCTGGTTTCAAACCCGCCGGGCGTTCCCGATCCCGCCAGCATGATCTCCAGCCTGATGCAGGATTCGGCGCGTTTTGCGGCGCTGCAATCGGGCTATGCCGCGCAGCAGGCGCGGCTATGGTCGGCGATGTTTGAAAACCCCGGCGCCGCCGCGCCGATGGTCAGGCCCGAGCCGGGCGATCGCCGCTTCGCCTCGAAGGAGTGGCAGGACAACCCCTACTACAGCTACCTGAAGCAATCTTACTTGCTCGCCTCAAAATTCCTGGGCGAGCTGGCCGAAAGCGCCGAGCTGGATGCGCATTCGAAAGAGCGCCTGCAATTCGCGGTCAAGCAGTGGTGCGACGCCATGTCGCCCGCCAATTTCGCGGCTACGAATCCGGCAGTGCTGCGCGAGGCGCTAGCCTCGAACGGCGAAAGCCTGACTCGCGGCCTCGCCAACCTGATCGCCGATACGCAGCGCAAGCGCATCAGCCAGACCGACGAGGCGGCCTTCGAGGTCGGCCGCAATCTCGCCCTCACGCCGGGCGAGGTGGTGTTCGAGAACGAGCTGATCCAGCTCATCCAGTACCGGGCCGTGCAGGACGCGCCCTCGGGCGCGGCGCCGCAGGTGGGCGTGCGGCCGCTGGTGATGGTGCCGCCCTGCATCAACAAGTTCTACATCCTCGACCTGCGGCCGGAGAACTCCTTCGTGCGCTACGCGGTGGAGCAGGGCCATACCGTGTTCATGGTCTCCTGGCGCAACGTCGGCGCGGACGAAGGTGGTTTTGATTGGGATGATTACGTTGCAGCCGTCCTGAGTGCCTTGAGAGTTTCAAAATCCATCACACAGTGTGATCGCGTCAACGCGCTGGGCTTCTGTGTTGGCGGCACGCTGCTCGCTACAGCGCTTGCAGTGATGGCCGCGAAAGGCGAGGAACTGGTCGAAAGCACGACCTACCTCGCCACCATGCTCGACTTCGAGGCGCCCGGCCAGCTCGGCATATTCATCGACGAGAACGCGGTGGCGGCGCGCGAGGCTGCGATCGGCAAGGGCGGCATCCTGCCCGGCGCCGATCTCGCCTCCACCTTCAACGCGCTGCGCGCCAACGATCTGGTCTGGCCCTATGTGGTCAACAATTACCTGCTGGGCGGCGCGCCCGCCGCGTTCGACCTGCTGTACTGGAACTCGGACAGCACCAACCTGCCCGGGCCGATGTACTGCAGCTATGTGCGCAATACCTATCTCGAAAACAAATTGCGCGTGCCGGGTGCATTGCACAACTGCGGCGTGTCCGTGGATCTGGGCAAAGTGGACCGGCCCGCGTTCATCGTCGCGACGCGCGAAGATCACATCGTGCCCTGGCGCGCCGCCTACCGTTCGGTGGGGCTGCTCGGTGGCGAGAAGAAATTCGTGCTGGGCGCTTCCGGCCACATTGCCGGGATCGTCAACCCCGCCGCGGGTGGCAAGCGCAGTTTCTGGTCTTCGGAGAATAATTCTCAGAATCCGGACGATTGGCTCGCGCAGGCGAAAGAAGATCGCGGCAGCTGGTGGCCGCAGTGGTCGCAGTGGCTGGAAGAATTCAAAGGTGGCACGCGCGATGCGCCGGCGCAGCCCGGCAACGCGCAATATCCGGCGATCGAGCCAGCACCCGGTCGCTACGTGAAGAAAAAGGCATAACGCAAAAGGCGTAACGCAGAAGGCTAACCAGGAGAAAGTCATGGAAGACATCGTCATCGTAGGCGCGGCACGGTCCGCGATCGGCAAGTTCGGCGGCTCGCTCGCGAGCGTTCCGGCGGCCCGGTTGGGCGCGCACATCATCCGGAAGGCACTGGAGCGCGCGGGCGTGGCCCCGGACCAGGTATCGGAAGTGATCATGGGGCAGGTGCTGACCGCGGCAGTGGGCCAGAACGCCGCACGCCAGGCGGCGATCTGGGCCGGGCTGCCGGACATGGTGCCGGCGATGACCATCAACAAGGTCTGCGGTTCGGGCCTGAAGGCGGCGATGCTCGGCGCGCAGTCCATCGCCAACGGCGACTCGGACATCGTGGTCTGCGGCGGGCAGGAAAACATGAGCGCCTCGCCGCACGTGCTGAACGGTTCGCGCGACGGCTTTCGCATGGGCGACGCGAAAATGGTCGACTCGATGATCGTCGACGGCCTGTGGGACGTCTACAACCAGTACCACATGGGCGTGACCGCGGAGAATGTCGCCAAGGAATACGCGGTGACGCGCGAAGAGCAGGATGAATTCGCGGTGAAGAGCCAGAACAAGACCGAGGCGGCGCAGAAATCGGGCCGCTTCAATGACGAAATCGTTCCGTACGAAGTCCCGTCGCGCAAGGGCCCGGTGGTGTTCGGCGTGGACGAGTTTCCGCGCCACGGCGCCAATATGGACGCGATGAAGGCGCTCAAGCCGGCGTTCGACAAGAACGGCACGGTGACGGCGGCGAATGCGTCGGGCATCAATGACGGCGCCGCTGTCGTGATTCTTGCATCCGCGAAGAAGGCCAGGGAACTGGGCCTCAAGCCGCTCGCGCGCATCAAGGCGTTCGCCTCCGCAGGCGTGGATCCGAAATACATGGGCATGGGGCCGGTACCGGCGTCCAAGCGTTGCCTGTCGCGCGCCGGCTGGGACCCGAAGGATCTCGACCTGCTCGAAATCAACGAAGCCTTCGCCGCGCAGGCGATCGCCGTCAACCGGCAGATGGGCTGGGACACGGCGAAGGTGAACGTCAATGGCGGTGCGATCGCGCTCGGCCACCCGATCGGCGCCTCGGGCTGCCGCATCCTGGTCACGCTGCTGCACGAAATGCAGAAGCGCGACGCCAAGAAGGGTCTCGCTTCGCTGTGCATCGGCGGCGGGATGGGCGTGGCGCTGGCTGTAGAACGGTAACAGGGAGGAACGCAATGCAGGTCATGGATCGGTTGAAACGGGAAGAAAAGCCGGACGGCGCGGGAGCGGATCCGGTTTCGCGGCGCGTGGTGTTCGTCACCGGCGGCATGGGCGGCATCGGCAGCGCGATCTGCCGCCGCCTCGCGCTGGCGGGCCACACCATCGTTGCCGGGTGCCTGCCGGGCTATGACCGCAAGGATGCATGGCTGGGCGCCATGCGCAAGGACGGCTTCAAGGTGCACGCCGCCGAAGGCGACGTCGCCAATTTCGAAAGCTGCGCGGGCATGTTCTACAACGTGCGCGCGGTGGTCGGCAACGTCGACATCCTGATCAACAACGCCGGCATCACCCGCGATGCGGTGTTCAAGCGCATGACCGAGCGCGACTGGAACGAGGTCATCAACACCAACCTGAACAGCGTCTTTAACGTGACGCGGCAGGTGATCGACGGCATGACGGAGCGCGGCTGGGGGCGCATCATCAACATCTCCTCGGTGAACGCCATCAAGGGCCAGTTCGGCCAGACCAACTATTCGGCCGCCAAGGCCGGCATGGCCGGTTTTTCCAAGGCGCTGGCGCAGGAAGTGGTGAAGAAAGGCGTCACCGTGAACACGGTCTCGCCCGGCTACGTCGAGACCGACCTGGTGATGGCGATCCGCGCCGAGGTGCGCGAGCAGATCATCGCGTCCATACCGATGGGCAGGCTCGCGAAGCCGGAGGAAGTCGCCGCGGTGGTGGCATTCCTCGCCTCGGACGAGGCGGGCTACATTACGGGTGCGAACATTTCGGTCAACGGCGGCATGCACATGATGTAGTAGACTGGCCGAGGACCTTGGAGGAGGGGAATGATGGCGCAAAAAGTTGCAGTCGTGACCGGGGGCATGGGTGGCCTCGGCGAATCGATCACGACCAAGATGGCGGACGCGGGTTACAAAGTGGTTGTGACCTATTCGCCGTCGAATACCAAGTACAAATCGTGGCTGGACGAGATGAAAGGCAGGGGTTACAGCTTCTCGGCCTACCCGGTGGACGTGGTTTCCTTCGATGACAGCGCGGCGAAATGCGCGCAGATCCAGAAGGAGTGCGGCAGCATCGACATCCTGGTGAACAATGCCGGCATCACGCGCGACATGACGTTCAAGAAAATGGGCAAGGGCGACTGGGACGCGGTGATGCGCACCAACCTGGATTCCTGCTTCAACATGACCAAGCAGGTGATGGACGGCATGGTGGAGCGGAACTGGGGCAGGGTCATCAATGTCTCATCCGTGAACGGGCAGAAGGGCGCCTTCGGCCAGACCAACTACTCGGCGGCCAAGGCGGGCATCCACGGCTTTACCAAGGCGCTCGCGCTGGAAGTGGCGAAGAAAGGCGTGACCGTGAATACGATTTCGCCCGGCTATATCGGCACCAAGATGGTGACCGCGATCCCGAAGGAGATTCTCGATTCCAAGATCCTGCCGCAGATTCCCGTGGGCCGCCTGGGCAAGCCCGAGGAAATCGCCGGACTGATCATCTATCTGTGCTCGGAAGAAGCCGCGTTCGTGACCGGGGCCAACATCTCGATCAACGGCGGCCAGCACATGTACTAGAGGAGTAGACTGAAAAATGGCCGCAATTCCTGAGGAAAACGTGGAACACCCGACCCGGTTGATCAAGAAGTACCCGAACCGCCGGCTCTACGACACCAAGACGTCGAGCTACATCACGCTCGCGGACGTGAAGCAGATGGTGTTGAAGAACGAGGATTTCCAGGTACTGGACGCGAAGACCAACGAAGACCTGTCGCGCCAGATCCTGCTGCAGATCATCCTGGACGAGGAGTCGGGCGGCATGCCGATGTTCTCCTCCGACCTGCTGTCGCAGATGATCCGCTCCTACGGCAGCGCGATGCAGGGCTTCATGGGCACCTATCTGGAGAAGAACCTCGAGGGCTTCCAGCAGATGCAGAAGGCGCTGCAGGACCAGTCGCAGAAGCTCTATGGGGACAATTCGCGCAGCCCGAACGAGATCTGGGGCCAGTTCATGAACATGCAGGGGCCGGCGATGCAGGGCCTGATGCAGGCCTACATGGAGCAGAGCCAGAAAATGTTCGCGCAGTTCCAGGAACAGATGCAAAGCCAGGCGCGCAACGTATTTACTGGATTCAATTTCCCTGGATTTCCTCCGCCGGGCGGCCCCGATAAAAAGCCCTAAAGTCGGGTTCGTTTCCCTCGGCTGTCCCAAGGCACTTGTAGATTCGGAGCGGATCCTCACCCAGTTGAGGGCCGAGGGCTACGCCACCGCGCCCGACTACGCCGGCGCGGACCTCGTCATCGTCAACACCTGCGGCTTCATCGACGCCGCGGTCGAGGAGTCGCTGGACGCGATCGGCGAGGCGCTGGCGGAGAACGGCAAGGTCGTCGTTACCGGCTGTCTGGGGTTCAAAAGCGATCTGATCAGAAAGGCGCACCCCTCCGTCCTGGCGATCACGGGACCGCATGACACGCCAGGCGTGATGAAAGCGGTTCACGCGCACCTGCCTAAACCGCACGATCCGTTCACCGATCTTGTCCCGCCGCAGGGCGTAAAGCTCACGCCGAACCACTACGCCTACCTCAAGATTTCCGAAGGCTGCAACCACCGCTGCACGTTCTGCATCATTCCCTCGATGCGTGGCGACCTGGTGTCGCGCCCCATCGGCGAGGTGATGCAGGAGGCGGAGAACCTGGTGCGCGCGGGCGTGAAGGAACTGCTGGTGATTTCCCAGGACACAAGCGCCTATGGCGTTGACGTTAAATATAGAACTGGTTTTCACCAGGGGAGACCAATCAAGACAAATTTTCTGCAACTGTGCAAATCCCTCGGCGAGCTGGGCGTATGGGTGCGCCTGCACTACGTGTATCCCTATCCCAGCGTGGACGACGTCATTCCTCTCATGGCGGACGGCAAAATCCTGCCTTACCTCGACATCCCGTTCCAGCACGCCAGCCCGCGCATCCTCAAGCTCATGAAGCGCCCAGCGGCGGCCGAGAAAGTGCTCGCGCGCATCCGTGCCTGGCGCGAGGCCTGCCCGGAACTCACCATCCGCAGCACCTTCATCGCCGGCTTCCCCGGCGAGACCGAGGCGGAGTTCGGGGAATTACTCGCTTTCCTGCGCGAAGCGCAGCTCGACAGGGTCGGTTGCTTTGCCTATTCCCCGGTCGACGGTGCGAAGGCAAACGAACTCCCGGACCCGGTGCCCGAGGACGTCCGTGAGGAGCGGAAAAAGCGGTTCATGGAAGTCCAGGCGCGCATCAGCAAGGCGAAACTGAAATCGAAGATCGGCAGCACGCAGAAGGTCATCGTGGACGCAGCCGGTATCGGCCGCTCCGCGGCCGACGCGCCGGAAATCGACGGCGTGGTCAAGTTCAAGGGTGGCAAGGTGGGAGAATTCTCTGAGGTCCTGATCGAGCGCGCCGATGCGCACGATTT